>NZ_JBFUAE010000002.1:0-520282 GCF_056406435.1 Pseudomonas sp. P1_C12 | reverse complement strand
CTCGCAAAACACCGAAAGCTATCACCTACCCAATTTGCTGAAGCGAGGCCATCTGGTCACGACTCAGTACCCGAATTTCTTGACGACCATAGAGCATTGGAACCACCTGATCCCATCCCGAACTCAGCAGTGAAACGATGCATCGCCGATGGTAGTGTGGGGTTTCCCCATGTGAGAGTAGGTCATCGTCAAGATTAAATTCCAAAACCCCTATCTGCGTATGCAGGTAGGGGTTTTGTTTTTGTCCGCGGGAAAAATTGCACACGGTTATTCAGGGGTGCCAGTGCGAAATATCCCCTGACATTGAAAGTAATCGCCCTGGAAACTCCTCCTTTACTCTGGTTTCGCAGACCACTGATCTGCAGTCACCAGCAATCGCAAGGAGCGAGCAATGTATTTTGAGATTTACAGGCAAATCCGCGGCACCGTCCTGACTGGCAAGGGCCAATGGCGTTGGCGGTTGAGGGCTGGCAATCATGAAACGATTGCCAGCGGGGAGGCTTACGTCAACAAGGCTGATTGCCTGCATGCAATCAGTTTGATCAAGGGGACCTGCGACCAGACCCCGATCAAGGAAATGTAGTTTGAGGATGATGAAGTTGCTCGTTCAGGGCAGCTTCGTTTCAACCCGCGTCAGGCTGTTGGACCTGAGTCGGATAGACGGCAGTCGCGCCAGCTACCTAAACTGTCAGCAGATTTGGAGATCGGGGGCAGTGGATGAATCGCAACGAACTACGCAAGGCGGATATCAACCTGATGGTGGTATTCGAAACACTGATGCTCGAGCGTAATGTCACTCGGGTGGCGGAGAAGCTGTTTCTCGGTCAGCCGACCATCAGTTCGGCGCTCAACCGCTTGCGTGCAATGTTCAATGATCCGCTGTTCATACGCGTCGGCCATCGCATGGAACCGACAGCGCGGGCAGAGGAGATCATCAAGCATCTGTCGCCGGCGCTGGACTCCTTGTCCGTGGCCTTGAGTCTGACCCATGATTTCGATCCGGCCAGCAGTACGATGACGTTCCGCATCGGTCTGTCCGACGATGTCGAGTTTGGCCTGTTGCCGCCATTGCTGCGAGTCTTGCGCCAGGAAGCGCCCAACGTGGTGTTTGTGGTGCAGCATGTCGATTACTGGCGAATTCCCGACTTGCTGGCGTCTGGTGATATCACGGTGGGTATCAGCCAGACCCGTGGCTTGCCGGCCAATGCCAAGCGCAAGTTGCTGCGGCACATCCATCCCAGCATATTGCGCG
Organism: Pseudomonas sp. P1_C12; assembly: GCF_056406435.1. Classification (NCBI taxonomy): domain Bacteria; kingdom Pseudomonadati; phylum Pseudomonadota; class Gammaproteobacteria; order Pseudomonadales; family Pseudomonadaceae; genus Pseudomonas; species Pseudomonas sp. P1_C12. The sequence continues at coordinate 519,030 of NZ_JBFUAE010000002.1, read as the reverse complement.
CCGATGCCTCCGACACACCGCTGACCCTCGATGAATATTGCGCGCGACCACACGTGCTGGTGTCCCATACCGCCAACGTCAGTGGCTATGCCGACGAGTGGCTGGCAGATATCGGTCGCACGCGCCAGGTAGTGCTCTCGGTACCGCAATACAGTGCGTTGCCAGCCTTGCTCGCCGGGACGGACCTGATTGCCAGTCTGCCGGATTACACCGCCGAGGCGATGGCTGCATCGGGAATGCTGTTCAAGGAGCCCTTTCCGATCAAGACGCCGACTCTGGACCTGTCCATGGTCTGGCTCAGTCATGTCGATACCGACCCTGCCGAGCGCTGGTTACGCTCGCGCCTGGAAGCGTTCATGAGTGAACGTGCCGTTTTGCCACTGCCCTAATGAACAGGGCGACGCTGTGTTATATGTACGACCTGCCCAACTACTTACAGGATCTGACTCATGCCTCACCTGCACATGGAATACACCGCCAACCTGACTGATCTGAATGCCGATGTGGCATTGATGCGGTTGAACAATACGCTGGTGGGTTCCGGTCAGTTTGCCGAATTCGACATCAAGAGCCGCGCGGTCAAGGTCGATACGTTCAGGGTCGGTACGGTACTGGCCGAGCGGGCGTTCGTGCATGTGAAACTGGCGCTGTTGAGTGGTCGTTCCGCAGAGATCAAGAAGCAACTGTCTGAAAGCCTGCTGGCGGTGGTGCAGGAGCTTTGTGAGTGGCCGACTGGCGTTGAAGTCCAGCTGTGCGTGGAGACTCTTGACATCGATCGCGATTCCTACAGCAAGACCGCCATCAGCAACTGAATATCAGGCCGTTGCCTGCTCGACGCCGGCCTGGATCACCTGCGCTCGTAGCCAGGTGTTGGCGCTGTCCTGATCCGCGTCCTGGCTCCACTGCATGTCGAGGGTGAAACCCGGCAAGCCTTCGGGTGCTTCACAGTGATTGAAAGTGTCTGTGTTGGCCAGAAGTTGCTGGATGCGCCGGGGCAGGGTCAGGGCATAGTCGGTGCCGGTAATCAGTTTCAGCGCTGCACTGTAGCTGTTGGCGCGTGCGACGATCTGGCGCTGTTGTCCTTGCTGCGCAAGCCAGCCGTCGACCATGTTGGTGGCGGACGTCCAGGGTGTCGGGAACACGTGTCGACGTTCGACATAGGTTTGCAGACTCAAGCGCGGTTCCGCCGGCGTGGCGCGTTTGTCGAAAACACACACCAGATCGTCTTCGAGCAGCGTCCGGGATTTGAAGTCGATGTGACTGCGATGAAAGTGCGGGCCGAAGCACATCACCAGGTCGAGGCTGCCTTCGCGCAACGCTTCGGCAGGGATATCGGCTTCGAGTTTGAACACATTGACCATCACTGGAAGATCGGCGAGGTCGAAGCGTTTCAGCAGGCGCGGCAGGATCAACTGTTCGAAATATTCCGGTGCGCAGATGTTGAAGGTCACGGGTTTCAGCCCGGGGTCGAACGTGGGTGGGCCGGCGTGACACAGGTTGATGCTTTCCAGGACTTTCAGCACGTGAGGGTACATCGTGCCGGCCTTGCAGGTGGGCTGCATGCCACCGGTGCGGGTATTGATGAACAATTCGTCCCCGAAACAGGTGCGCAGTTTTTTCAGGCAGTAACTCACCGTGGACTGGCTGACGCAAAGCGTCTCGGATACGCCGGTGACGCTGTTTTGCTCGTACACGGCGACGAACACCATGAGGTCCTGCATGTCGAGTTTTCTAAGCGAATTACTGTTCAGCATCCATTGCGTCTCGCTGCGTCCCTTGCACTGACCGTGCGCAAGGATGAGCGAAAGATCCTAGCGGAATGAGCGAGCAGGGAGAATGCCTTGCAGGACGTTTCGCCCAGGCCCGTGTCAGCCCTGGACCATCGCCGACACGGCGCGGCGGCTGGACATCAACAGCGCGAACATGCCGAGGCCGACCAGCACCGCGCCGGCCATTTCCAGCGGCAGCGGCGTCTGGCGCCCCCACAGCCAGTGAAACAGGGTGATGAACAGCGTACTCAGGTAGATGTAGGAAATCACCGAGGACGGCGCGATCACGCCGATGGCCCGATGCAGCAGCCAAAACGTCGCCAGGGTGGCGAATACCGCCAGGTACATCAGCCAATAGAAATCGTTGAGCGTCAGTAATGATGCCGAGCGCCAACCGCCACTGAATCCACAGAACACCAGCAGAAACAGCGCACCGAACAGCATGTTCCAGAACGTCATGGGCACCGGCCCACGCCCCTTGAGGCTGTTGGCTTTCAGGCGCTGGCTGAGAGGGGCGTAGAGTGCCATCGCCAGGCAACCGACGCCGTACACCGTCAATGCATACGGCGATGGCAATTCGTCGGGGCCGGTGCCTTTCATTATCAGCAAAACCGCCCCGGCAGCGGCGAGCAGCATCGGCACAATCCGTTGTTTCAGGCTGCCGTCAGGTGTCAGCACGGCTTCGAAACCCAGGGTCATCAGCGGCACCAGCGTAAACATCGTCCCGGTATTGACGGCCGAGGTGTAGCGCAATGCTTCGAACAGCGAGCCGAAGTACAGCGCCAGCAGCAGGCCGAGCACCGCGTGACCGAGCAGCCCACGAGCGGTCATGATCGCATCGCCTTTTAACAGCAACAGCGGCAGAAACACCAAGGCACAAAACAGCAGGCGCAAACCGGTCAGCAGGATCGGGTCGATGGCCTGGCTGACTTGCGCCGCCGCGGAAAACGACGCGGCGATCAACAAGGCCCAAAGCAGCATGCTGGCGTGAGCGGCGGCGAAACCGATGGTTTTCATGGCAGGCTCCGGATCAATGGATGTGGCGGGTGTAGTGTCTTGGGTTGAAGCGAAAAACCATCAACATCATCAGTGCCATGACCGCTGTCAGCGACCACCAGGCCCATTCAAAGCTGCCGAGCCGGTCGCGGATGATCCCCGCCAGCAGCGGCGACAGGCCGGCGATCAAGTAGCCAATGCCTTGAACGAAGGCGGTCAGGCCACCAGCGCGCAAGGGATTGTCCAGGTGATCCAGCGATACGATCAGGCTCATCGGGAACAGGCCGCCAATGCCCAGCCCCAGCAGGCATGGCCACATCAAGCTCAAATGTTGTGGGCTCAGAATCAATCCGCAGAAACCGGCGATGATCAGTACAAGCAATACCATCAGCACGACACGGCGGTCGCGGCTGCGATTGGCGATGACGGGCGTCAGCAGGCCCGACAGCACTTCCATGGCGGTCAGAAATCCGAGCAGCAATCCGGCGTGCTGCTCGCTCCAGCCCTTTTCCACGTAGTACGGCGCCAGCCAGGCCAGGACACAGGTGTAGGACGCAGTGCCCAGGCCAAAGAAGATCGCGAGTAACCACGCGCGGGAATTGGCGAAGAACGAACCATTACTGGAAGCCTTTGAATCCCGTGTCGGCATCTCCGCCCGTTGGGTACCCCAGAGCAGCAATGCCAGCACGGCGAGAATCGCCCAGATCGCCAGGCCCATACGCCAGCTGCCGGTACGTTCCATCACCAGTGGCGCAAAGGAAGCACCCATGGCGGCACCGCCCATGATCGACGTGACGTAGAGTCCCATACACAGGGCGACATTGTCGCTGAAGCGGGATTTGATCAGCGCTGGCATCAGCGCCTGGATCAGGGCTATCCCGATACCTGCCAGTACCGCGCTGAGAAGCAGCTCCGCAGCTGAATCAAGGAGCAACCGCGAAAGCGTGGCCACGCCGATGATCAGCAACGAGAACACCACCGTGCGCTGGTCGCCGAATCGCTGGCTGACGTGCAGGCCGACAAACATCGCCAGTCCCATGGCCGTCACTGGCAACATGGTCAGCAGTGAAGCCTGGCTGAAGCTCAGCGCAATGTCGTCGCGAATCGCCGAGAGCAGAGGCCCTACCGCGGCCATGGAAGGGCGCAGGTTCAGGGCAACCAGGACAATGCTGAACATGAACCAGAGGGCAGGGCGGGAAGTGGCTCGGGTGTTTTCCATGATCGGACCTTGAACAGTAGGGTTCCGATTAGGCGCGCGAGGCCTGGAGGCGGCAAATCAGAAATTCCGACGAAGTATTTAGAAATTAAATATAAGTCGCAGCCAAATGTTTAGTCAGGCCTTATCCAAGGTTCTTCAAATCCCGATTTAACGACTCAACCCATCGTGTGACGCTGCGGGTCATCTGTTTTCTGCGGTTCTCTCTATGGACGGTTGGCCAGTCGTAATCCACTTCAAGGCATCCATCGACGCTCGAGCGTCGAGCCTTCTTCGTCGATTCACGCCCGCCACTGCGCCAAACCTCTCTGCACTTCCTTCTGAACTGGCCTTCTGGGCGCTGTGGCATTGCCGCCATGCGCGCCCGCCGGATTCCTGCTTTTTCCGCTGATTGTTCCTACCTATTCCGCTTGATGCCGGGATTAAAGTGCGGGTGCTTTTGCGTACCCGTCTGACACGGAAAAAGAGAATTCCCATGAGTTGTGCCACGACCTCGTTTGCCACCAGGCTTGAAGCCCAGACATTTCTGGAGCAGAACCCGGACATTGAAATGTTCGAACTGTTCATCCTCGACAACAACGGAGTACCGCGGGGCAAGCTGCTGCATCGTGACGAGTTGCTGGCGGTGTATGAAAGCGGACGGCCATTGCCGAGCACCATCCTCGGCCTGACCATCAATGGCGATGACGTGGAGAACTCCGGGCTGGTCTGGGATGTGGGTGATATCGACTGCCGGGCCTACCCGATCAGCGGCAGTCTCACGCGCATGCCGTGGCGTCTGATACCGACGGCGGCCGTGCAGGTCAGCATGCATCCGACGGAGGGAATGCCCGCCACTATTGCCGATCCTCGTCATTTACTGGCGAAAGTCGTCGAAGGTTTACAGGCTGACGGCTATTACCCGGTCATGGCAGCGGAACTGGAGTTCTACCTGCTGGATCAGCAACGCGACAGCAATGGCCGGCCACAACCGGCACGGGATGTCGATGGCGGGCGTCCGCGCGGCACTCAGGTCTATGGTTTGCGCGAGCTTGAGCAGATCGAACCGTTCCTGGCCGATCTCTATAACGCCTGCAAGCTCCAGGGGATTCCAGCGCGCACGGCCATTTCCGAATACGCGCCGGGGCAAGTGGAAATCACCCTCGAACATCGCACCGACGCGCTACAGGCGATGGATGAAGCGGTGCGCTACAAGCGTCTGGTCAAGGGGGTGGCGCACAAGCACGGCATGACAGCCTGTTTCATGGCCAAGCCTTTCGATGACCTGGCCGGCACCGGGATGCACATGCACGTGAGCCTGGCGGACAAGGATGGCAACAACCTTTTCGCCAGCGAAGCCCCGGATGGAACGCCACTGCTCAAGCAGGCCGTCGCAGGCATGCTCAGTACCTTGCTCGATTCGCTCTTGCTGTTCTGCCCCAACGCCAACTCCTACCGTCGATTCCAGGCCAACAGCTATGCGCCACTGGCGGCCACCTGGGGCGTGGACAATCGCACCGTGAGTTTGCGCGTACCGGGCGGGCCGGCATATTCCCGGCACATCGAACATAGGATCTGTGGCGCAGATGCCAATCCTTATCTGGCGGCTGCGGCGATTCTGGCCGGTATTCATCGCGGTATCCGCGAACAACTCGACCCTGGTGCGCCGGTGGAAGGCAACGGCTACGCCCAGGCTGCGAGACTGTTGCCGACAGACTGGCTGACCACCTTGCGATCGCTGGAAGGTTCGAGTTGGGCCAAAGAAGCCTTCGGCGGGGAATTCCTCAGTGTCTACCTGGCGGTGAAACGCGCCGAATATCGCCAATTCATGGGGGAGGTCGGTGAGCAGGACTGGCGCTGGTATTTGCATCAGGCTTGAGTCGAAGCTGTACCGGAGCTGAACCATTCTCAAATAGTCTGGAAGTATCAGGCTGGTTTATAAGCCAACTGATTGTTGGCTTCTTTTTCACGAAAAATTGATGGTTGGCTATCTAAAATTAGAGCTGTCTCGGTAAATGAAATTTTCACATTTGCCGAAGACACTTTTTCAGGACCCGCCGAATCTCATGCTTAAGATTAAAGCCGTGCGCCCCGAATGGGTGACACTGATTGCCAGCGCATTTTTGTTAGTTGGCTTCAATTTTGTACTCTGGCAGCACCTGTTCGAAATCACCGCATCCGACGGCAAAGGCATCGTCATGCGTGTGGCCTTTGGGGTGATGATCTTCGCGGCCTTCAACATTGTGCTGACCCTGCTGGCATTCCGGCCGGTGCTCAAGCCGGTCCTGACCCTGCTGTTCATGATCAGTGCGGGTGTGGCGTATTTCATGAGCCAGTATGGTGTTCTGATCGACACCGGCATGTTGCGTAACTTCGCTGAGACCAATGCTACGGAAGTGCGCGACTTACTGTCGCCAAAGTTGTTTGTTTTTATTGTGCTGCTCGGTGTTTTACCGTCTTGGCTGTTGTGGAAGACACCGGTTAATTATCGTCGCTGGCACCGTGAACTACTCAGTAAAGTTTTGGTGACTTTTGCCTCGGCAGCGGTCATTGGTGGTGTTGCACTGGTTAACTATCAAGGTCTGTCTTCGCTGTTTCGCAATCACCACGAGTTGCGCCTGATGGTGGTGCCAAGCAACTACATTGGTGCCTCGGCTGGTTTCTTGCGCGAGAAAGTAGCAACTGCACGGCAACCCTTTGTCAAAATCGGTGAAGATGCCCAGCGCAATCCGGCCTGGCAGACGCATGGGCGTAAATCCCTGACGGTTCTTGTCGTGGGTGAAAGTGCCCGGGCGGAGAACTTCGGCATCCTTGGCTATAGCCGTGACACCACGCCGAAACTGAGTAAGGAAGACGGCCTGATCGCCTTCACCGATGTGCATTCCTGCGGGACTGAAACCGCCGTATCGGTGCCTTGCATGTTCTCCAATATGGGGCGCAAGGACTACAACGCCAGCAAGGCAAAGAACGAAGAAGGCCTGCTGGATGTGCTCAAGCATGCGGGTCTCGACGTGATCTGGCGTGACAACCAGTCAGGCTGCAAAGGTACGTGCGATCGCGTCACCATTCAGGACGTCAGCAATCTGAAAGATCCGGCGCTGTGCGCCAACAGTGAATGCCGCGATGAAATCCTGCTGCAGGGTCTGCAACATTTCATCGATACCTTGGACAAGGACACAGTATTGGTATTGCACCAGATGGGTAGCCACGGTCCGGAGTACTTCAAGCGTTATCCGAAAGAGTTCGAGCGCTTCACCCCGGTTTGCGAGAGTAATGCCCTGAACAATTGCAGTCGCGAAAGTATCGTCAACGGCTACGACAACACCCTGGTATATACCGACCATGTACTGTCGACCTTGATCGATCTGTTGCGCAGTAACCAGGACAAAGTGGATACCGCGATGCTGTATCTGTCGGACCACGGCGAGTCCCTGGGTGAATACAACTTGTTCCTCCACGGCACGCCTTACATGCTGGCACCCGAGCAGCAAAAGCATGTAGCCATGTTTGCGTGGTTCTCCGACAGCTATAAAAAGTCGTTTGCGGTAGATACCCGTTGCCTGCAACAGAATCGTGAAAAGCCCCTGAGCCAGGACAACTTGTTCCATTCGATGCTTGGCCTGCTGGAAGTCAACAGCAAGGTCTACAACCAGGATCTGGACATGTTTGCCGGATGTCGTGGTCCAGTGGTCAACGGTGTGTTGGCCAAAGATTGAGTGCACAGGTTTTGTTTCACACGGCGGCCGCTGACTTGCGGCCTGTAGAACTTTCATCAAGAGCCATTGCACATGTCCGCTCAGCCTCCATCCGCCATCGAGCTTGAGATTGCCCGGCGCTACGACCAGGAGCACGCGCGCGTCTGCCTTCAGCCGCAAGCGCCGGGTCTGGCCGGGCGTCTGGCGCTCTGGCGTGAGGAGCGTCTGGTGCGCAATGCGCTCAAGGTCGCCGGCGAGCCGGGCCTGATCCTGGATGTGGCCTGCGGTGTGGGGCGTTTCTGGTCGGTGCTGGCCGAGCATGCGAATCGGGTAATTCTCGCGACAGATCCATCTCAAGACATCCTTGATCACGCCCGCACCCATCACCCTCAGAGTTTGTTGAAGCGGATCAAGACCTTTCAAAGCTCGGCGTTCTCGATTGGCTTGTCGGAGAACGCGGTTGACTGCATTTTTTGCATGCAACTGTTTCAGCACCTCACCAACCCGGAACATCGTCTGGCGATGCTGGGCGAGTTTTACCGGGTCAGTCGCGATACGGTGATTGTCGCAGTGCGCCTCGACGGTCTTTTCAAGGCCGCGCGCTCGGGTGTGGAAGGGCCGTTACCGAGCAAGACCGAGGTGGAAAGCGAGTTCAGGCAGGCGGGTTTCCGGTTGCTCAGCCATCAGGACTTTTTTCCGGGTTGCGCGCGGATGCGGATCTACGTGCTGGGTAAGACCAGCTAGCCCGACGTTGTCGGACTATTCTGTATGTCACGCAGTAATTTTCGCTAACGCTCTTGTTCAGTGGATGCGCGGAAATCGCCGGGGGCGATATATACTGCGCGCCATTCTTCAAGGGAGAGCCGTGTGGCCATCGATATTCACTGGATTCGCGACAACGATAGCCTCGGACGGTTGTGTGCCGAGTGGCAGCAGTTGCCATTCGTTGCCCTCGACACCGAATTCATGCGGGTCGACACCTTCTACCCGATCGCCGGCCTGCTGCAGGTCGGCGATGGCGAACGCGCCTACCTGATTGATCCACTGACCATCGATAACTGGCAACCACTGGCCGCGCTGCTGGAAAACCCGGCCGTGGTCAAAGTTGTCCACGCGTGCAGCGAAGACCTCGAAGTCTTGCTACGCCTGACCGGCAGCCTGCCGGCGCCACTGTTCGATACGCAGTTGGCTGCCGCTTACCAGAACCTCGGTTTTTCCATGGGTTATTCGCGGCTGGTGCAGGAAGTGCTCGGCATCGACTTGCCCAAGGGTGAAACCCGTTCCGACTGGTTGCAACGTCCGCTTTCCGAAACACAGATCAGCTATGCCGCCGAAGATGCCGTGCACCTGGCTGAAGTCTTCGTAAAGCTGCGGCCAAAGCTGTCTGACGAGAAGTACGCCTGGGTCCTGGAAGACGGCGCCGAACTGGTGGCCAACCTGCGCCGCGAGATCGATCCGTACGAGGTCTATCGCGATGCCAAGCTGGCCTGGAAGCTGTCTCGCGCCCAACTCGCCGTTTTGCGTGAGCTCTGCGCCTGGCGCGAAAAGGAAGCCCGCGCGCGTGACCTGCCGCGCAACCGGATTATCCGCGAGCATTCGTTGTGGCCGCTGGCGCGTACGCAACCGGATAACCTCGGTGCCTTGGCGAAAATCGAAGACATGCACCCGCGTACCGTGCGTCAGGACGGCGAGTTTCTGCTTGATCTGATCAAGCGCTCTGGCAGTGTGTCGCCTGATCAATGGCCACCAGCCGTGCCTGAGCCATTGCCGGTGGACGCTGCCGTGCTACTCAAACAGATGAAAGCCATCGGCCAGGCCGAAGCCGAGCGCCTGAACATTGCGCCGGAACTGATGCTGCGCAAGAAAACCCTGGAAGCGCTGCTCAAGAGCGGCTTTCCCAATGGTCCCTACCAATTGCCTGATTCGCTGCGTGGCTGGCGCCGCGAATTGATGGGCCAGGCGCTGCTCGACAGCCTGGCCACCGCCGGAGAACAGCCTTGAAACGTATTTGTTCCATCTACCGCAGCTCGAAGAAAAACGAAATGTACCTGTATGTGCTCAAGAGCGATGCTCTGGAACGTGTGCCGGATCCCCTGATGGCAGCCTTCGGCAAGGCCATCCACGCGTTCGATCTGGTGCTGAGCCCCGAGCGCAAACTGTCGCGCGAGGACATCACGGTCGTGCTGGAAAACCTCGACAAACAGGGTTATCACCTGCAAATGCCGCCTGCCGAAGACGAGTACATCGAGCACTTGCCGGAAGAATTGTTGCGTCGCAACGATCCGGTGTGAGCGGCAGACAGGCTCTGTTCAGAGTGGTTATGAAACACTGATTGATTTTTGCGATGGCAGCATCGACGGAGCACCGCTCTGTCGGCGGCCGTCTGTACCGTTTTTGAAAGGTTTGAAGCATGCGCGTCCTGATTGCTGAACACGACCACCCCGTGTACGCCCAACTGTTACGCGAGGCGGCACCGGACCTGGAGGTGCTGACCAGCGGTGATTCCGCCGAACTGGCCAGCCAGGCCGCCGATTGTCCGGTGTGGCTCGGCCAGCCAGATTTGCTGGCGACCCTGTTACGCCAGGGCCATCAACCGCAATGGCTGCAATCGACCTGGGCCGGCATCACGCCGCTGCTGGCCGATGGCTTGCCGCGGCACTATCGGCTGACCCGTGCCGTCGGCATCTTCGGACAGGTCATGGCCGAGTATGTGCTCACGTATATGCTCGGTCACGAACGTGAAGTGCTGGCGCGACTGGTCAGCCAGGTCGAGCGCAAGTGGGACAGCCGCCATGGCCAGAGCCTGGCGGGGCGCAAGGTGTTGATCGTCGGCACGGGTGATATCGGTCAAAGTGTCGCGCAGTTCCTCGTGCCGTTCGGCGTCGAGTTGTATGGCGTTGCCAGCAGCGCGCGGGAACAGGCGCCGTTTATCGAAGTCGGATCAATGGCGGATTTGCCGCGGCTGGTCGGTGAAGTCGATTACGTGGTCAATCTTTTGCCGAACACGCCGGACACCCACGATATCTACGACGCGACGCTGTTCAAGCAATTCAAGCCGACCGGGTTGTTCATCAACGCCGGGCGCGGTGTGGCGGTGGTCGATGCGGATCTGGTGGATGCCTTGAAGGAAGGGCATCTGGCGGGTGCGGTGATCGACGTGTGCCGTCAGGAGCCGTTACCCCAGCGTCATCCATTCTGGACAGCCTGGGGCCTGCTGCTGACCGGCCACAGCTCGGCACCGACTTCGCCTTCGATGATGGTGAAGCTGTTTGTCGAGAACCTGCGGGCGTATCAGGCGGGAGAGGCGTTGCGCGGGGAAGTGGATTTCGATCGCGGGTATTGAGGCGCAGCGAAAAAAGATCGCAGCCTGCGGCAGCTCCTACAGGATTATGTGAACTCCTGTAGGAGCTGCCGCAGGCTGCGATCTTTTGCTGTTAGAGGGTGAAATCACCTTCAGCCGCCAACTCGCTCAATGGACGACGCGGGCTGGGTTCTTCACGGGCTTGCAGGTAATCCGCCAGGCTTGCCTTGTCCCCAAGCTTGCCCACCGCGACGGCGGCGTGCAGGGCGTAGCCTTCAGGAATGTTCAGCTCCTTGCGGGTCAGTTCCTGGTCGAAACCGGCCATGCCGTGGGTGTGCCAACCGCTCAGGCTCGCTTGCAAGGCCAGGTGACCCCAGGCGGAACCGGTGTCGAAGGTGTGCCACAGGGCCGGGGTTTCTTCGGTGGCGCCAGGCACGGCGAAGGTGGTTTTCGAGATCACGATCACCAGGGCCGAAGCATGTTGCGCCCAGCTGCGGTTGAATTCGTTCAGCAGGCCCAGGTAGCGCTCCCAGTTCGGCGTGTCGCGACGTGCGTATAGGAAGCGCCAGGGTTGCGAGTTGTAGGCCGAGGGTGCCCAGCGGGCGGCTTCGAAGAAGCTCAGCAGGGTTTCCTCTGGAATCGTTTCGCCAGTGAAGGCGCGGGGCGACCAGCGATCGGTGAACTGAGGGTGAATGGCGTAATCGGCAACGCGTGGGTTGGCACTCATCAAGAGATTCCTTGCTACGTTTGAAAGTGGGAGCGACGCAAAACCCTACTTGGCAGCGCAAAATCTGACAAGCCCGTTCTACCGACAGTCGCCAATGCTTGGCCCGCGGGCTTTCGGGCACTAGACTGGCTGCCTTTTCACCACCTGATGTCGATGCTCGAACCATGGCCGCCAAAGTAGAACCGTTCTGGATACGCAAAACCCTTGATCAACTCGATCGGGAGGAATGGGAGTCGCTGTGCGACGGCTGTGGATTGTGCTGCCTGCAAAAGCTTGAAGACGAAGACGACAACAGCGTTTATTACACGCGCATCGCCTGCAAATTGCTGGACCTGAAAACCTGCCAGTGCACGGACTATCCCAACCGTCGTGACTCTGTGCCGGACTGTATCCAGCTCACGCCGGGCAAGGCCGACGAATTCAAATGGCTGCCGCCGACCTGTGGCTATCGCCTGGTCAGCGAAGGCAAGGACCTTCCATTGTGGCATCACCTGGTGTGCGGTGATCGCGATGCTGTGCATCACGAGCGGATTTCCCAGTCCGGGCGCATGCTCGCCGAAGGCAGCGTGCCGGAAGATGATTGGGAAGATCACCTGATTTTCCGCGCGGGCTGACGGCCGAACGTATAACGTTTCACGAAGGAGTGTGTATGGCTGTGGGATGGCGGCAGGCGTGGGTCGTTGGACTACTGGTCGTGAATTCACCCGTATGGGCAGCGAACAAAGTCAATCTGGATTATCACGTACACCTGTTGCCCCAGAGCGATCAGGCCGAAGTGCGCCTGACGCTCGCCCAGGGTTCGGCGGTGCGCAGCCTGGATTTCGACCTCGGCGACGGCAGCCACTACAGCGATTTCAAGGCCGACGGCCAATGGCAACTGACCCCTGGCAAAGCGGCGCGCGGTATCTGGCGTCCGACTGCCGACAAGGCCAGCCTGATTTACCGTGTGAATATCAGCCACGGGCGCAAGAGCGGCAGCTTCGACGCGCGCATGACGCCAAACTGGGTGTTGATGCGGGGCGACGATCTGGTGCCGGCTGCCAGACTCGATCAACAGGATGACATCGAACTGGTTTCACGCCTTGAATTCGAGCTGCCCGGTGACTGGAAAAGCGTTGAAACCGCGTGGCCACGGATTGGCCAGAACAAATTCCGTATCGATAATCCTTCCCGACTGTTCGACCGGCCCACGGGCTGGATGCTCGCCGGCCAGCTTGGCAGCCGCCGTACTCGTCTGGGCGAGACCGAAGTCACCGTCACCTCGCCGCTGGGGCAGGGTATGCGCCGTATGGATGTACTGACCTTGCTGAGCTTCGTCTGGCCGCAAGTGCAGGCGCTGTACCCGCGACACCCTGGCAAACTGCTGATCGTCGGGGCCAATGATCCGATGTGGCGTGGCAGCCAGTCGGCGCACGAGTCGATCTATCTGAACAGTCACCTGCCGTTGGTCAGCGAGAGCGGCTCCAGTGCGCTGGTCCGTGAGTTGGCCCAGATGTTCGGGCGGATCAACGGCACCCAGCGCAGTGACTGGATCAGCGAAGGCTTTGCCGAGTATTACGCCATCGAACTGATGCGCCGGGCCGGCGGCATGAGCGATGAACGCTACGAGAGCGTGCACGGCAGACTGGTCAAGAGCAGCCAGAAAGTCACCACGCTGCGCGGTGAACAGATCAGCCCGGCGCAGGTGACCAGGGCAGTGGTGTTGCTGCAGGAACTGGATCGCGAGATTCGCCTGAAAACCCACAACAAGCGGTCGCTGGACGACGTGTTGCGCGGGGCGATGCAGCTGGGGAATATCGATACCCAGGCGTTTGTTCAGCTCAGCGAGAGCGTGATTGGTGGCTCTTCAAAAGTACTAAGTACCGAGTTGATCCAGTAACTCCGCGTTCGCTGGCAAGCCAGCTCCTACATCGGTTTTGTGAATGGTACAGTTCAAATGTAGGAGCTGGCTTGCCAGCGAAGGGGCCGGTTGCCTCAGTGAAACTCCCGGATCAAACCCCGGCTTTCGGCGATTTCAGCGAATCATTGCCGGTAACGGTCGCGGTTTTGGTCGCCGCCTCGGCATTGGCCTTCAACTGGCTCAGTTCTTCACCCGCCCGCTGGATTTTCGCCCGCACGTTGTTCATGTCCTGACGGCTTTTCTCCAGCAGGCTTTTCGCCGAACTGTGGCCGGTAATGCCGCGCGCCAGGGCCACGCCGCCGATGGCCACCTGGATCAGGCCAAAGATCCCGCCACGCCGCAGGCCCTTGCCCACCATCACCACGCCGCCGGCCAGGGAGCCGATGCGTTCCCAGCCCTGCACGTTTTGCTCGGAGGGGCTCTGGAACGGGGTGGATTCGATACGCTCGACGCGTTTGAGTTCGCTCATGGTCTGTCTCCAGGCTTGGGTGATCGATAGTCAAGCTGACAGCCAGGGCGGGCAGCTCGTTCAATCGGATGTGCGGCGATTAGCGGAATTTTGGCCCGGAGCGGGTATTGAGCCCCTTGGACATGCGGTCGTAGAGCACGACGTTGACTGTGGCGGCCAGGTTCATGCAACCGGTGGTCGGAATGTAGACCACGTCTTCGCACCAGTCGCGAATCTCTTTATCCAGCGATCCGTCTTCCGGGCCGAAGATGTAGAGCGCGCGATCCGGGTGGGTGTATTCCGGCAACGGGCGAGCGCCTTCGACCAGTTCCACGGCGACCGGCACACAGTTGAGCGGCAGGATTTTCTTCAGGTCGTCGATGCCGATCAGTGGGATATCGTAGTGCACGCGCTTGGTATCGGTGACGAAGTCGGCGGCGCGCTCATAGCGCTTGCCGGTGTAGAACACCGACGCCACGCCATAACAGCCAGCGGCGCGCATCACCGAACCGACGTTCTCCGGTGATTTGGGGTTATACAAACCAATGCAGCTGTACCGTTTGTCTGCCACGAGCGGGGTGCCTTTCGGGAAAAAAGCGCGATTATACGGGGATTGGGGCAGGGGTGTTCGGTTTGAGATTGGTGGTTCCTGAACCATGGCTATCGCGAGCAGGCTCACTCCTACAGTTGATCTGGGGCGTTCACAAAATCAACTGTAGGAGTGAGCCTGCTCGCGATGAGGCCGGTTCAGGCACTGAAGATCTTTAATCTTCTTTTTTCATCAACCCCGCCAACGCCGCAAACGGATTGTGCGTGGCCTTGGCGATTTTCGGCGTGCTGAGGGAGCCTTCGTCGAAATACTGCTGGTCGGTATAACGCGAGTGTTCGTTATCGTGGCAGTACAGGCACAACAACTCCCAGTTCGAGCCGTCCTGCGGGTTGTTGTCGTGGTTGTGGTCGCGGTGGTGCACCGTCAGTTCGCTCAGGCGCTTGCCGGAGAACTCACGGGCGCAGCGGCCGCAGACGTGCGGATACATCTTCAGGGCCTTGTCGCGGTAGCCCATTTCCTTGTCGCGCTGGTTGTCGGCGAGGATGCGATCCAGCTTCGAAGTGTTGGTCGGGGTGGACGAACTCATGGGTTCACCTTTGTAAAATGACTAATGACGGTATTAAGCGAAGTTTAGCTCAGCCCTTGAGCTTCTCGGCAATCCAGATGGTGTGGCGGGTGCCCTTGTTGCCATGGGCGAAGACCTGCACTTCCTCGGCCTTGAAACCGGCTTTCTTCAGTTTGTCGGAAAATTGCCGGTCAGCGCTGGCCGACCAGACGGCCAGCACACCTTTTGGCCTCAGGGCCTTGGCGCAGGCACTGAGGCCACCGGCGGAGTACAGCCAGCTGTTGGCTTTCTGGGTCAGGCCTTCGGGGCCGTTGTCGACGTCGAGCATGATCGCATCGAAACCCTGGGGTTCGGCTTGCAGGACTTTGGCCACGTCTTCCATGCGAATCACCGTCCGCGGGTCGAGCAGCGGATTGCCAGCCTTCTCGCCCAGCGGTCCACGATTCCACTCAACGACACCGGGAACCAGTTCGGCGACCACCACTTCGGCAGTCTTGCCCAAGTGCTTGAGCGCCGAAGCGAGGGTGAAGCCCATGCCCAGGCCGCCGATGAGCACCCGTGAATTCGGTCGACCGGCGACTTTGCGACACGGGATTTCGGCCAGAGCATCTTCGGAGCCATGCATGCGCGTATTCATCAATTGCCCGCCATCGCCCCCCTGGATCTTGATGACAAAATCCTCGCCGTATTCGAACAGGCACAGGGCACCGCCGTTTTCAGGAATGGGGGTGGTGTCCAGCAGAACGAAACGTTTCATGGGGCTCACTTGAAGAAAATTGGCAGAACACGGGAGGGCAAACAGACGCAGTTCGGAGTAGCCTGTTTATGACGACAAGGTCAACGGAGCCATTGATGAAGCGCACCATTCTAACGGTCATTGCCCTGGCCGCGCTCTCGATAACTGCAGTGCAGGCTCAACAGCTGCAATCGATTCCCGTCAGCCCCGCGCCGATGCCCGGTTCGCCCGGCACCGCGACGCCCACGCCATACCCGCAAATCAGCCCGGCGCCTTTGCCTAAAGTCGGCCCCGGCAGTAGCGGTCCGCCGTTGGTGCCGATTGAAATGCCGAGCCCGCCGACCAAGGACCAGCCGATACCGGGCCTGGAGCCCAATCCGCCGAAAGCCAAATCGCCGGGCGGCTAGACCTGCTGTGAAAGCAGTTGGCCGTCGGCCATGCGCAGGCGTTTGGACAGGGAAACGGCGAGGGCGCGGATGATCTTGGCGGCGATTTTCGGTGCGTCGTTGAGCATCTTTTCCAGCGAGTCCTTGCCCAGGTTGAGCAACTGGCAGTTGCTTGCGGCCACGCAACTGGCCGAGCGCCGTTCGCCGTCGAGCACGGCCATTTCGCCGAACGAGCGGCCGCTGCGCAACGTGGCGATGGTGACGCGTTGCCCGCCGGCGGTGGTTTTCTGCACTGCCACCTGACCGGTGTGGATGATGCACATGAAGCTGCCGGCATCGCCCTCCTGGAAGATCTCCTCGCCCTGGGCAATGGTGCTGATACTGAAGTAGCCCGAAGCCGCGACGAAGTCCGCCGGCAGCAGTTGATTGAACAGGCCGCAATCCATCAGCCAGTCGCGAATTTCGTTGTTCAGAAAGGTTGGTTCTGACATGTCGTGCGGTCTTTTTTGTTGTCTGGTTCGGTTCCGGATATGAATTCACCGCACACCCTGTAGGAGCTGTGTTGTGTCGGCTTCCTGTGTTCGGAACTATGACCCGCACACCCAGCCAAGTTCCTCAGGCAATGCCCAAAACCTTGAACAAAAATGCATATTCGAGTGCTACGTCACGCAATCCCTGATATCGACCGCTCATCCCGCCATGCCCGGCACCCAGTTCAGTCTTGAGCAGCAGGGGATTGCTGTCGGTCTTGGTCGCGCGCAATTTCGCCACCCACTTGGCTGCTTCCCAATACTGCACACGGCTGTCGTTGTAACCGGCGATCACCAGAGTCGCCGGATAAGCTTGTGCGGTGACGTTTTCGTACGGGGCGTAGGCCTTGATCCGATCATGGACGGCCGGCTCTTCAGGGTTGCCCCACTCGTCGTATTCCGTGACGGTCAATGGCAGGTCAGGGTCGAGCATGGTGTTGAGTACGTCGACGAACGGCACTTCGGCGATGGCGGCGCCAAACAGCTCCGGCCGTTGATTGAGCACCGCGCCGATCAGCAAGCCACCGGCGCTGCCGCCGCTGATCGCCAACTGCGGTGCAGTGGTGAAGCCCTGGGCGATCAGGTGTTCGGCGCAGGCGATAAAGTCGCTGAAGGTGTTGTGCTTGTGCTCCTGCTTGCCGGCGCGATACCAGGCTTCCCCCAGTTCGCCACCGCCACGCACGTGGGCAATGGCAAACGCCATGCCGCGATCCAGCAGGCTCAGGCGCGCGTGGGAAAACCACGGGTCGAGGCTTTCGCCATAGGCGCCATAGCCGTAGAGGTACAGCGGCACGGGTTTGCCGAGGTCTGCGCGCTTGATCACCAGGCTGATGGGCACTTGCGTACCGTCCGGTGCAGTGGCCCACAGGCGCTGGCTGACGTAGGCATCGGCATCGAACGGGCCGAGCACCGGAGTTTGCTTGAGCACTTTCTGCTCGCCAGAGGCCAGGTCCAGTTGGCGGATTTGCGCCGGACGGTTCAACGCTTCGTAGCGCAGGCGAATCCGCTCGCTTTCGAACTCCAGGCTGTTTTGCACGTGCAGGCTGTAGGCCGCATCCGGCAGTTGCACGCGATAGGGCGCCAGGCCTTGCGGGTGAACCTCAATGACCGGCAAGCCGCCGACCCGCAGGCTGAGGGTCATGGCCCCGGTGTTCAGGCTGATGCCGTCGATCATCACCGTGTCACTGTGGGGGATCAGGTTCTGCCAGTCGGCTTCGGTGGGCGCGGCACCGGTATCTACAGCGGTGTACAAAGCGAAATTGATGCCGTCACGGTTGCTGCGAATGAACCAGGTCCATTGACCGTCGAGTACGCCGTGGTCGACGTCGTACTCATGCTCCTCGACCCGTGGCGCGATGCAGGTAAAGGCTTGCTGCGGCTGGTTGGCGTCGAGGACCCAGGCTTCGCTGGTGGTCTTGCTGCCCACGGACAGCAGCAATTGCTGCTCGGAGCTTGAACGGTAGCAATGCATGAAGAAGCGCCCGTCCGGCTCATGGAACACTTCTTCGGCCGCCGTGCCGTCCAGTCGATAGCGATACAGCTTGTGCGGACGATGGGTGTCATCCAGTTCGCCAAAGAACAGCGTCAGGCTGTCGTTGGCCCAGGTCATGCTGCCGTCGCAGTCCTGGAATTCCAGTTCACTGACACGGCCGTCGGACAATTCCTTCACGAACAGCGTGTAAATCTCCTCGCCACTGGAGTCGATGCTGTAGGCCAGGCGCTGGTGATCCGGGCTGATGCTGAACGCCCCGAGCGAAAAGAAGCCGCCATTGGCCAGTTCGTTCGGGTCCAGCAGTAGTTGTTCGCGGCTTTCGTCGAGGGTCAGGCTGTCATCGGCCGGACGCGGGCAGCGGTAGTGCCGGGCGTACTCATCGCCCGCCGTGGTGCGGGTGTAATACAGATACGGTCCCCACGGCGAGGGCAGGGACAGATCGGTCTCGAGAATCCGCCCCTTGATCTCTTCGAACAGGGTTTCACGCAGCCCGGCCTGGTCGGCGGTTTGCGCTTCCTGATAGCTGTTTTCGGCCTTGAGGTAGTCGAGCACTGCTTCGGTGTCGCGCTCTTGCAGCCAGGCATACGGGTCGGAGCCATCAGCCATGTGGGCAATCGGAGCGTCGTGAATGTTGGCGGATAGGGGCATGAAGGGCTCTCGAACAGTGTACGGAATAGGGGCTTGGCAACCTGTGGGAGCGGGCCGCGCCCAACAGTCAGGCATTGATGCAGCCTGACAGGCGAAAAGCCGTTATCATAAGCGCCTCTTTGCCTGCCTTGCCATGGACACCATGACCGAGAACGACTATCTGATCGCTTGGGGCCTCTACGCCTTCGCCGCTTTGGGCTGCCTGTTGGTGTGGATGCGCTTGACCCGCTGGATGTGGCGCTGGCTGCGTGAGCCGCTACGGCTGGCCATGGCCGTGCTGCTGTTCAGCCCGACCATCATCGACCCGGTCAAGGATAAAGTCGCACCGGCCGTCGCCATTACCGCCCTCGACCTGCTGTTCAAGGTCGGCAACAACGCCTGGCGGGCGATTTCCGATCTGTTCATGTACGGCATGATCGCGTTCGGCCTCTATCTGGTGCTGGTGGCGATCCGTTTCCCTATCGAGCGCGCCTCCAACGCCCGCAAGGAACAGGCTGCCGCGGCCAAAGCCGCCGTGCGCGCCGAAGAACCCGAAGATGATCAACCGTTCGGCGGTGCCGGCGATGATCGTTACGGTCGTCCACCGGTGCCGAGCAATCCTCAGCGGATGCGAGTCGAACCCCGTCTGTAACCTTGCCCCTGCGATTGAGCGAGAGTCCGAGCATGTGTGAGTTATTGGGCATGAGCGCCAATGTCCCGACCGATATCGTGTTCAGCTTCACCGGGCTGATGCAGCGCGGCGGACGCACCGGCCCGCACCGCGATGGCTGGGGCATTGCCTTCTATGAAGGCCGTGGGCTGCGACTGTTCCAGGATCCGGCAGCAAGCTGCGAGTCGGAAGTCGCGAACCTGGTGCAGCGCTATCCGATCAAGAGCGAAGTGGTGATCGGGCACATCCGCCAGGCCAACGTCGGCAAGGTCTGTCTGTCCAACACGCATCCGTTCGTCCGTGAGCTGTGGGGGCGCAACTGGTGTTTCGCCCATAACGGCCAGTTGACGGATTTTCAGCCAGTGGCCAGTTTCTACCGCCCCGTGGGTGATACCGATAGCGAAGCGGCGTTCTGCGATTTGCTCAACCGTGTGCGTGCGGCGTTCCCCGAGCCGGTCGAGGTCGAAGCGTTGCTGCCGGATCTGGTGGCCGCTTGCGCCGAATACCGCAGCAAAGGCGTATTCAACTGCCTGCTCAGCGATGGCGATTGGTTGTTCTGCTATTGCTCGACCAAACTGGCGCAAATCACCCGTCGCGCACCGTTTGGCCCGGCGCGCTTGAAAGATGTCGACGTGATCGTCGACTTTCAGGCCGAAACCACGCCGAACGATGTGGTTACCGTCATCGCCACCGAACCCCTGACCGAAAACGAAACCTGGACCCGCTACGAACCGGGTCAATGGAGCTTGTGGCGGCGCGGCGAATGCGTCAGCCAGGGCCAGACCGAATAAGGATTCAATCCCCCCATGTTGCTCAGTTATCTACGGCTGGTGTTGTTTGCGGCGGGCCTGTTGATCGGTGTCCAGGTTCCGGGCTTCATTAGTGATTACGCCAAGCGGGTCGAGGCGCATCTGATCGAGGCGCAGACCGGGTTGAGCGGGTTCCAGAACACCGCGAATCAGTTCTTCAAGGGCGATATGCAGGCACTGGTGGCCCATTACCGCGTCAGCGAAGACCCGATCTTCCGCAGCGATGCCGACAGCCTGAGTAACCTGTTGACCCGCCAACTGGCGCTGGACAAGCAATTCCAGGCGATGCAGGGCCCGTGGTACATCCGCTTCCTGCAAGTGGTGCTGGCTGCCGATCCAGACATTCGCAAGGAAACCTGGAATGGCTACAGCTACCAGATCCTGTTGACGCCCGAGGCGATGGTCTGGGGCATGAGCGGCGCGTTGCTGCTGTCGTTCGGGATCGAGTGCCTGTTCCGTCTGATCGACTGGGTGGTGCTGGGCGGCAAGCGTCTGCGCCAGAGCCGGCCGATCGAAGAGCGGGATTTGCGCGGTTTGTAACACCGTCGAACGTCAAGGAGCCGGCAAGCCGGCTCCTTGCTGGATTACCAATCAATCGAATAGGTCATGCTCAAGGTACGGCCTTCGGCGTTGGGGAATGGCGCTCTGGCGTTGGCCTGGGCGAACAGGTTGACGTACGTGCGGTTGGTCAGGTTGTACACCCCACCTTCCAGGCGACCGACCGGCAAGTACACGGAGCCGAGCAGGTCCACCAGCGTATAGCCATCGATGTCGCGCCCGTTGTTGTCCTTGGCGGCAGCGTCGTAACTGGACAGGTGCATGCCTTGCAGGCGCAGGGTGTAGTCGTCTTCGGCGTAGCCGACGAACAGCGTGGTTTTGGCCGGTGAAATGCGTGTCGCCGGCAGATCGATCCATTTCCCGTTCTGCTCGGTCTCGCCTTTGGCCCAGGCATAGGTGCCACCTACCGACCAGTGATCGGTCGCGAGGTAGGTCAGGCTGTTTTCGATACCGCGAACCCGCTCCTTCTGGTTGATCAGACGCAAGACACGGTCATTGGCATCGTAGAACTGAGTCACGTCCGAGGTGTTTTCATAGACGGTGACGTCGGCCTGCCACCGGTCCCAGTCACCGCGCCAGCCCAGCTCGTAGCTGTCGACCTTGATGGCCTGGGCGTTGAGGCTCTGGATGTCGAAGGTGCTGTTCACGTCACGCAAGAAGCGCTGGATGTCCGGCAGCGAAAACCCCTGGCTGTAATTGGCGAAGACGTCCTGATGTTCACTCAGGTGATAGACCGCGCCCAGGTTATAGAGCGTCGCGTCGTATTTGAGGGTATCGCCGGGCAGGATGGCACGTACACCGGTCTGGACGATCTCGCCGTAAGCGATGCTGTCGGAGACTTCGCTTTCGATCCATTCGCGGCGCACACCGCCACGCAAGGTCCAGTCACCGATGTCCCAGGACATCTGCCCGAACAGCGCCTTGGTGGTGGTTTCGATATCCGGGCCCATCTCGTAAGTGGTGCCAGTCTTGGTGTAGGTCAGCCCTTTGACGGTGTATTGGTCACCGCGCTGGCGGGAGCGTTCGTGATCATAGTCGGCACCCCAGACCAGGTTGCCTGTGGCGCTGCCGATGGCCGGCAACGGCGTGTCGATGGCCGCACGCAGGCCGTAGACATCCTGCACGCTGTTGTTGTCGGCGATCCCGGCCTTGCCCCGCGACAGGTCCGGGAAGAACAGCGCGTCGGCCCGGCGCCAGTAGCTTTCCAGTTGCAGGCCCTGGCCGTAGAAGTCGTTGTCGGTGTAGTTGAGGTTGGCCGCCTGGTTATGGGTGTAGGGCTGGTCGTCGAGTTTCAGCCCTTTGACCGCCACGGCCTCTTGCAGGTTTTTCGGGTCTTTTGTGTAGCCAGTGTCCTGCTGGTCCTTGTAGTCCTGCAGCGACAGGCTGAGTTTTTTATCGGCATCCAGTTCGTAACCGAAACGACCTTGCAGGTCATAGGTGTCGGTGTCCATGTTGCTGCCCTGGGATGTGTCCTGAGGGATGCGATTGCCGTTGCCGTCGTACTGATCGTTGCGCTGGGTCAGGTCGGCGGACACGTACCAGTCCAGGGCATCCTTGCGCCCGGTCGCACTCTGAAAGGCCTCATAGGCGAACCCCTTGCTGTTGAGGTTGTTGCCGGTGGTCAGGCCCAGTTTGCTGCTGTAGGCGAGGTCCTGCCCCTGGTTGCGCTTGGTGATGATGTTGATGATGCCGCCCGAAGCACCGGCACCGTAAATGCTGCTGGCGCCGGAAACCACCTCGATGCGTTCGATACTGGCCGGTGCGATGCTGTTGAGCTGGCGGAAGTTGTCACGCGTGGCGTTCTGCGACACGCCGTCGATCAACACCAGCATGTTGCGCCCGCGCAGGGTCTGGCCGAAGTTGCTCATCCCGCCGCTGGACGGCGCCAGGCCGGGAACCAGTTGTCCCAGGATGTCGGAGACCCGACGCCCGGCGCCACTCTGTTGGCGGATCTGCTGTTCGTCGATTACCTGTACCGAGCCTGGAATCGAGGCAATGGTCGCTTCGCTGCGCGTCGCGGAAACGACGGTGGCCTGCATGTTCAATGTACCGGGTTGCTGGTCGGTGTCCTCGGCCCAGGTCTGGGCGCTGAAGGAGCCGAGTAGCGGAATCATCAAAGAAAGTTTGGTTCGGGTCATGAGTTGGTCTTTTTTTTAGTCGTGATAAGTGTGGGTAGACAAGATTGCGGGGGCAGGTGTGGTGGTGAATGAGCGCACCCAGCGGATCCCGATGGCAGCCAGTGCGTAGGTCAACGCCACCAGCCAGAAACTGTGGGCCAGCCCGACCTGCCCCATGCCGATCCCGCCGAGGACGGCACCGAGCAGAGCGCCAGCCTTGGCCGCGCTGTTACCCAGGCCGAGGGCAAAACCCTGCTGCGTTGAAGACACGGTATTGGCGATCAGTGCATAGGCGACGGGGAGCAGTGCGCCTTGCCAGATGCCCCAGACCAACCGGCTGACGAGAAAACCCAGCCATTCGCTGGCCAGTGCCGTGGCCGCGAGCGTCAGGGCGCAGAGCCAGGCAACGCCTTCGATGACGCGCAAGGTGTAAACCGGCTGCCAGCGGTCGAACAGACGCCCCCACAGCGGTGCGGAAATGGCCAGGGTCGCGGCGCTCGCCGCGTAAGTAGCGCCGATCAGCCACCCCGGCGCGCGCAGAATGTCGGCGACGTACAGCGCGTAGAAGGGTTGCGGCATCATCTTCGCGGCTTGAATCAACACGATCACCAACAGGATTCCACCGAGCCAGCCTTTAGGCAGGGCCACCGGTGCAACCGGTTTCTTCGTCGAGGCTCGCGCCTTGTCGGCCGGCAGGAAAAAGCTCCCCAGTGCACACAGCAGGCAAATCGCCGACGCGCCATAACAGAGCAGGGCAAACCCCGAGATGTCCATCAGCCAACCGCCCAGTACCGGGCCGATCAACGAGCCGACGGCGGTCGCCGATTGCAGACGGGCCAGGGTGTGACCGCGCCGGGAACTGTCGCAGCAGGCCAGTGCATAGGCTTGCGCGGCGGCGAGAAATCCGGCCAATGCGCCTTGCATCACGCGAATGCCCACCAGCAGCCACGGGTCGAGAGTAATCGCCGCCAGCCCCTGGCACAGCGCAAGTGCCAGCAACGCCCGAACGATCATCGGCTTGTGCCCGGTGCGATCACCCAACCGCCCCCACGCGGGCGTCAGCAGCATGGCCGCCAGCATCGGGCCGGCATAGACCAGCGCCGATAGCAGCGCGGTGTAGCCGGCGCCCTCTGGCCCAAGCAGACGCTGGATCTGCAAGGGCCAGAACGGGCCGCTCATTTCCATGGCACCCATGGAGACAAACTGGATGACTATCAGCAGTCGCAACGCACGGCCATCAGCGAGCATCGGCGTTGGTTCGCAGCGGATTGCTCAGGCGTCCGACGATGTCGGCGTGGCTGTCGTGCAAGCGCATGCGCATGAACGATTTGGCCGGCCAATCCTGTTCCAGCAGGGCCTGACGCTCGCTTTCCCAGCGTGCCGGTTCGACATGCTCGCGCACGCTCTCGAAGCATTGTTCAACGTGCGTAGCCAAACGCTCCCAAAGGCTATTTTCCGGCACATTCCAGTGGCGGGCGCAGAGCAACGTCAACTCACCGAGGTGGCACATGAACGTGGTGTGCAGGAGCTTGTCGCGGACAAAACCGGCGTCGTCGTACAGGGTCATTTCCGGATCGTGCAGCTGGATATCCAGACCCTTGGCGTGCAGGGTTTTGCGATCAATGCGGATGTCGCCGAAGTCACGCAGCAGCAGCCGATTCAACTGCCCGTCAGCGCCCATCACCATGAAGCTGTTTTGCTGGTGTGCTTCGAACGCCACGCCATACATCAGGTAGATGCCCAGCAGGCTCGGGACGGCAATCGACAGGTAGTCATCGAAGAACGCCAGCATGGCCTCGCTGTCGTCACGGCCCTGAGCCAGTTGCACCCAGTCACGCAGCAACGGTTGTTCGAATTCGTTGACGGCGAACAAGCTGCCGACCGGCACGGCCAGTTCGCTTTCTTGCAGCAGGGTCAGCGGGTTGTCGCGGTACAGCACGGCGGCATGCCGGGACAGTTCGTCATTGGCCGGTTGTGGCGCGTAGTGCACGCCGATGCGCTCCGGCACGATGTTCAGCAGGCGCTGAATCTGCGGTTCGTGATCGAGAATCTGCAGTAGCAGTTGGCTGATGCGCGGTCCCATCCGGGCCGAACGCGGCGACACGGTGCGCTGCACGCTGGTCAGGCGCAAGGCCACCGGCAGTTTGACCATCGGCGCAACACGGCTGGCCTCTGGTAGGACCGTGCGGAAGGACATGGTCGGGTGGCCGGTGAAGGCAACGATGTCGGTGACGATCAGCAGGTTGTCGGCGATCTCGCTGGCGAACGAATTGGGCAGTTCTTCATCGGCTTGCCATGGGTGCGACGGCAGCGGGAGGTAGTCCGTTGCCTCCAGGCCCCGTTGCTGCAAATGGCGCTGCAATTGTTCGGCGGCCTGCGGGAAGTGGCCCTGCCACCAGTCCCAGTAATCGGCGGTGCCGGCCAGTGACTCGACGTGGGCGTACTGTCGGTGCAGGGCGCACAGCACAATCGGAAAACTCGCTTCGAATTCCGGCGAGAAAGCGATGACCTGCGCAGCGCTCAAGCCCAGTTTGGTCTTGTAGTTCGGATGCCAGGGATGGCCGAGCGTGCCCCACTGTTCGAGCAATGACGTCGGGTTCTGGTGGTCGGGGCTGGCTTTGAGCCAGGCGAAAAGATTGTCGTTGTGCTCGGTGTCGATCTGCTCTCTCAGGCGCTCGGTCCATCCATGGTGGAACGCCAGGCACAGGGTGTCGTTGCTGTAGCTATCGTCCAGCTCGCGGGCCAGACGTTCCAGTACCTGCGGGGAGGCGGGCGGGTTGAGCTGAGTGCTGAGGTGCGCGAGCAGTTCGCTGGGCAACTGGATTTTGTGCGGCAGGCTGTCGGGGGTGTGCAGGACGATGCTGCCACGCAGGTTCCAGCTGTTCATTCTTCCGCCCGTCAGGTGGTCGAAGCAAAGCTGCATACCGTCGCCAAGCGGCAGCCAGCAACGGCCGTTGTCGTCGTACTCGCAGGCGTCGGGGTTGATCAGGCCTTCGCGAAACAGCGCCTGGATCAGGCGTTGGAAGCAGCGCTGGGCGGCAGGCTCCAGGGCATTGCTCAAATGGTCGAGGGTGATGCGGTGGGACTGGAAGGCAGGAGTGCCGAGGGCTTCGCTCCAGTTTGAGAGCAATTGCTGCTGTTTTTGCGTGTAAGCGCGCATCAAGTCCGACTCCTTCTGGACAGTGGTTTAACTGAATGCGCGCAGAGAATACATTTTTCAAATAATAATGCAAATGATAGTAATTCCTACTTGTGGTGTGGAAAACTCCTTTTCAGAGGCCGGCCAGGGGTTTGCTCAAGACCATGTAGCGCTCTCCCACCTTCCGCGCATACTCCTCCAACACCTGCTGACACAAGGCCACAATCTCCTCGACCCACTCAACGCCCACCCGCCACGACACCACCACCTGCAAGTCGGGTGGTCGCTGATCGATGTCCAGCAAGGTCAATTCGCCACGCGCCAGTTCCTCGGCCACCAGCACCGGCGGCAACGCGCCGATGCCAAAACCGTCGCGCAGCAGCCGGGTAATCGCCGACACCGAGTTCACGCAGTTCAACCGTGGCGTCATCACGCCATTGGCCTGCATCAGGGCGAGCACTTCCTGATGCGGATGGGAGTTTTTCGAGTAGGTAATGATCCGCTCTTTCGCCAGATCGGCGACGCCAGAATACTCACGGTTGTACAGGGAATTGCTGGCCACAATCCAGCCCATGGGGTGGCTGGCCAGTTCCAGGCTGCGCACGCTTTCCTGGCGCAGCAGGTCGGTTTGCAGGATCACGTCGAGAAAGCCTTTTTGCAGCTGATCGCAGAGGTTGAGCGAGGTATCGGCCACCAGCTCGATTTCCACCAGTGGGTAGTGATCGGTCATCTGCGCCACCAACGGGCTTAGCCAGGTGTGGATCACCGTGTCCATCACGCCAATGCGCACCCGTCCGGCCTTGCTCGAACGGGTCTCGATCGACTGCTTGAGTGCCTGCATGGTGTCCATCATCTGCTCGGCGTAATCGAGCACTTTGAGGCCTTCGGGCGTCAGGCTCACGCCGCGCGAATCCCGCAGAAACAGCTTTACCCCGAGCTCGCCTTCAAGCACCGCAATTCGGCTGGAAATCGAGGCCTGAGTGGTGAAGAGCTTGTCGGCGGTCAGGCGAAAACTCTTGAGTCGGGCGACCCAGACGAAAGTCTCGAGAAACTTCAGGTTCATGGGATAAAGATTTCTTATGGCTAAGGCGGGTTTTTATTAGTTGGACGCAGCAGGGGCGCGCGTCCAAAAATCGACGCATCCGGTTCCCACGATAGGCGTCGTCGGGGCTCAGAACAATACCAATAAAATCAGCGCGGAGATTTGCCATGAGTGCGCCCGACACCACCGCCACCCCGAAAGCCTCGGCCCGTCCGGGACCTTTCGACTGGTATCGCAACATCAATCAGCAGGAACGCCGCACCTTCTGGAGCTGCAAGATCGGCTATGGCCTGGACGGCATGGACACCCAGATGCTCAGCTTCGTGGTGCCGACCCTGATTGCCATGTGGGGCATCACCACCGGCAAGGCCGGGCTGATTCACACCAGCACGCTGATCGCTTCGGCCATCGGTGGCTGGGTGGCGGGGATTCTCTCCGACCGCATTGGTCGTGTGCGCACCTTGCAACTGACGGTGCTGTGGTTTGCCTTCTTCACCTTCCTCTGCGGCTTTGCCCAGAGCTACGAGCAACTGCTAATTGCACGGACCCTGATGGGATTCGGTTTCGGCGGTGAGTGGACGGCCGGCGCGGTGCTGA
Organism: Pseudomonas sp. P1_C12; assembly: GCF_056406435.1. Taxonomy (NCBI): domain Bacteria; kingdom Pseudomonadati; phylum Pseudomonadota; class Gammaproteobacteria; order Pseudomonadales; family Pseudomonadaceae; genus Pseudomonas; species Pseudomonas sp. P1_C12. The sequence continues at coordinate 491,181 of NZ_JBFUAE010000002.1, read as the reverse complement.
TCGGCGAGGTGATTCGTGCCCAGGACCGTGGCAAGGCCGTTGGCATGGTGCAGTCCGGCTGGGCGCTGGGTTGGGGGCTGACCGCGATTCTGTATGCGCTGCTGTTCTCGGTATTGCCACCGGAGGATGCCTGGCGTGCGCTGTTCATCCTCGGCATCGTGCCGGCGATCTTCGTGATTTTCGTCCGCCGTCTGGTCAAGGACCCGGAAATCTATCGTGAAGCCAAAGCGAAACAGGAGCCGGGCAACCCGTCGAAGTTCTACGAGATCTTCGCCCCCGGCATGCTCTTCACCACGATTCGCGCTTCGTTGCTGACCACCGGCGCGTTGGGCGGCTACTACGCCATCACTTCCTGGTTGCCGACTTTCCTGAAGAACGAACGCGGTTTGAGCGTACTCAATACCAGCGGTTATCTGGCGATGGTGATCGTTGGTTCCTACGTGGGTTATGTCATCAGCGCCTATTTGACCGACATCCTGGGACGTAAAAAGAACTTCATCCTGTTCGCCGTGGGTTCGTTCACCATTGTGTTGCTGTACACCCAACTGCCGGTCAGCAACGGCGTGATGCTGTGGCTGGGCTTCCCGCTGGGTTTCTTCGCCTCGGGGATTTTCAGTGGTATGGGTGCATTCCTGACCGAGTTGTTCCCTACACGCATTCGCGGTTCGGGCCAGGGTTTTTGCTACAACATCGGCCGGGCGCTGGCGGCGTTGTTCCCGCTGCTGATCGGCCTGCTCAGCCAGACCGTGCCGCTGAGTGTGGGCATCGGTGCCTTTGCGGCAGTGTCCTACGGCGTGGTGATCCTCGCGGCCCTGAGCCTGCCGGAAACCCGTGGCAAGCAACTCGACGCCCGGTAACTGATAACCTGCGGGCTTGTCTTACAGATATGTCCCACAGCTAAAAAGATTAATGCCTACAGGAGTGTTCAGCGTGAGCCGCCTGCTATTGAACTGCGACATCGGCGAGAGTTTCGGCAGCTGGACCATGGGTCTGGACGCAGAAATCATGCCCTTTATCGATTGCGCCAACATCGCTTGCGGTTTTCACGCTGGCGACCCGAGCATCATGCGCAAGACCGTCAGCCTGGCCCTCAGCCACGGTGTGCAAGTTGGCGCGCATCCGGCCTATCAGGATCTGGTGGGGTTCGGCCGCCGCTCCATGGCCTATGCCACCCAGGAACTTCAAGACATTCTGCATTACCAGATCGGCGCCCTCGACGGCATCTGCCGGGCTCAGGGCGGGCGGGTCAGTTACGTCAAACCCCATGGCGCGATGTACAACGACATGATGGCCAACCCGGCGCAATTACGCGCCGTGCTGCAAGCCGTGGCGTCCTATGACCGCAACCTGCCATTGATGTTGATGGCGACTCGCGACAACAGCGCCGCCCAACAACTGGGCGATGAATACGGCGTGACGCTGTGGTTCGAGGCTTTTGCCGATCGTGCTTACGACCGCGCCGGCAGGCTGGTGTCGCGACAACTGCCGGGAGCGGTGCATCACGACCCGGAAAAAATCAGCGAGCAGGCGCTGACCATTGCCCGTGGCGATCACCTCACCGCCAGCGATGGCAGCGCCCTGCATTTGCAGGCCAACACCCTTTGCGTGCACGGCGACAACGCCAGTTCGGTCGCTGCCGTACAACGTATCCGTGAAGCCTTGAACCGGCAGAGTGCGTCATGAAGCTGCGGGTTGAAGTGGTGGCGCTGGATTGCCTGATGGTGCGCCTGTTCGATGAAATTGCCGAAACCAACATGCCGTGGATGCTGGCGGCCAGTGAAAGTCTGCGGGCGGCGTTCGCCGGGCATCTGATTGATCTGGTGCCGTCCTACACCACCTTGATGGTGCATTACGACTTGACCGAGCTGAGTCCCGCCCAGGCCCGGGAGTTGATTGCCGAAGCGTTGATCGATCTGTCGCCCAACACCCATGCCCGCGGTAAATGTCATGTGTTGCCGGTGTGGTACGACTTGAGCGTCGGACCGGAGTTGAACCTGTTGTCGCAGCGCAGCGGGTTGGCGGTGGAGGAGGTGATCCGTCGTCACTGCGAGCGTGAATATCAGGTGTTCGCCCTGGGTTTTGCGCCGGGCTTCGCCTTCATGGGGCTGGTGGAAGAGGCACTCGCCGCGCCGCGTCTGAACACGCCACGCAAGAAAGTCGCGGCCGGCAGTGTCGGCATCGCCGAACGGCAGACGGCGGCTTACCCGGTGGTGTCGCCGGGCGGCTGGAACCTGATTGGCCGCACGCCGGCCAAATTGTTCGATCGCAACCGTGACGGCTACAGCCTGATGCAACCCGGTGACACCGTACGGTTCGAAGCGGTCAGCCATGCCGAGTTCATTAACCTGGGCGGTGACGATACGCCACTGGAGGCCCAGGCATGAGCCGTCTGACGATTGAAGCGAGTACGCCGCTGTGCCTGTTGCAGGATGCCGGTCGATTCGGCGTGCGGCATCTGGGTGTGACCCAGGGCGGAGCGGCTGATTGGCGTTCGATGTCCTGGGCCAACTGGCTGCTGGGCAACGGGCTGGATGCGCCGGTGATTGAAATCACCCTCGGCGGATTCACCGTGGTGGCCGAGGAGGAATGCGTGCTGGCCTTGGCCGGAGCGGATCTGGGCGCGCGGGTGGACGGCGAGGCGCTGGCACCGTGGCGCAGTTTCAGGCTGCACAAAGGTCAGCGTTTGCAATTCACCCGGCCGTTGCTCGGCGCCCGGGCCTATCTGGCGGCGCCGGGTGGGTTTGATGCACCGAAAGTGCTGGGCAGCAGCGCGACGGTGGTCCGTGAGGAGCTCGGCGGCCTGGACGGAATGGGCCATGCGCTGGGTAAGGGCGCGTCATTGAGCTATTCGGGCAACTCGGTGATGTTGCTGTGCGAAATGACCGCAGACCAGCGGCCGGACTTGAACCTTGATGCTCCGTTGGACTTGGTCCTCGGTGCACAGATCGGTGAGTTCAGCGGGCAGAGCCTGTTCGACGCGTTCAACAGCGTGTGGAGCCTCGACAGTCGTGCCGACCGGATGGGGATTCGCCTGCTGGGTAAGGCGCTGCAGTACCAGGGCAAACCGATGATTTCCGAGGGTATTCCACTGGGGGCGGTGCAGGTGCCGCCGGATGGGCAACCGATTGTGTTGCTCAATGATCGGCAGACCATTGGCGGTTATCCGCGTCTGGGAGCGTTGACACCGTTGGCGCTGGCGCGACTGGCGCAGTGTTTGCCGGGGGCGCGGGTGCGGTTGCGGCCGGTGGTGCAGGACGTGGCGCACCGCGAGCATGTCGAATATTTGCACCGGTTCAGGTGACCCCCTGTAGGAGCCGGCTTGCCGGCGAAGGCAATCTTGATCCTTGTAGCGACAGATCGGACGCCTTCGCTGCGATGCGGCGACCCGACAAGCCAGCTCCTACAGGACAATGAGCTTACTTGGACAGAAACCGCATCCCTTCTTCCAACCCCCGCAAGGTCAACGGATACATCTGGTCCTCAATCAAATCCCTCACGATGTTGGTCGAGGAGGTATAGCCCCAGGTGTCCTTCGGGTACGGGTTGATCCAGATGAGCTTCTTGTACTTCTCCTTGAACCGCTGCATCCACACGTAACCGGCTTCTTCGTTCCAGTGCTCGACGCTGCCGCCCGCCTGGGTGATTTCGTAGGGCGCCATGGCGGCGTCGCCGATGAAGATCACTTTGTAGTCGGCGCCGTACTTGTGCAGCAGGTCCATGGTCGAGGTGCGCTCGGAGGTGCGGCGCATGTTGTTCTTCCACACCGACTCATAAATGAAGTTGTGGAAGTAGAAGTACTCCAGGTGCTTGAACTCGGTCTTGCAGGCCGAGAACAGCTCCTCGCAAATCTTCACGTGGGCGTCCATTGAGCCGCCGATGTCAAACAGCAGCAACAGCTTGACGGTGTTGCGCCGCTCCGGCCGCATCTGGATGTTCAGTAACCCGGCATCCTTGGCGGTGTGGTCGATGGTGCCATCGATGTCCAGTTCTTCCGCCGCGCCCTGACGGGCAAACTTGCGCAAGCGACGCAAGGCGACCTTGATGTTGCGCGTGCCCAGCTCGACGGAATCGTCGAGGTTCTTGTACTCGCGCTGGTCCCAGACCTTGGCTGCCTTGCCCTGGCGCTTGCCGGCATCGCCGACCCGAATGCCTTCCGGGTTGAAACCGCCGGAACCGAACGGGCTGGTGCCACCGGTGCCGATCCACTTGTTGCCACCGGCGTGGCGTTCCTTCTGTTCTTCGAGGCGTTTCTTGAATTCTTCGATCAGCTTGTCCAGGCCGCCGAGGGACTGGATCGCCGCCCGCTCTTCATCAGTCAGCGAGCGTTCGAACTCCTTGCGCAGCCAGTCTTCGGGGATCAATGCCTGAAGATGATCGTCGAGCTTTTCCAGGCCATTGAAGTAGGCACCGAACGCCCGGTCGAACTTGTCGAAATGCTTTTCATCCTTCACCAGGATCGCCCGGGACAGGTAATAGAACTCGTCCATGTCGGCGAAGGTCACGCGTTGTTTCAGCGCGTTGATCAGGTCCAGCAGCTCACGCACCGAGACCGGCACCTTGGCTGCGCGCATTTCATTGAACAGGTTGAGCAGCATGGCATCAGCCTCTTAGCGGGTGCCGCGACGGCTCATGAACGCCAGACGCTCCAGCAGTTGCACGTCCTGTTCGTTCTTGACCAGCGCACCGGCCAGCGGCGGGATGGCTTTGGTCGGATCACGTTCACGCAGCACCGCTTCGCCGATGTTGTCGGCCATCAGCAGCTTCAGCCAGTCCACCAGCTCGGAGGTCGAAGGCTTCTTCTTCAGGCCCGGCACCTTGCGCACGTCGAAGAACACGTCCAACGCTTCGCTGACCAGGTCTTTCTTGATGTCCGGGTAGTGCACGTCGACGATCCGCTGCATTGTCACGCGGTCGGGGAAGGCGATGTAGTGGAAGAAGCAGCGACGCAGGAAGGCGTCCGGCAGCTCTTTCTCGTTGTTGGAGGTAATGATGATGATCGGGCGCTTCTTGGCCTTGATGGTCTCGTCGATCTCGTAAACGTAGAACTCCATCTTGTCGAGTTCTTGCAGCAGGTCGTTGGGGAATTCGATGTCGGCCTTGTCGATTTCGTCGATCAGCAGGATGACCCGTTCTTCGGATTCGAAGGCTTCCCAGAGCTTGCCCTTTTTCAGGTAGTTGCGAACGTCGTGGACCTTTTCCGTGCCGAGCTGCGAATCGCGCAGGCGGCTGACCGCGTCGTATTCATAGAGGCCCTGGTGAGCCTTGGTGGTGGACTTGATGTGCCAGGTGATCAGCTTGGCGCCAAAGGATTCGGCCAGTTGCTCGGCGAGCATGGTCTTGCCGGTGCCCGGTTCGCCCTTGACCAGCAACGGCCGCTCCAGGGTGATGGCGGCGTTGACCGCCAGCTTCAGGTCATCGGTGGCGACGTAGGCCTGGGTGCCTTCGAACTTCATCTGCTAATCCTCGAACGGTAACGCCGACCTGAACGAGGCAGGGCGGGGCGCTATAAAATGGTCAGCCCCGACTATAACGCGGTGCCCGGTCGACTGTGAACGCAGACGGCTTATTCAGTCTCTGAATGGGGCGTCACATCTTGACTCAGTCTCGGCTGCTGGCCAGTATTGAGCTATCGCCATTTTGGCGATAGCTTGCCGGGTATGTCTACTAAATACCGATTTCGCGACACATACCGCATTCAATTGCGCGAGAAGGATCATCCGCCGCCTCATGTCCACCTGACCGGTGGCGGCCTGGACGTCATGCTCAGCCTGGAAACCGTCGAGGTGATGGTAGGCAGGGCTCCGCCCCTGATCATCAGGGAAGCACTGGATTGGGTCAGGGCCCATCAGGCGCAACTGCTCGAGGACTGGAAACGATGTTACCCATGAAACGACCACGACTGCTGGCCGTACAGGCACTACCGGAGTATCGCCTGGCGTTGACCTTTATTGACGGCCAGCAACTGACTCTCGACCTGAGCCGGGATTTGCTGGCCTTTCCAGGCTTGCAACCATTGCAGGGACGCGCTTTCGATGGCGCGGCTCTGGGTGATGATGGCTGGTGCGTCGAGTGGTCTGAGCAGGACATCCAGATTGGTGCAGACACGTTGTACCTGGATGCGATCGCACAAAATGCCTCCGACGAAAATACCCGGATCTTCATCGACTGGCGCGCTCGCACCGGGTTGTCACTCACACAGGCCGCCGAGGCGCTGGGGGTCAGTACCCGCAGCATCAGTCGTTACAGCCGTGGCAAGGAAGCGGTGCCGCGGTCCCTGGCACTGGCCTGTCTTGGGTGGGATTTCCTGCAGTTGCAAGCGAATGCGCCACGGGCGGCCGAGGAAACAGGCCGCTACACAGTCACTCGTTCTCAATGAGGTAGTCGCGCACCAGATAGGGCAAGGCGATGTGTAGCGATATCAGCAGTACAACGAAGCCGAAGAGGGACCACAGGGGCCAGTTGTATCGACGTTTCATGGTGGCAAACCTGCGGCGATCCAAAGCCATTGGCTGCACTGATAAGCGGACGTTCGACCCGACTGGACGCCTGCGGGCAAGAGGCTTACCTTGATGCCCTATTTCAATGCTGTCGTTAAGGACCCAGCCATGAGCCGCATTTTCGTTGACAACGCCCACTCCATCGGCAACACGCCGCTGGTGCAGATCAATCGCATTGCGCCGCGTGGTGTGACCATCCTGGCCAAGATCGAAGGGCGCAACCCGGGTTACTCGGTCAAATGCCGGATCGGCGCGAACATGATCTGGGATGCCGAGAGCAGCGCAAAACTCAAGCCGGGCATGACCATCGTCGAACCGACCTCCGGCAATACCGGCATTGGCCTGGCCTTCGTGGCCGCCGCCCGTGGCTACAAACTGATGCTGACCATGCCGGCGTCCATGAGTATCGAACGCCGCAAGGTGCTCAAGGCACTGGGTGCCGAACTGGTGTTGACCGAGCCGGCCAAAGGCATGAAGGGGGCCATCGAGAAGGCCGGTGAAATTGTTGCCAGTGACCCGTCGAAGTACTTCATGCCGGCGCAATTCGACAACCCGGCCAACCCGGCCATCCACGAAAAAACCACGGGTCCGGAAATCTGGAACGATACCGACGGCGCGATCGATGTGCTGGTGGCAGGCGTCGGAACCGGTGGAACCATCACCGGGGTTTCACGGTATATCAAGAATACCCAGGGCAAGCCGATACTCTCGGTAGCGGTGGAGCCGGCGGTGTCGCCGGTGATCACCCAGACCCTGGCTGGTCAGGAAATCAAGCCGAGCCCGCACAAGATCCAGGGCATCGGTGCCGGTTTTGTGCCGAAGAACCTCGATTTGTCGATCGTCGATCGGGTGGAGTTGGTCAGTGACGAAGAGTCCAAGGCCATGGCCTTGCGCTTGATGCAGGAAGAAGGAATCTTGTGCGGGATTTCCTGCGGCGCCGCCATGACCGTGGCTGTTCGGCTGGCGGAGACCCCGGAAATGCAGGGCAAGACCATCGTCGTGATCCTGCCGGATTCCGGTGAACGTTATTTGTCGAGCATGCTGTTCAGTGATCTGTTTACCGAACAGGAGAATCAGCAGTAAGCGCTGAACATTGATGGGTCGTGGCTGGCGGTGATGCTTGAGGCGTTATCACTGGCTGCGATCTATTGATCGGGTCCGGTTGATGATGGATTTGCATCAGCCAGCGTTCAGGCGTTTCATGTTAGGAAATGTTTTGTTGCACATTCATTTATAATGAATGTTGAAAAGTGCAGGTTTTTCGCCGGATCGGTAGTGCTTATCATGCCAGCAGCCACGTCGGGCAATGGACGTGGCGCAATGTCGCTTATCTTCAAAGGAGTTGTTGATGACCTTATCGTTTGCCGCGAAGGCCTCGTTGTTGCTGCTGTTTCTCGGCAGCACCCTCTATGTGCATTTGCGCGGCAAGGCGCGTCTGCCGGTGTTGCGCCAGTTTGTTAACCATTCGGCACTGTTCGCACCCTATAACGCCTTGATGTACCTGTTTTCCGGTGTGCCATCGAAACCGTATCTGGATCGCAGCAAGTTCCCGGAATTGGATGTGCTCAGGGACAACTGGGAAGTGATTCGCGATGAAGCGATGCACTTGTTCGACGAGGGCTATATCCGTGCGGCGGCAAAGAACAACGACGCCGGTTTTGGCTCGTTCTTCAAGAAGGGCTGGAAGCGTTTCTACCTCAAGTGGTATGACAAACCGCTGCCTTCTGCCGAAGCCTTGTGTCCGAGAACCGTGGAATTGGTCAGCAGTATTCCCAACGTCAAGGGCGCTATGTTTGCGCTGCTGCCGGGCGGCAGCCACCTCAACCCGCATCGTGATCCGTTTGCCGGCTCCCTGCGTTATCACCTGGGGCTGTCGACACCGAACTCCGACGATTGCCGTATCTTTGTCGACGGTCAGGTTTACGCCTGGCGCGATGGGGAAGACGTGATGTTCGACGAAACCTACGTGCACTGGGTCAAGAATGAAACGGAAAAGACCCGCGTCATCCTGTTCTGCGATATCGAGCGTCCACTGAGCAATCGCTTCATGACCCGCATCAATCGCAGTATCAGCGCCTGGCTGGGTCGTGCGACTGCACCGCAGAACCTTGATGACGAGCGCGTAGGAGGGATCAATAAAGCCTATGCCTGGAGCAAGAATTCCAGCGACAAATTCAGCGGCATGGTCAAGCAGTGGAAGCGTCGAAATCCAAAGGCCTACCGCGTGATGCGCCCGGTTTTGGCGGTGGTGGTGCTGACGTTGTTGGGGTATTGGCTGTTTGGGTGACATCCGCTCTCGGAAATAAAAAAACCGCTCGTTGTGAGCGGTTTTTTTATGGTTCTTCACGGAGTTCCGAGCCCCTCCGAACGCACAATGCGGACGCTGTGCCGACTGTCGTTGCTGGCCCATGCGTCGCCCTTCGCCTTCCTGATGTTACGTTTCGTCATCCGCAACGCAACATTGCTACCGGTCAGCCACCAAGCCCGGCTTCACAGCAGCCGGCTTCAACACCAACCACAACGCCATCGCAATCAACAACCCGCCATACAGATGCGCCAACGACAGCGGCTCATCGAGAAACATCGCGCCCCATAACACCCCGAACGGCGGGATCATGAAGGTTACGGTCGATGACTTTACCGGGCCGATCGAACTGAGCAACCGGAAGTAAATGATGTAGGCAAACGCGGTACACGCCAGCCCCAATCCCAATAGTGATAACCAGACATTCCAGCCGCCCCAGCTCGCCGGTGGCTGGCTGATCACGCTGTAGCCGAACAGCGGCAGCAAGAACAGCGTGGCGCCGAGCATGCTGCCCAGCGCCGACAGTCGACTGTCCAGCCCACCGGCCTGATCGAGCCAGCGCCGGGCGAGAAAGCCGGCGAAGCCATAGCAGGTGGTGGCGAGCAGGCAGGCGAGGGCGCCCATCAGCAGTTGCATGTCGAACGCCACGGGACCGGCGCGGGTCAGGACGCCGACGCCGAGCAACCCGAGGAAAACCCCGCCGAGCTTGGCGGCGCTGAGTCTTTCATGGAAGAACAGGCCGCCGATCAGCACGCCCATCAGCGGCGTGGTGGCGTTGAAAATCGCCGAGTAACCGGCCGGCAACACTTGCGCCGCGACCGAGTAGAGCGTCGCCGGGATGCCGGAGTTGATCACCCCGAGCAGCATCACGGTCTTGAGTTTGCCTTTGAAATCCCAGCTGATGCGCATCAGGCCAAGAATCACCAACAGTCCGACCGCGGCAATCGACACACGGAAAAACGCCGTGGGAATAGTGCCGATCACCGGAGCGATGATGCGCATGAACAAAAAACTCGCACCCCAAATGGCCGCCAGTGACAGTAAACGAAAAATATCGACGGGGTTCACAGCGCGTTCCTTCCTTGATGGAGGGGCGAAAGTGTTGCTGAGCGTGTGGTCGATGGCAACCGAAAACCGGACATTCAATTCGCCCGGAAAATTACGCTTCTCCTGCACCCGGTTCACTGGCTAAGCTCAAGCCTCCCGAATTCCCGCAGAGGTCTCACCATGCCGCAGCAATGGCCAGCCGCCGACATCGCCCGCTTGATCCTCGATGGCTTTGACGATTACCGCGAGCATTTTCGCCGGATCACCGACGGCGCCCGGGCCCGCTTCGAACAGGCCAGGTGGCAAGAGACGCAATCGGCGTCGGCGGCACGGATCAATCTGTACGAAGAAAAAGTCGGTGAAACGGTGGAGCGACTGCGCACCGCGTTTGACACCGACACCCTGGACGTCAGCTGCTGGCCGCTGGTCAAAAGCGCCTACATCAGCCTGATCGACCTGCGCTTCGACGATGAACTGTCCGAGACCTGGTACAACTCGATCTTCTGCGGGCTGTTCAGCCATGACCTGATCAGCGACGGCTGCATGTTCATTCACACCACCCGGCCGAGCCTGCGCCGTGCCCGGGCCGCGCAAACCCGCACCTACAAGCCGCAAGGCCAATTGTCGGCCATGCTCGCCAGCATCTTCGCCGACTACCGCTTCAGCGAGGATTACGCCGACCTGCCCGGTGACCTGAAGCGCCTCGAAGCGCAACTGCGCGAGAACTTGCCGGACTGGGTATGCAAGGACCCGGAACTGAGCGTCGAACTGTTTTCCTCGGTGCTGTATCGCAATAAAGGCGCGTACCTGGTGGGGCGCATCTATACCGCCGACGAGCAATGGCCGCTGGCGATTCCATTGCTGCACCTCGAAGGGCGCGGCATCCAGATCGATGCGCTGATCACCGACGAAGCAGACGTTTCGATCATTTTCTCGTTCACCCGCTCGTATTTCATGGTGGATGTGCCGGTGCCGGCGGAGTTCATTGGCTTCCTGCGGCGTATCCTGCCCGGCAAGCACATTGCCGAGCTGTACACCTCGATTGGTTTCTACAAGCACGGCAAGTCGGAGTTCTACCGGGCGCTGATCAATCACCTGGCCAGCACCGACGACCAGTTCATCATGGCCCCCGGTGTGCGCGGTATGGTCATGAGCGTGTTCACCCTGCCGGGTTTCAACACCGTGTTCAAAATCATCAAGGACCGTTTCTCACCGTCGAAAAACGTCGACCGCGCCACGGTGATCGAAAAGTACCGTTTGGTGAAGAGTGTCGACCGCGTCGGACGCATGGCCGATACCCAGGAATTCGCCGACTTCCGTTTCCCGCTGAGCAAGTTCGACCCAGCGTGCCTGGAGGAACTGCTGGAAGTCGCGTCGTCCACGGTGTCGGTGGAAGGTGACACGGTGCTGATCCGCCACTGCTGGACCGAGCGCCGCATGACCCCGCTGAACCTGTACCTGGAAAACGCCAACGAGGCGCAAGTGCGCGAAGCCCTGGAAGACTACGGGCTGGCGATCAAGCAGCTGGCGGCGGCCAACATCTTTCCCGGCGACATGCTGCTGAAGAACTTTGGGGTGACCCGTCACGGTCGTGTGGTGTTCTACGACTATGACGAGATCTGCTTCCTTACCGAGGCCAACTTCCGCCACATTCCGGCACCGCGCACCCCCGAAGATGAAATGGCTTCCGAGCCGTGGTACTCGATCGGGCCGCTGGACGTGTTCCCGGAAGAGTTTCCGCCGTTCCTGTTTGCCGATTTCGGGCAACGCAAGTTGTTCGATCAGTTGCATGGCGAGTTGTACAACGCCGATTACTGGAAGAGCCTTCAGGACGCGATTCGGGCGGGGAAGGTGATTGATGTGTTTCCGTATCGCCGCAAGGGTCCCGACAACGAATAACTCTCCAGTAGACGCGGTCTTATGTAGGCGCTGGCTTGCGAGCGAATGCAATCTTGAGCCTTGCATCGTCAGTTCCGACGCCTTCGCCGGCAAGCCGGCTCCTACAAGGGATCTCGTTGATCCTCCAAATCTGCGACAATCGCCCCCCTTGCGCCACTAGACGACTGAATTGCGTACCCGATGACCGACGAATCGCCCTCCATCGACAAACTGCTGAAAAACCTCGATCACGCCATGCTCGCCGACCGCCACCGGCTGCGGCGGCAGTTGCTTGAGCTGCGCAAGAAGCCCGACGAGGCCAGGCTGGGCCAGTGGGTGACGCGGATGCAGGCGTCCTGTGAGCAGGTGCTGGCGCGCAAGGCAAGCCTGCCGGTGATTCGTTACGACGACAGCCTGCCGATCGCCGCCAAGCGCGACGAAATCAAGAAGGCGCTGGAAAAGCACCAGGTGCTGATCATCGCCGGCGAAACCGGCTCGGGTAAAACCACCCAGTTGCCGAAGATCTGCCTGGAAATCGGTCGCGGCCAGCACGGCCTGATCGGCCACACCCAGCCGCGGCGGATCGCTGCGCGCAGCGTCGCCAGCCGCGTAGCTGAAGAACTCGGCACGCCGCTGGGTACGCTGGTCGGCTATCAGGTGCGTTTCGAAGATCAGAGCGATTCCAGCACCCTGATCAAGCTGATGACCGACGGCATCCTGCTGGCGGAAACCCAGAACGACCGCTACCTGGAACGCTACGACACGATCATCGTCGACGAAGCCCACGAACGCAGCCTCAACATCGACTTCCTGCTCGGCTACCTGAAAACCCTGCTGCCGCGCCGTCCCGACCTGAAGGTCATCATCACCTCGGCGACCATCGACCTGGAGCGTTTCTCCAAGCACTTCGATGACGCGCCGATTGTCGAGGTGTCCGGCCGCACCTACCCGGTGGACACCTGGTATCGCCCGCTAACACTTGAGCAGGACGAAGAGGGCAACCGCGTCGAGGATGACTTGACGGTGGATCAGGCGATCCTCGCCACCCTCGACGAAATCGCCGCTTATGAGCGCAGTGAACGTCGTAGTCCCGGTGACGTGCTGGTGTTCCTGCCCGGTGAACGCGAGATTCGCGACGCCGCTGACATGCTGCGCAAGGCCCAGCTCAAGCACACCGAAATCCTGCCGTTGTACGCGCGCCTGTCGCCGGCCGAGCAACAGCGAATTTTCCAGTCGCACCCTGGGCGTCGCGTGGTCCTGGCGACCAACGTCGCGGAAACCTCGCTGACCGTACCGGGCATCCGCTACGTGATCGACAGCGGCACCGCGCGCATCAGCCGCTACAGCTACCGGGCCAAGGTCCAGCGCCTGCCGATTGAAGCCATTTCCCAGGCCAGCGCCAATCAGCGTAAAGGTCGTTGCGGGCGGGTCGAGCCGGGCATTTGCGTGCGCCTGTACAGCGAGGAGGATTTTCTCGGTCGCCCGGAATTTACCGATCCGGAGATCCTGCGCACCAACCTCGCGGCGGTCATCCTGCAGATGTTGCATTTGCGCCTTGGCGAGGTCAGCGCGTTCCCGTTCATCGAGCCGCCGGATGGCAAGGCCATCAGCGACGGTTACAACCTGCTGCAAGAACTCTCGGCGGTGGACCGCAACAGCCAGTTGACGCCGCTCGGCCGGCAATTGGCGCGTCTGCCGGTGGACCCGCGCATGGGCCGCATGCTGCTGGAAGCGGCGAAGCTCGGCAGCTTGCAGGAAGTGCTGATCGTCGCCAGCGCCATGTCGATCCAGGACCCGCGCGAACGCCCGCCGGAGCGTCAGCAAGCGGCGGATCAGGCCCACGCCCAGTGGAAAGACGCCGATTCGGACTTCGCCGGGCTGGTCAATCTGTGGCGCGGTTTCGAAGAACAACGCCTGGCGCTGACCGCCAGTCCGCTGCGTAACTGGTGCCGCAAGAATTTCCTGAATTACCTGCGCCTGCGCGAATGGCGCGACTCTCATCGTCAGTTGAGCCTGATCTGCCGCGACATGCAGCTGAGCCTCAATAAAGAACCGGCGGACTATCCGAAACTGCACAAAGCGGTGCTGGTGGGGTTGCTCAGCCAGATCGGTCAGAAAACCGAAGAGGGCGATTACCTCGGCGCACGTCAGCGGCGCTTCTGGATTCACCCGTCGTCGGGTATCGGTAAAAAGCGTCCGCAGTGGCTGATGACCGCCGAACTGGTGGAAACCACCAAGCTCTATGCGCGCATGGTGGCGAAGATCGATGCCGACTGGATCGAGCCACTGGCCGGGCACCTGATCAAGAAAAACCACTTCGAACCCCATTGGGAGAAGAAGCGCGGCCAGGTCGTGGCGTTCGAACAGATCACCCTGTTCGGGTTGATCGTGGTTGGGCGTCGGCCGGTGCATTACGGCCCGGTGGACCCGGTGGTATCCCGTGAGTTGTTCATCCGCGAAGCACTGGTGCGTGGCGAAATCCAGTCGAAGGCCAAGTGCCTGACGGCCAACGAGCAGTTGCTGGAGCAACTCGACGAACTGGAAGCCAAGGCCCGTCGCCGCGACATCCTCGCCGACGAAGAAACCCTGTACGCCTTCTATGACGCGCGATTGCCGGCGGAGATCCATCAGACGGCGACCTTCGACAGTTGGTATCGGATCAACAGCCAGAAAGACCCGCAACTGCTGATCATGCGCGAAGAAGACGTGCTGGCCCGCGAAGCCAGTGAGGTCACCGCCCAGCATTACCCGGATACGCTGCACATCGGCGATCTGGAGTTGGCCCTCAGTTACCACTTCGAACCCAACCATCCACGGGACGGCGTGACCCTGCGCGTGCCGGCACCGCTGCTGCCGATGCTGCCACCGGAACGCCTGGAATGGCTGGTGCCGGGTGTCATCGAAGCCAAGTGCATTGCGCTGGTGCGCAACTTGCCCAAGGCCTTGCGCAAGAATTTCGTACCGGTGCCGGACTTCGTCAAAGCGGCCTTGCAACGCATGACAATTGCCGAGGGCTCACTGCCTCAGGCCCTGGGTCGCGAGCTGCTGCGCATGACCGGCGCGCGGGTCAGCGACGAAGCCTGGAGTGAGGCGGCGCAGCAGGTCGAAAGCCATCTGCGGATGAACCTGGAAATCGTCGACGCCCAGGGCAAGTTCCTCGGTGAAGGTCGCGATCTGGCCGAACTGACGGCGCGTTTCGCCGAGGCCAGCCAAGCGGCATTGGCGGTGCCGCAAACCGCGAAGAGCCAGCAGCCGGTGGAGCCGAAAGTATTCGCCGCCGTGGCCGAGAAAACCCAACAGAAGATCGCCGGGCTGTCGATGACGGTGTATCCGGCGCTGGTGGAGGAGAGCGGTACGGTCAAGGAAGGGCGTTTTTCGACGCCGGCCGAGGCCGAGTTCCAGCATCGCCGTGCCCTGCAACGCCTGCTGATGCAGCAACTGGCCGAGTCGGCTAAATTCTTGCGCGGCAAATTGCCGGGGCTGACCGATCTGGGCCTGCTGTACCGCGACATGGGGCGCGTCGATGCGCTGGTGGAAGACATTCTGCTGGCCAGCCTCGACAGCTGCATTCTTGAAGGCGAAGACCCGCTGCCACGCGATGGCGCTGGATTGGCGTCGCTGGCCGAGCGCAAACGTGGCGCCTGGACCGAGCACGCCGAACGTGTGGCGAAGCTGACCCTGGAGATCCTCAAGTTCTGGCACGGCTTGCAAAAGCGCTTCAAGGGCAAGATCGATCTGGCGCAAGCCGTGGCCCTGAACGATATCAAGCAACAGCTCAGCCACTTGGTCTATCCGGGGTTTGTCCGGGAAACGCCGATGCAGTGGCTCAAGGAGTTGCCGCGTTACCTCAAGGCGATCGAGCAGCGCTTCGAAAAAATCGGCGCCCAGGTGCAGCGCGACCGGGTCTGGAGCGGCGAATTGAGCGGCCTGTGGACGCAATACCAGACCCGCGCCAGCAAACACTCCCAGGAAGGCAAGCGCGATCCGCAGCTGGAGTTGTATCGCTGGTGGCTGGAGGAATACCGGGTTTCGCTGTTTGCCCAGCAATTGGGGACCAAGGTGCCGATTTCCGACAAGCGCCTGAACAAGCAGTGGTCGCAAGTCGAACCGTAGCGCCTTTGTGGGAGCTGGCTTGCCAGCGAAGACGGCCTGGAGTCTAGTATCGTCCGTGACGGCCCCTTCGCCGGCAAGTCGGCTCCTACAGGTTTGTGTGTTCTTTTGATGGGCGCGTTATCCAGCAAAAAGGGGCGAAATGCCCACGTTTATGGCAAACTTCGCGCCTATAAACGCCGGCCCCGCGGTTTTGAGCCTTCACGGTCTCGGGCAGGTCGGAATAAAGCGATGCCAGGTTTGCGTCCCCCGGATGGGAATAGATCCTTTGTGTATTGGTACGTCGGTACCAATGCTTTCTGCCTGAACAGATTAGAGACACGACCATGCATAACGTCGTCATCAGCGGCACCGGCCTTTACACCCCGGCCAACAGCATTTCCAACGAAGAGCTGGTGCAGTCTTTCAATTCCTACGTCGCGCAATTCAACGCCGATAACGCCGATGCCATTGCACGCGGTGAAGTGGAGGCATTGACCGAATCCAGCGCAGCGTTCATCGAAAAAGCCTCCGGCATCAAGAGCCGCTTTGTCATGGACAAGGACGGCATCCTCGACCCGCAACGCATGGCCCCGCGCCTGCCGGAACGTTCCAACGACGAATGGTCGGTGCTCTGCCAGATGGCCATCGGCGCGGCCGAACAAGCCTTGCAGCGTGCCGGCAAGACCGCAGCAGACATCGACGGCGTGATCGTCGCCTGCTCCAACCTGCAACGCGCTTACCCGGCCATTGCCATCGAAGTCCAGGAAGCGCTGGGCATCCAGGGTTTCGGTTTCGACATGAACGTGGCGTGTTCCTCGGCGACCTTCGGTATCCAGACCGCCGCCAACAGCGTGCAACTGGGCCAGGCCCGGGCAGTCCTGATGGTCAACCCGGAAGTCTGCACCGGACACCTGAACTTCCGTGACCGTGACAGCCACTTCATCTTCGGCGATGCCGCCACCGCGGTGATCATCGAACGTGCCGACCTGGCGACGTCCAAGTACCAGTTCGACATCGTCAGCACCAAGCTGCTGACCAAGTTCTCCAACAACATCCGCAACAACTTCGGCTTCCTCAACCGCGCGGCAGAAGAGGGTATCGGCGCCAAGGACAAACTGTTCGTGCAGGAAGGCCGCAAGGTGTTCAAGGAAGTCTGCCCGCTGGTTGCCGAGCTGATCAGTGAGCATCTGCAGGAGAACCAGCTCAACGTCAGCGACGTGAAGCGCTTCTGGCTGCACCAGGCCAACCTCAGCATGAACCACCTGATCGTCAAGAAACTGCTGGGTCGCGACGCCACCGAACAGGAAGCGCCGGTGATTCTCGATACCTACGCCAACACCAGCTCCGCCGGTTCCGTGATTGCGTTCCACAAGAACCAGGACGATCTGGCCGCCGGTTCGCTGGCCGTGCTCAGCTCATTCGGCGCCGGTTATTCGATTGGTAGCGTGTTGCTGCGCAAGCGCTGAGTTTGTTGTAACTGTCGCAGTTGCTGGAAAGATCGCAGCCTGCGGCAGCTCCTACGGGACTGGATTTCAACGTGATATCGCGATGAATCCGGTCGGCGTAGGAGCTGCCGAAGGCTGCGATCTTTTTTTGGGAGGAGGTTATTGCGGGAGAGAAAACAGTCTCGCGTTGATGCATCGGAGGATGATGGGGACCGACACACCAACGCCAGGCTGTAAAAGGAGCCCGGGCTTCCTTGCCCGAGTCGTGTAGCGGGGTGAATCAGAACTTCGCTTCGGCATCCAGTTGCAGGGTGTTGATGTCCGAATCTTTCTTGTTGATGTTGGCGTTGGTCTGGTCCGAGGTCGCCATGAAGTAAGTCGCGCCCAGGGCGAAGTTCTTGTCCAGGTCGTAGCTCACTTTCAGCTTGCTGCCGCGCGAACCGGTGAAGCCGTTGGCGAAGTCGGAGTCGGTGAAGGCGCCCACCACAGCGTTACGCTGCACGTCGCGGTAGTTGTAGTCCAGGTTGAAGCCGTAAAGCTTGGACTTCACACCGGCCAGCCAGCCAGTGTCCTGGTCGTTGCTGGCATCGGTATTGTTGACGTACTGACCGTAGATCGACAGCGGAACTGGCAGGTTGCTGAAGTCCAGCTGACCAAAGCCTTCGTACAGTTTGAAGGTTTCGTTCGGGCTGTTGCCGTTGACGGCCAGGGCGCATGGCGTGGTAACAGTGCCGGAGGTAGGGCAGGCACTGCTACTGTCGTTGTCGTAGGAGTAGATACTGCCGCCCAAGGTCATTTTCATGCTGTCGGTGATGGCGAAGCGACCACCCAACTGGCCCGCGTACAGACGCAGGTCGTGCTTGAACTGCACGCCTTCGCCGTCGACGTTGTCCTTGAGGGTGTAGTGACCGGCGCTACCGAACAGCTCGGTGCTGCCGCTCAGCGGGTACTTGTAGGTGACTGCCAGACCTTCCGGGTTGATATCGCTATCCCAGATGATGTCGCCCATGCTCACCCATTGTTGCGGCATCTTGCCGCCAACCAGGTGCAGGTTCTTGATCGCGTCCGGGTGGTAGTCGATGTAACCCTGGTCCAGCCAGATCTGCTTCTTGTCGAAGTAGTTGTTCAGGTCCTGGTTGGTCGAGCGAGCGTCGTCGTTGCTGCCGGTGGCGATACGGATACCGGTGTCGACCTGCGGGTTGATTTCGCTGTAGGCACCCAGACGGGCACGAATGCGCTGACGGTCCTGGTCCTTGTTGTTTGGCACGCCATCGTTGTGCACGGTTTCTTCACGGAAGCGTACGTCACCCTTGAACTGGGTCTTGGCGGCCCATGCCAACTTCTGGTCAAAGGTGCTCAGTGCGTCGGTTTTCTTCGCGGTGGCCGCGATTTGCTCGTTAGTCTCTTGCTGAGCCTGACGGGCGATCTGCTGGTCTTTCTGATCCCTGGCCAGCTCGGCTTGCAGTTCGCTGTACTGCGCATTGGTGATCGAGCCGTTAGCCTTGAGCATGTCGAGCAGTTTGGCGTCGACTGCAGCACTGGCCGGAACGCTCATGGCCAGCAACAGGCCACCGCACAAGGCCGCCGCAGTTTTCGTGGAAGCAAGACGCATATCAATCTCCGAAGATGAGAGGGGATGACAGAGCCATCCGGGACACAACCGACCGTTAGGGGCGGAAAACACTGACCGGGTATAACCCGGCGCTCTAAAAACAGGCGCCAGTATCGCGATGGTTTATGACAGAGCAGCGGCACTGTGATGTCATGTCGATGACGATACAAAGTCGCCGTGAACTATTGAGTTAGAGCACTGTCGTCGGTTTGCTCGTGTGCAATGCGGAGTGATAGGCGATACTCGCGGGGCTTTCACGCCATGAAGAGTGAGGATGGTGATGCCGTTGCAACGCCTGCAAAAACTGTCAGAAATCGCCCCGCAGACCTGGGACGCACTGGTGCCCGAGACTCAGCCTTTTCTGCGTCACGCTTTTTTGAGCGCACTGGAAGACAGCGGCAGCATCGGACCCCATACCGGCTGGCAGCCTGAGCATTTATTGCATGTCGAAGGCGATCGACTGATCGCCGCGCTGCCCGGTTATCGCAAGTGGCATTCCTACGGCGAATACGTGTTCGATCACGCCTGGGCCGATGCCTGTGAACGTGCAGGCATCGACTACTACCCCAAGCTGTTGACCGCGGTGCCGTTCAGTCCGGTCACCGGGCCGCGGCTGTTGGCGGCCACGGTCGAAGACGGCTTCGAGTTATTGAAAAGCCTGCCGGGTTACCTTGAGCTTGAAGGACTCTCTAGTGCCCACATCAATTTCACCGATCCGTTTACCGACGCGGCACTGAGCGAGCAGCCCGGCTGGCTGCAGCGCGTTGGCTGTCAATACCACTGGCAGAATCGCGGCTACCGGGATTTCCAGGACTTCCTCGATGTGCTCAGTTCACGCAAGCGCAAACAGATGCGCAAGGAGCGCGAGCAGGTGGCCGGGCAGGGCTTCGAGTTTGAGTGGCTTGAAGGGCGGGAGCTGAGTCAGGCGCAATGGGATTTCGTCTATGCCTGCTACGCCAATACCTATGCGGTGCGCCGGCAAGCGCCGTATCTGACACGGGAGTTTTTCAGCCTGCTGGCCGAACGCATGCCGGAGTCGATTCGCGTGGTGCTGGCCAAGCAAGGTTCACGGCCGGTGGCGATGGCGTTCAGTCTGGTGGGGGGCGACAGCTTTTATGGCCGTTACTGGGGATGCCTGGCGGAGTTCGATCGCCTGCATTTCGAGACCTGTTTCTACCAAGGCATGGACTATGCCATCGCCAACGGTCTCCAGCGTTTTGATGCCGGAGCACAGGGTGAGCACAAACTGATTCGCGGATTCGAGCCAGTCATTACGCATTCCTGGCACTACTTGCGGCATCCGGGATTGAAAGCAGCGGTTAAAGACTTTCTGGAGCAGGAGCGGCTGGGAGTGTTGGCTTATGCTGAGGATGCGAAGTCAGCCTTGCCTTATCGACAAGGCTGATCTTCAGCGTTTCAGCTTTCTTCTTTGCCCAGCCAGCGATACAGCACGCCGCCGACCACGGCACCGAGTAGCGGTGCGACCCAGAACATCCACAGTTGTTGAATTGCCCAGCCGCCGACGATCAGCGCCGGGCCGGTGCTGCGCGCCGGGTTGACCGAGGTGTTGGTGACCGGGATCGAGATCAGGTGGATGAGCGTCAGCCCCAGGCCGATGGCAATCGGCGCCAGTCCTGCCGGTGCACGTTTGTCGGTGGCGCCGAGGATGATCAGGATGAACATTGCGGTCATCACCAGCTCACAGACAAAACCTGCGGCCATTGAATAGCCGCCAGGCGAGTGTTCTCCATAGCCGTTGGACGCCAGGCCCCCTGCCAGTTCGAAACCGGGTTTGCCGCTGGCAATGAAATACAGCAGGGCGGCTGCAATCACGCCGCCAATGACCTGGGCAACGATGTAGGCCGGCAATTCATTGGCTGGAAACCGCCCACCTACCACAAGGCCGAGGGACACCGCAGGATTGAGATGGCAGCCGGAAATATGGCCGATGGCGAAAGCCATGGTCAGCACTGTCAGGCCAAACGCGAAGGATACCCCGAGCAGACCGATCCCCACATCCGGAAAAGCCGCCGCCAACACCGCACTGCCGCAACCACCCAACACCAGCCAGAACGTACCTACCAACTCGGTAGCCGAACGTTTTAACAGAGACATAAGAGAGTGTCCTTTCGAGATTATGCTGCCTTTAGCATCCAGCCGATGGACTGCAGAACCACCTCCAGAACGTTGAAGTCAGTACAGCACGGTTTTTTCAGAATTCCAGCAGGCATAAAAAACCGTCAGGGCCCGTTGTTGGCGGGGCCTGGCGGTTTTCTGTGATCGATCGGCTTCACTGGATCCCTGTGGGAGCGAGCCTGCTCGCGATAGCGGTGAACCAGACAACATTGCTGTCGACTGACACTCCGTCATCGCGAGCAGGCTCGCTCCCACAGGGGAAGTGTGTTGTTCAGGGGATCAATCGATCCCGACAAACCCACCGGTCTGGTGTTGCCATAACCGCGCATACAAACCGCCATGGGCGAGCAGCTCGGCATGGGTTCCGGTTTCGGCGATTTTGCCGTTTTCCAGCACCACCAGCCGGTCCATCCGGGCGATGGTCGAGAGCCGGTGAGCGATGGCGATCACGGTTTTGCCCTGCATCAGGGTTTCGAGGCTTTCCTGGATCGCCGCTTCGACTTCCGAATCCAGTGCCGAGGTGGCCTCGTCCATGATCAGGATCGGCGCGTCCTTGAGCAACACACGGGCAATGGCGATGCGCTGGCGCTGGCCGCCGGAGAGTTTCACCCCGCGCTCACCGACGTGGGCATCGAAACCGGTGCGGCCTTCAGCGTCCGACAGTGAAGGAATGAACCCGTCAGCCCGGGCCTTGTGCACCGCTTCCCAGAGTTGCGCGTCGGTGGCGTCGGGCTTGCCATACAGCAAGTTGTCGCGGATCGAGCGGTGCAGCAGCGACGTGTCCTGGGTGATCATGCCGATGCGTTCGCGCAGGCTTTCCTGGCTGACGTCGGCGATGTTCTGGCCGTCGATCAGGATGCGTCCGCCTTCCACGTCGTACAGGCGCAGCAGCAGGTTCACCAGGGTCGATTTGCCGGCACCGGAGGGACCGATCAAGCCGATTTTCTCGCCAGCCTTGATGGTCAGGTTGAGGTCGCCGATGATCCCGCTCTGCTTGCCGTAGTGGAAATCCACCTGTTCGAAGCGCACTTCGCCACGGGCCACCGCCAGGGGTTTGGCCTGGTCGCGGTCGGTGACGCTGACCGGTTGCGAGATGGTCTGCAGACCGTCCTGCACCATGCCGATGTTTTCGAAGATGCCGGTCACCACCCACATGATCCAGCCGGACATGTTGACGATGCGGATCACCAGGCCGGTGGCCAGGGCAATCGCGCCCACGCTGATCAGCGACTGCGTCCACAACCACAGGGCCAGGCCGGTGGTGCAGACGATCAGCAAGCCGTTCATGCTGGTGATGGCCACGTCCATGCTGGTGACCACGCGGCCGGCCAGTTGCGCCTTCTCGGTCTGTTCCTTGATGGCTTCGCGGGCGTATTGCTGTTCGAAGTTGGTGTGGGCGAACAGCTTCAGGGTGGTGATATTGGTGTAGCCGTCGACAATCCGCCCCATGAGTTTGGAGCGCGCATCGGACGCCACCACCGAGCGATCCTTGACCCGTGGCACGAAGTAACAGAGGGCGCCGATGAAGGCGAATATCCATGTCAACAGCGGGATTATCAGGCGCCAGTCGGCTTCGGCGAACAGCACCAGGGAGCTGATGGCGTAGATCAGCACATGCCACAGGGCATCCACGGCCTGGACGGCGGAATCACGCAGTGAGTTGCCGGTTTGCATGATGCGTTGGGCGATGCGCCCGGCGAAGTCGTTCTGGAAGAAATTCAGGCTCTGCTTGAGCACGTAGCTGTGGTTCTGCCAGCGGATCATGCTGGTCATGCTGGGGCTCAGGGTCTGGTGCACCAGCAGGTCATGCAGGCCGACAAAGATCGGGCGCAGCACCAGCGCAACCACCACCATCCAGGTCAGTTCGAGGGCATGATCCTGGAACAGACTGACGTTCGGCGTGCCTTGGGCCAGGTCGATGATGCGGCTCAGGTAGCTGAACAATGCCACTTCGATCAAGGCACCCATCAGGCCGACGATCAGCAGGGCGGCGAAGCTCGGCCAGACCTGCTTGAGGTAATAGGTATAAAAAGGGAAAACCCGGTCCGGCGGAGACGCCGTCGGTGCTTCACGGAAAACATCGATCAATTTTTCAAAACGGCGATAAAGCATGTTTTTTTCGCCCGCGAACGGGCTCTCCTTTTAACGGTTTGAGCGTTGCCGGCAAGCACCGGCAACGGCTCGGACATCCTTGTCCAGCTTAGTCTCAGTCGATGCGCTTGGCCGACTTGATGTACACCGGATCGGCTGGCACGTCCTTCATGCCGCCACGAACGGTGGTTGGCGAATTGACGATGATATCGACCACGTCCATGCCTTTGACCACTTTGCCGAACACCGCGTAGCCGTCGCCCTGGTCAAGGAAGTCGTTGTCCTTGACGTTGATGAAGAACTGGCTGGTGGCCGAGTCAGGCACCGAGGTACGGGCCATGGACAAGGTGCCACGCACGTTGACCAGGCCGTTCTTGTGCTCGTTCTTGATCGGCGCCTTGGTGTCTTTTTGCTGCATGGCTTGGGTGAAGCCGCCGCCCTGGACCATGAAACCCGGAATCACCCGGTGGAAAATCGTGTTGTTGTAGAAGCCGCTGTCGACGTACTCAAGAAAGTTCTTGGTACTGATCGGGGCCTTGACCGGGTCCAGTTCGATTTCGATCTGGCCATTGGTGGTGTCCAGCAGCACATGCGGTGCCTTTTCCGGCGTCGCGGCCATCAGGTTGGCGGCAAACAGGACGGAGCCTGCGGCGAGGGCGATTTTTTTCAGCATGGGTCAGTGATCCTGAGTGGTGGTGTCGACTGCGGTCAGAAATTCCAGCAGTGTCTGGTTGAAGTGTTCCGGCTGGTCCAGCGGCGTGGCGTGGCGGGAATCGGCGATCACCACCAGCCGCGCGTCGGGCAGCAGTTTTACGTAGTTTTCCTTCAGCGCCACCGGTGTGTAGTCACGGTCGGCGCTGACGATGAGGGTTGGACAGGTGACCTTCGAAAGTCGTTCCTGAACCCCCCAGCCGACAATGGCATTGAAGCTGGCGAGATAAGCATGTTTATCGTTTTTTGCCCAGCGTTCGGCCATCTTTTGTCGCAAGTCGGCCTGCTCGGGCTTCGGGAACAACTTGCCGCCCAGCGCCTTGCCGATGGCGCCCAGGCTAAGGGCGCGCATCAGGCTCCAGCGCTTGAACCACTGCCAGTAGTCATCGCGGCTGCGCAGTTTGACCTCGGGTGCGCTGTTGACGATGCACAGGCTCTTGAGCAGTTGCGGCTGATCCACGCCCAACTGGAAGCCGATCATGCCGCCCATCGACAGGCCGACATAATGTGCCGGGCCGAGATTGAGGTGTTCGATCAGTGCAATCAGGTCAGCGCTGAATCCGGCAATGCTGTAGCGCTCCCGGGGTTTGTCCGAACGGCCGTGACCGCGGACATCGGGGACGATCACCCGGTAGCGGGTGGCAAGTGTCGGGATCTGTTTTTCCCAGTCCAGCGTACTGGAGCCGAGACCGTGGACCAGCAGCAGCGGCGTGCCGTGGCCATATTCCTCATAGTGCAGGTTGCAACCTTCGTGTTCGAAATAGGCCATGCGTACACTCCGTGTCAGGCTTGTTCGGGGGCGGCGAACGGTGCGTCCAGTGGTGCGGTGTCAAACGTACGCAGCAGTTCGATGAGAATCTGCGTGGCCGGCCCGAGCGGTTTGTCCTTGTTCGAATACAGGTAAAAGCTCGGGTTACGGCTACCGCCCTGGTCCAACGGTAGCAGCTTGAGCGTACCTTCCTTGAGTTCCCGTTCGATCATGTGCCTGGGCAGCCAGGCAAACCCCAGGCCGCTGCTGACGAAGGTCGCAGCGGTGGCCAGGCTGCCAACGGTCCAGCGCTGTTCGGCACCGAGCCAGCCGACGTCTCGTGGTTGCTGGCGGCCCGAGTCGCGGATCACCACTTGCATCTGGCTTTCCAGGTCCTGGAAGCTCAGTTCGCGGTTGAGGCGGTGCAGGGGATGCTCCGGGTGGGCGACCGCCACGAACTCGACGTCGCTCAATTCCGCGCCCAGGTAACCGGGAATACTGAACCCGGTGATGGCCAGGTCGGCCACGCCTTCGAGCAGGACTTCCTCCACGCCCGACAGCACTTCCTCACGCAGGCGCACCCGGCAGCCACGGCTTTGCGGCATGAACGCGGTCAAGGCGCGGACGAGGCGGGCGCTTGGGTAAGCGGCATCGACCACCAGGCGCACTTCGGCTTCCCAGCCCTGCTCCATGTGATGGGCCAGGTCTTCCAGCTGACTGGCCTGTTTCACCAGTTGCCGGGAACGGCGTAATAGTACGCCGCCGGCTTCGGTCAGCACGGCTTTGCGTCCGTCGATGCGCAGCAACGGCACACCGAGTTGATCCTGCATGCGGGCCACGGTGTAGCTGACTGACGATTGCGAGCGATGCAGCGCCTCGGCAGCCTGGGCGAAACCACCGTGATCGACCACGGCTTGCAGCGTTCGCCATTGATCAAGGGTCACGCGGGGCGCTTTCATGTTGAGCTCCTCTTGTCCTAAGCTGGCAGCCCTTACTGGAGGCTGCTGAATGAAAAAAATCTGTTGTGTGATGCTGGCGCTGCTGCCGCTGACGGCGATGGCTTACCCGATCGACGTGAAGAAAGACCTCAACGGCATGAAGATCGATTACCAGACCTACGACACGGATAGCGACATCGGCTCCATTCAGGTGGCCAACTACGGCGACGTCGATGCCAGCTGCAAGGCCGTTTTCATCAATGGCCCGGAAGCACCGCGTACCCGCAAGATCGACGTACCGGCCGGCAAGCACAAAAATGCCACCGTCAAATTCACCCGTAGCATCATCAAGCTGCGCATCGAACTGTCCTGCACCCCGAAATGACGCCTGGCTCTTCTGCAGGAGCGAGCTTGCTCTGGGTGGCGTTCCGACGATTGCGGTGTGTCAGGCAACAGAAAAATTGAATGACACGACGCCTCGCGAGCAATCTCGCTCCTACAGAGGCAGGGTATGCTGTGCTTATAAACGAATTTATTGATGGGTTATAGCAGTTATTTGCGCTTTTTCATCGATATGACTCTGTTTAACCTTCACTCCATCGACCTACAGCATTCTCAGATGGAGGCTACATCCCATGTCCCGCGTTCTGATCATCGAAAGCAGTGCCCGTCAGCAAGACTCGGTTTCCCGTCAACTGACCCAGACCTTCATCAGCCAGTGGAAAGCCGCTCACCCGAATGACCAGATCACCATCCGGGACCTGGCCGTCAAGCCGGTGCCGCACCTGGACATCAACCTGCTGGGTGGCTGGATGAAACCCGCCGAGCAGCGCAGCGACATTGAACAGGCGTCTCTGGAACGCTCCAACCAGTTGACCGACGAATTGCTCGCCGCCGATGTACTGGTGATGGCCGCGCCGATGTACAACTTCGCCATCCCCAGCACCCTGAAAGCCTGGCTTGACCATGTGCTGCGGGCCGGAGTGACCTTCAAGTACACCGAAACCGGTCCGCAAGGCTTGCTCAGCGGCAAGCGTGCCTACGTGCTGACGGCTCGTGGCGGGATCTACGCCGGCAGCACCGCCGATCACCAGGAACCGTACCTGCGTCAGGTCATGGGCTTCATCGGTATCCACGACGTGACATTCATCCACGCCGAAGGCATGAACCTGGGCGGTGACTTCCAGGAGAAAGGCTTGAACCAGGCGAACGCCAAGCTTTCGCAAGTGGCCTGATACGTTAATCGCCAGATAATCGCTGGATGGTCTAGTGACCTGGCGCAACCCTTCAAGCCTGTACGCGCATCGAACCTCCCTTCGCACTTGTTGCTCCTGAGTGCTCTGGCCCGATTGAACGCTTTAGCGAGATCGGGCTTTTTTTTGTCTGTGATCTGACGAACACCTACAAAACCCCTGTAGGAGTGAGCCTGCTCGCGATGACTGAGTGTCAGTCGACAATGATGTTGACTGATCCACCGCTATCGCGAGCAGGCTCGCTCCTACAGGGACTTGCGTGTTTTCCGACAGCTTTCGGGGATCGCGATTCAAGGCAAAAACCGCTATCGTCGCCGCCATTCGAAATGAGGCGAGCATGGGCTATCTACTTTTTGTCACGCTGATCCAGGCGTTTTCCTTCAGTTTGATCGGCGAATACCTGGCCGGTCATGTCGACAGTTACTTTGCCGTGCTGGTACGCGTACTGCTGGCAGGGCTGGTGTTCATCCCGCTGACCCGCTGGCGCTCGGTGGAGCCGGCATTCATGCGCGGCATGCTGCTGATCGGCGCGTTGCAGTTTGGCGTGACCTACGTCTGCCTGTACCTGAGCTTTCGTGTACTGACGGTGCCGGAAGTGTTGTTGTTCACCATCCTCACGCCGCTGCACGTGACCCTGATCGAAGATGCGCTCAACCGTCGCTTCAATCCCTGGGCCCTGGTCGCGGCGCTGGTGGCGGTGGCGGGGGCGGCGGTGATTCGCCTTGACCGGATCAGTCCGGACTTCCTCATGGGGTTCCTGTTGCTGCAATTGGCCAACTTCACCTTCGCTGCCGGGCAGGTGCTCTACAAACACCTGGTCGCGCGCCACCCAAGCGATCTGCCGCATTACCGTCGCTTCGGCTACTTCTACCTCGGCGCGCTGGCGGTGGTGTTGCCGGCGTTTCTACTATTCGGCAAACAGAACTTCCTGCCCGAAGCGCCGCTGCAATGGGGCGTGCTGCTGTTCCTCGGCCTGGTCTCGACCGCTTTGGGGCTGTACTGGTGGAACAAGGGCGCGTGCCTGGTCAACGGCGGGACGCTGGCGGTGATGAACAACCTGCATGTGCCGGTGGGACTGCTGATCAACCTGCTGATATGGAACCAGCATGAAGAACTGGGGCGGTTGTTGCTCGGCGGTTCGGTGATTTTGCTGGCGGTGTGGATCAGTCGGTTGGGTATACGCAAACCTCTGGCCGTCCACTGAACCCTGGATAACCCGATATCCCTTGTAGGAGCAGGCTCGCTCCTACAAGGGATTGCGTGATCTCCGAAAATCACTTCGGCGCCAGTTGCCCCACCAGAAACTCGATAAACGCCCGGGTCTTCTGCGGCACCCGCCGCGCCGACGAATACACCGCGTTGATGGTGATCGCCGGAGCCTGCCATTCGCACAGCACCGGCACTAGCCGCCCGGCAGCCAATGCATCCTCGACGATAAAGTCGGGCAACAGGGCGATGCCCATGCCGGCTTCGGCGGCCTGGGCGAGCAGGTCGCCGTTGTTGGCGTGCAGTGGGCCGGTGACGTTCACCCGTTGGGTTTCCTTGCCATTGCACAGTTGCAGGCTGACACCGCTCTGCAGATACCCGTAGTTCAGGCATTGATGGGCGCGCAGATCCTGCGGAGTCTGCGGAACGCCCGCGCGTTCGAGATAAGCCGGGGACGCCACCATGATGCGCGGTGCGGGCGCCAGTTGCCGGGCGATCATCGTCGAGTCGGGCATGCTGGCGATGCGGATGGTTACGTCAAAGCCGCCCCGCACCGGATCGACCTGCTGATCGCTGAGCACCAGTTGCAACTCGATGTTCGGGTGCTGTTCATGAAACAGCGGAATCAATGGCCCCAGCCGCCGAAGACCGAACGACATCGGCGCATTGACCCGCAACACACCGCGTAACTCGCCGATGCCGTCACGGGCGCGTTGCTCGGCCTCGTCCAGTGCCGCCAGCACCTCCCGTGCTGCGTCGAAATACTCGGCTCCGGCCTCGGTCAGGTGCAGGCTGCGGGTGGTGCGTTGCAGCAATTGCACGCCGATGGCTTCTTCCAGTGCCTGAATCTGTTTGCTGACTTTCGAGCGCGGCACGTCCATGGCCCGGGCGGCTGCGGCGAAGCCGTTCTCGCCGACCGTGACGACGAAGGCGCGCATGCATTCGATGCGATCCATATTGTCCCTGTTTTAGAATCAATGATTCTCGATTTTAGGTAATTGTCCCTTTTATCGCTAGCCCCTAAAGTGACATCCAAGCCGACAACAACGCTGCTGAAGGCAAGGTCGACTAACCCTTACCCATTCGAAGTATCGACATCAAAAGGAACGCGCCATGTCTATTCGTGAACTGCTCAACCCAACCAACTCCGCCCTGATCCTGATCGACCACCAGCCGCAAATGGCTTTCGGCGTGCAGTCCATTGATCGCCAGACCCTGAAGAACAACACCGTGGGCCTGGCCAAGGCAGCGAAGATCTTCAACGTGCCGACCATCTACACCTCGGTCGAAACCGAAAGCTTCAGCGGTTACATCTGGCCTGAATTGCTGGCAGTGCACCCGGAGCAAAAGCCGATCGAGCGCACCTCGATGAACTCCTGGGAAGACAAGGCACTGGTAGACGCGGTGAAAGCCACCGGTCGCAAGAAGCTGATCATTGCCGCGCTGTGGACTGAGGTCTGCCTGACTTTCCCGGCACTGGAGGCCCTGGCTGAAGGCTACGAGGTGTACATCGTCACCGACGCCTCCGGTGGCACCAGCAAGGAAGCCCACGACATGTCGGTGCAACGGATGATTCAGGCCGGCGCGGTACCGGTGACCTGGCAACAAGTGTTGCTCGAATACCAGCGTGACTGGGCGCACAAGGATACTTACGAAGCGGTGATGGAACTGGTGCTGGAACACAGCGGCGCGTACGGCATGGGCGTGGATTACGCCTACACCATGGTGCACAAGGCACCGCAGCGGCAGGTGAAGTAACCGAGAAAATTATCGCGACACCTGTGGGAGCGAGCAGGCTCGCGATGGGGGAGGGTCAATCGACAACATTGTTGAATGACCCAGCGCCATCGCGAGCAGGCTCGCTCCCACAGTTTTTTTGGGTGTTACACCCTGCGTTTTTCCGCTTCGGGAATATGGCTCACGCCCAGCACCGCCGGCAATATCCCCGCACGCAAATCCGTTCCGCTCGGCTGCTGATACAGGCTCAAGCCAAACTCCGGCAGCACCGCCAGCAGGTAGTCGAAAATATCCCCCTGGATCCGCTCGTAATCAGCCCACGCCGTGGTGCGGGTAAAACAGTAGATTTCCAGCGGAATACCCTGGGCCGTTGTCTGCATCTGACGCACCATGCAGGTCATGTTCGGCTGGATCTCCGGGTGACTCTTCAGGTAGGCCAGTGCATAGGCGCGCAAAGTGCCGATGTTGGTCATCCGCCGACGGTTGGCCGACATGGCCGCGACGTTTCCCTGAGCTTCGTTCCAGGCCTTGAGTTCGGCCTGTTTGCGGGTCATGTAGTCAGTGAGCAAGTGCACCTGGGACAGCTTCTGCTCTTCGTCGTCACGCAGAAAGCGTACGCCGCTGGCGTCGATGAACAGACTGCGTTTGATCCGGCGCCCACCGGAAGCCTGCATGCCGCGCCAGTTCTTGAACGACTCGGACATCAGGCGCCAGGTCGGGATCGAGACGATGGTCTTGTCGAAGTTCTGCACCTTGACCGTGTGCAGGGTGATGTCCACCACATCGCCGTCGGCACCCACCTGTGGCATCTCGATCCAGTCGCCGACCCGCAGCATGTCGTTGCTGGTCAACTGCACGCTGGCGACGAACGACAGCAGGGTGTCCTTGTATACCAACAGAATCACCGCCGACATGGCACCCAGACCCGACAGCAACAAC
Source organism: Pseudomonas sp. P1_C12 (assembly GCF_056406435.1). Classification (NCBI taxonomy): domain Bacteria; kingdom Pseudomonadati; phylum Pseudomonadota; class Gammaproteobacteria; order Pseudomonadales; family Pseudomonadaceae; genus Pseudomonas; species Pseudomonas sp. P1_C12. The sequence continues at coordinate 460,546 of NZ_JBFUAE010000002.1, read as the reverse complement.
AGCGGCGAGCGGTCGATCAGCGTGGCGACGATGACGATCGCGCCAAACACGTACAACACCATTTTCGCCAGTTGCACATAGCCTTTGATCGAGCGGGTGCGGGCGTGCTCGGTGCGGGCGTAGATGTCCAGCAGGGCATTGAGCAGGGCGCTGACCGACAGCAGCAGAAACAGCAAGGTGAAGGACAGCGCGACGTTACCGAGGAAATTCAGACTGGTCTTGCTCAGGTCCGGCACCAGATTGAGACCGAACTGGATCACCAGCGAAGGCGTGATCTGCGCCAGGCGATGGAACACCTTGTTCTGCAGGAAATCATTGACCCAGTGCAAGGCCGGCTGGCGGCCAAGCATTTTTGCCGCGTGCAGAATGAGGTAACGCGCCACCCGTCCGAGGAACAGCGCAATTGCCAGCAGCAACAACAGCGACAGGCTGGAGTGCACGAGCGGGTGCTGGTCGAGGGCACCCCAAAGGTCCAGGACGTTGGTCCAGAGCTGTTTGATATCCATGGTCGAAAACGATTCTTCTGTAAGGCGCGAGAGGGGATTAGAGCATTTAAGGCGCTTTGTATTACGTTTCGGGAAAAATCAGGCAACAAAAAACCAACTGTTTACCGCCATTTGTATAAAGAAACTCGGCCTGAGCGCTCGAAACCGTTACCCTATGCAGCTGTTTTTTTGCATTTCTTCGAGGTAGCACCCGTGTTTTCCCAATTCGCCCTGCACGAACGCCTGCTCAAAGCCGTGGCCGAGCTGAAATTTGTCGAGCCAACGCCTGTGCAAGCCGCGGCCATCCCGCTGGCGCTCCAGGGGCGTGACCTGCGGGTGACGGCGCAAACCGGTAGCGGCAAAACCGCTGCATTCGTTTTGCCGATCCTCAACCGTCTGATCGGCCCGGCGAAAATCCGCGTCAGCATCAAGACCCTGATCCTGCTGCCGACCCGCGAACTGGCCCAGCAGACCCTGAAAGAAGTTGAACGCTTCTCGCAGTTCACCTTCATCAAGTCCGGCCTGATCACCGGCGGCGAAGACTTCAAGGTCCAGGCCGCGATGCTGCGCAAGGTGCCGGACATCCTGATCGGTACGCCGGGCCGGATGATCGAGCAACTGAACGCCGGCAACCTCGACTTGAAGGAAGTTGAAGTACTGGTGCTCGACGAAGCCGACCGCATGCTCGACATGGGCTTCGCCGAAGACGTGCAGCGTCTGGTGGACGAGTGCACCAACCGTCAGCAGACCATGCTGTTCTCCGCTACGACCGGCGGTTCGGGTCTGCGCGAGATGATCGCCAAGGTCCTGAACAACCCTGAGCACTTGCAGCTCAACGCGGTCAGCCAGCTGAACGACACCACCCGCCAGCAAATCATTACCGCTGACCACAATCAGCACAAAGAACAAATCGTCAACTGGCTGCTGGCCAACGAGACCTACCAGAAGGCCATCGTCTTCACCAACACCCGGGCCATGGCCGACCGCATCTACGGTCGCCTGGTGGCGCAGGAATACAAAGCGTTCGTGCTGCACGGCGAGAAAGACCAGAAGGATCGCAAACTGGCGATCGACCGCCTGAAGCAGGGCGGCGTGAAAATCCTCGTGGCCACCGACGTCGCCGCTCGCGGCCTGGATGTCGACGGCCTGGACCTGGTGATCAACTTCGACATGCCGCGCAGTGGCGACGAATACGTGCACCGCATCGGTCGTACCGGCCGCGCCGGCAACGATGGCCTGGCCATTTCGCTGATCTGCCACGGCGACTGGAACCTGATGTCGAGCATCGAGCGCTACCTCAAGCAGAGCTTCGAGCGCCGTACGATCAAGGAAGTCAAAGGCACCTACGGCGGACCGAAAAAGGTCAAGGCCTCGGGCAAAGCCGTCGGCGTGAAGAAGAAAAAGACCGACGCCAAGGGCGACAAGAAAAAAACTGCCGCCAAGACCCCGACCAAGCGCAAGAGCGCCAACCGTCCGAAGAGCGACTCCCTGGTCAGCAAGGACGGCATGGCCCCGCTCAAGCGCCGCAAGCCAGAAGCGCCGGCTGCAGAGTAAGCCGATGCCGTGACCAAAAAAACCGGACAAATGTCCGGTTTTTTATGCTCGAAATTCCTCAAACGATCAGCTTTCGGCTTTCTTGTCCGTCGTCTGCAACTCCTTCGAACGCTGATCAATCAACTGGTATTTAATCGCCTATGAGTTTGACTCTCTGATCCATTGGGGACTCTCGATTCCAGGGCATGGTCAGGCACCTCCTGACCGTATTTCATACCTGTAAACGATGTCTCCGGTTTAAAACATAAAGGATGTCCCCGGTTTCTACCCGGGCAAGCCCGCTCCCACTCGGGCCTGGTGTGAACACATATCTTATGTACGACACAAAACCTGTGGGAGCGTGGCTTGCCCGCGAAGGCCGCGCCTCGGTGCCTGGGGGGCTAACCACTGTGGCAGCAACTCGACTTCGCTTGTTCCTCATACCGGTCGTGATGCCGCACCCACTCCATGATTTCCTCTTCGTTGCGGCCCTTGGGCGTCAGATCGAGGTAGTTGTAGGCGCCGACCAGCATGTCCAGGCCCCGGGCATAGGTGGAGTAGGTATGGAAAATTTCACCGGCGTCATTGCGATAAAACACGCTGAGACCGGGGAGTTCTTCCTCGGAACCGTCGGTTTTTTCGTAGTTGTACGTAGCCTTTCCGGCGGCGACGTCTTCGGCCCGGGCGCAGACGCCAAAGTCGTAGTTGAAATCGCATCCTGCCGACGACACCCAGTCGAACTTCCAGCCCATGCGCCGTTTGAAGGCCTGGAATTCGGCAAACGGTGCGTGGGCAACCGCCACCACGGCCACGTCATGGTGGGCCAGGTGCTGGTTGGCGCCGTCGATGTGATCGCTCAGGTACGAGCAACCGGGGCAGCCCTCGTCCCAGCCCTCAGCGAACATGAAGTGGTAGATGACCAACTGACTGCGGCCGCCGAACAGGTCCGCCAGTTTCAGTTCGCCGTCGGGCCCCTGGAAGCGGTAGTCCTTGTCGATTTTCACCCAGGGCAGGGCGCGGCGTTCGGCGCTGAGCTTGTCCCTTTCCTTGGTGAAGGCTTTCTCGCGGGCCAGGTGCTGTTTGCGGGCGGCGAGCCATTCTTCCCGCGACACGACGGGATGGTTCTGGATGTTCATATTGTTTTCTCCTGCGTGGGGCGGGGAGGTGACTTACACAGCCTAGTCGTTTGGCTCGCGTGGATTTCGACATGCCACCGGTCGGTCGTCAGCAAATTCCCGGCTGATCGACAGCAGTATTCCCGGCAATGATCACCCGCGACAGGTGCTGGACGAGCAGGCTCGCTCCCACATGGGGCTTGTGTTGCAGTCAGCCTTGTTTCGCCGCTTTCAGGCACTTCAAATCGCTGAAGTCCTTCCTCACACCTTCAATTTTCTTCAGTAGTCGTGCGCGCTGGTTCGGCGTGCTTTCAGCCATCAGATCTACGAACAGCGAGCGTGCCTGGGCCTCGGTGTTGGCAAAGGCCTGACGATAAGCGGGTGTCCACAAACTCTCGCGATTGACCAGAAGTGTCTCGATGCGTTGTGGGAATTGGGGGCTCTGGCGTTGCGCAACGGCCGCGCTGAACTGCTTCTGCCAATGGACGCGGTTGGCAAGCCACTGGGTGTTCTGCTCGCCCAAGGCACTGGACCATGTGGCTACCCGCTGTTGCTGGGTAGTGCTCAGTGGCCCGAGCCAGTCATTCAAGCGCTTCTCCATGCGCGCGCTGCGCTCCTTGATCTGCTGGTCGAGGGAGGGTTTGAGGTATTCCTCCTGGCGTTTGCGCTGGTCCTTGGCAAAGGCGTCGTTCATTTCGGCGACTTGCTTGTCATCCAGCCCTTGCAACAACTCGATGGCCGACGGGGTGATTTCCCGCGCGGTCTCGGCGATCGCCTGTTCGGCTTCGTGGGTGCGGGCCTGCAAGGCGGCATCGGTGACCTGGTTGGTGGCGATCATGGTTTGCAGGCGGTCCAGCCAGTCGAGATAGCCGGGCAATTGGGTGGTGCAATGCCAGCTCAGGTGTTCCTTCAGGCGTTCGTCCAGCCAGCTTTTTTGCTCGCCGTTCATGTCCAGGTAGTCGCTGAGCGTCCACGGGATGATCACATCGAGATTGCGGTAGGCCAGGCCCACGCGGCTGCACGCACCGAGGGCGACGGCGATGGTCAGCACAAAGGCGATATGTTTGAGCCAGCGGGACATGGGCGAATCCTTGCGAAAGCCAGCCTTCGGGGTCTGATTCTCATGTGAACCCGGGAGGAGCCCGGCAGTTCAGCCGATCAATAGAACGCGTGTTCGGCCTTGAGCGTCACCAGCCCGTCGCACTGGCTGTTGTGCCCGGCATAGGCCGAGCAACCGCTGCCGCTCAGGCTGGAGTCACTGTAGATCAGGTCGAGGTCGATGCCCATGAACGGGCGGGACAATTTCAGTGACCAATCGGTAAAACTGCCTACATACCCGCCATCTACCGCTACTGGCGTATTGAATTGGTGGGTGGTGTATTTCAGGCTGATGCCGACACCGAACGGTTGATTGCCGCTCAAGTCCGCGAACAGGGTGTTGTTCTGTTTGTCCGGGTCATTGCTGAAGGCGATGCCGAAACGACTGCCGAGCAAGGTCAGGCCGCCGAACAGTTCCTGGCTGTCGGGGGTCGTGACTTCGGGGTAGCTGTAGCGGATCAGGCCCACTTCGTAGCCGAGGGTTTGGTCGAAGGGTTGTTTGAAACCCATGTAGGAGTCGAGCTCGAGGTTTTTTCCCGGGCTGATGCCCATGCTGGGCGACCATTGGCCCACGTAGAAACCACTGCCGTGGCTCAGGTCCAGGCCGCCGTGGAACGAGCCGACGGCCGAAGGCTTGACCAGACCCTGGGCCATGCTGCGGGTGGGGGTGGTGCCGAGCTTGAGGTCGAAGCCCCCCAGCTCACGCTGAAAGATTTGTGCGTGTGCTACGGAGCAGGCCAGCAGGCTGGCGAGCAATGCCGATAGATAGAAGGGTTTGAACATGCGTCACTCCATGAACAGCGAGGACAGGCTGGCGGGCCCGCTGAAACGCTTGATCCAGACGTGTGCAAGGATACCGGCGAATGATCGGCAATGAAGGCCGTTCGTCGATTTTTAGAGGATTTGAAGAAGTGCCAGAGGAGTGATGAGGGTTCCAGTCCAAGCGCTTCGAAGCTCAAAGCGCTTTGGGACCAGGTGACGCGAGGGAATTACTTTTTGCCCAGGGTGATCTGCTTGGACGGGCCGAACGTCTGGCCGCTGACGCCTTTGGCAATTTGCTGGATTTCACCGCCGGACTTGAGGAATGCAGCGATCTGGCTGTTGATCGATTCGCTGGTTTCGACGGCTGGAGCTGGCTTTGCTTTGCTGGTGGATGCTTTTACACGCATGGCGGCCATTAACCTGTAGAAAATTAACTTGGCCAGGCATCGTACAGGAATAACCTGATAATTGCTTGGCAAATATCCCCTCGGCATATTCGTGAGGTCGGGGTAAACAGGCATCGGCCAGTATTCGAAATAGGTGTCTAAGCCGCTGTTTTAACTAAGAACATTGCCTGGAAAAATACCGCGTTACGCTGGCCTGAGCATGGCGTAAATACCCGGATCGGTCTGACGAGCGGCCAGGTGCTCGATGCAAACCCCGGAAAATCAAGGCCTTCAGAGGAATTTCTCGTACCACCGGGCCGGGTGCCGAACGCGGCGACTAAAACCGGGTAGAATGCCGCCCACGCAATGAGGGTATTGGACATGGCTTTAGTCGGGCGTTACAACAGTTTGCAAGTGGTTAAACACACTAACTTCGGTTTATATCTGGACGGTGGTGCGGATGGCGAAATCCTTTTGCCTAATCGTTATATTCCAAAAGATACTCCTAGCGAAGATGAAGACTGGCTCAACGTTTTTATTTATCTGGACAGCGATGACAAACTCATCGCAACTACTGAAAAACCGAAAGTTCAAGTCGGTGAATTCGCCAGTTTGAAAGTTGTTGAAGTCAACAGCATCGGCGTATTCCTGGACTGGGGTTTGCCGAAAGACCTGTTGCTGCCGTTCTCCGAAGAGAAGCGTCAGATGACGGCGGGTGAGTATGTGGTGGTGCACGTCTACCTCGACAAACACACCCGTCGCATCACCGCGACCGCGCGTCTGGACCGCTACCTGGACAAGACCCCGGCCAACTACACCGCGGGCCAGGAAGTGGATCTGCTGGTGGCCGAAGCCACGGACATGGGCTTCAAGGCCATCATCAACAACAAGCACTGGGGCCTGATCCACAAGAATGAAATCTTCAAGTTCATGCGCGCCGGTAAAGAAGAAAAGGGTTTCATCAAGGAAGTTCGCGCCGACGGCAAGATCAGCCTGAGCCTGCAACCGGTCGGCCAGGAAGCGGCCACCAGCCTGAACTCGAAGATCCTCGCCAAGTTGCGCGAAAACAACGGCAGCCTGGCGGTCAGCGACAAGAGCGATCCGGCGTTGATCAGCAGCCTGTTTGGTGTCAGCAAGGGCAACTTCAAGAAGGCCATTGGTGCATTGTACAAGAATGGCCAGATTGTCATTCATGCCGATCGTATCGAGCTCAGTTGACCCCACTCTGACGTGTAGGAGCTGCCGAAGGCTCGGTCCGCGCTCGGGCGATCTTTTGATCTTTAAAAATCAAGATCGCAGCCTTTGGCAGCTCCTACAGGGGCATTTTCTGGCCTACTGGTTAATAATCGACAACATGATTCATCGCCCTGGTGATTTCTTTTCAACGAGAAGGCCGGGGTTTTGCTTTTTTTCTGCCGAGTCTTTGCCATGGATTGTGTCTTCGAGGTGTTCCGGTGAGCGCCACCCGGCGCAGCGCCGACGGGTTTGCCCTGCAAGTGATGGTCGGGTTGTGCCTGGTCTGGGGCGTGCAGCAGGTGATGATCAAGTGGGCGGCGGCCGATATTGCGCCGGTGATGCAGGCGGCTGGACGTTCCGGCATGTCGGCGTTGCTGGTCGGGCTGCTGATCTGCTGGAAGGGCGGCTGGAACCAGGTGGGGACGACCTGGCGCGGCGGTCTGTTGGCCGGTGCCTTGTTCGGCCTGGAGTTCTTCTTCATTTCCGAAGGCCTGCAACTGACCACGGCGGCGCACATGTCAGTGTTTCTCTACACCGCGCCGATCTTCACTGCATTGGGTGTGCACTGGTTGTTGCCCAGTGAGCGTTTGCGGCCCTTGCAATGGCTGGGGATTGTCCTGGCCTTTATCGGGATTGCCATCGCGTTTGCCGGCGGGGTGTCCTGGGACAACCTTGATTACCGCATGTTGATGGGCGATGCCTTGGGTGTGCTGGCGGGTGCTGCCTGGGGCGCGACCACGGTAGTGGTGCGCGCCTCGCGCCTGTCGGAAGCGCCGGTGACCCTGACGCTGTTCTATCAGTTGATTGTCGGTTTCTTCGGATTGTTGTTGATTGCGCTGCTCAGCGGCCAGGTCACCCATGTCAGCCTGACCACCGTGGCGGTCGCCAGTGTGCTGTTTCAGGGCGTGATCGTGTCGTTCTTCAGTTACCTGATCTGGTTCTGGCTGCTGCGCCGGTACCTGGCGGCGAACCTCGCGGTGTTTTCGTTCATGACGCCGTTGTTCGGCGTCACGTTCGGTGTGGTGCTGCTGGGCGAGGCGCTGAGCTTGAACTTCGTCATCGGTGCCGTGCTGGTGTTGGCGGGCATCACCTTTGTCAGTGCTGAACAGTGGCTGCGCCGTCGTTTGCGCAAAGCCCTCGGTCAGCACTGACCGGCGCGAGCAACAGACCGCCGGCGAGCAACAGACCGCAGCCGGCAACCACCAGTGCCGGCTGCAAACCGCCACTGAAATGACTGCTCAGCGCCGCCAGCAATGGCCCGCTCAGTTGGCCCACGGCGAAGCAGGCCGTCAGCAGGCCGGCATTGCGCTGGGTAGCGTGGGGCGCCAGTTCCCGGGAACGCTGCATCACCAGTTGCATGCAAGCCAGGAATGGCGTGCCGCACAGGATCACACCCAACGCCAGACCTGGCCCGTTGCCCAGCAGGCAGGCGAACACGCCGGCGGCTTGCAGCCATAACGTCGCCATCAACCAGTGACGCGTTGCTCCCGGCCTTTGGCGACGCAGACTCACCAGCACCACACCCGTGGCAGCCGCCAGGCCAAAGCACGGCCAGAACAGGTCGGCCTGCCATTGGCCATGGAATTGCGCGTTGGCCATCTGCGACAGAAAGGTCGCCGGGATGATGTAGCCCAATCCGTACAAGCCATAGATCCAGCCCAGACGACCGATGCCTTGGGTGTGCGATGCGTTGGCGCTGGGCGCAGCAGTCGCGGTTGTGTCCGGTTGTGGCAGGAATGGCAGGATCCCCAGCAGCATCGCCAGCCCTGTGGCGGCGTACACCAGCCACAAGGTGGCGGAAGTCTGGCCCAGCAGGTTCGAGCCCAGGGCCAACAAACCTGTCAGAAAAATCCCCAAACCCGGTCCGGCGAAGACCAGGGCGCCTAATCGTGGGCGACCGGCCGCTGCCGCGAGCGGCTGGCTCAGGGCGGTGATCATCACCAGCACCCAGGCGCTGGCCACACCGGTGCCGAAGCGCAGCAGCAGGTGCGACCAGAAACCATTGGCCCAGAACGACGCCAGGGTCAGCAGTACGCAGAGCCACAACCCGCCCAGCAAGCGCCGGCGCACTTGCGCGGGACGCCGGGAGAACATGGCGTCCACCGCGCCGATGAAATAACCGAGGTAATTGGCGGCGGCAATCAGTCCGGCGGCGGTCAGGTCGATCTGACCTTCGCTGAGCAGGTGCGGCAGTTGCGGTGTCAGGGCAAAACGGCCGATGCCCATGGCCATCATCAGGGCAACGAAACTGGCGGATAAGCGAATCAAGGGAGACATGGTCTGGATTCCGTTCAGAGGATCGATGACCGTCAGGCTAGGATTGATTGATTTTCTTTAAAAATGAATAATAGTGAGTAACTTGTTCTTTTTTGGAGAATGCCGTGGAATTCAGCCAATTGCGCATCTTCCAGGCGGTGGCGCAAGAAGGGTCCATCACCCGGGCCGCCGAACGGCTGCATCGAGTGCCGTCGAACCTGTCGACCCGGCTCAAACAGCTGGAGGAGCAACTGGGTGTCGAACTGTTCCTGCGCGAGCGTCAGCGCTTGCAGTTGTCGCCTGCGGGAAAAGTCCTGCTGGACTACACGGCCAAACTGTTTGCCTTGCGCGACGAAGCCAGCGCGGCAGTGCAGGGCGGGCAACCGGTGGGCGACTTCGTGCTCGGCACCATGTACAGCACGGCGGCGATTCATCTTCCGCGGCTATTGGCGCGCTATCACCGCCTGTATCCGGCCGTGAACCTGCAAGTGCAATCCGGGCCCAGCGGTGAATTGCTCGAAGGCCTGCTCACCGGCCGACTCGATGCGGCACTGGTGGATGGCCCCATGGAACTGGCCGGGCTCGACGGGGTGCCCTTGTGCGAAGAGCGCCTGGTGCTGATCAGCGAGGCCGATCATCCGCCCGTGCGCAGCGCGCTGGATGTGCAAGGTCGTTCGGTGTTCACCTTTCGCCAGGGCTGCTCCTACCGCATGCGCCTGGAGGCCTGGTTCGCCAATGACCACGCGGCCATGGGCCGGGCGATGGAGATCGAGTCCTATCCGGGGATGCTGGCGTGTGTGATTGCCGGTTCCGGTGTGGCGCTGATGTCGGAGTCGATGCTCGCCAGCCTGCCGGGCCGTGAGAGTGTGGCAGTGCATCCGTTGGCCGAGCCGTTCGCCAGCGCTACCACTTGGCTGATGTGGCGCAAGGGCATGGTCGGGGCCAACCTGAATGCCTGGATCGAGCAACAACAGGTGGTTTTTCCTACGGCACAGGTGCAGGCGCGGGAAATTGCCTGAACACAGGCTGATTGTGATGGATTCAGTAACAGATCATTGCGACTTTGCGCGAGCATTGCACGGGACTTCGGACTATTATCTGTGCGAAGGGGCTAGAGAATTTTGGCCGCTCGGCACTACCCTGAAGGGGGCACCATGAAAGAGAAAATTCAAAACTGGCTGCATGACCTGGGCGTGGCTCTCGGTTTGATCGAACCGCCAATGCAACCCGTGCCTGTTCGTACTGACGACGAACAGCGTCGGCGCCAGCAGCGACGCCGGTAATGGCAGATAACATCTGACAGGTGAAAGGTTTTCCGTGGCGAGGGAGCAATCTCCCTTGCCGCTTCGTGTACGTTTGATCAGCAGCCTTAGTACCGCCCGATCTCCAGCAAGAACCGGCTCAAATCATTCGCCGTCCTGGCGGATTTCAGCATCCGGTCTTCTTCCACGGTAAACGCCGTTACACCCAGCTCATCTTCCAGATGGAAGATCAGTTCTTCGATATCTTCTTTATCCAGTCCCAACTGCGCCAGGCTGGCGTTGTCGTCGAAGTCATCCCGGCCTTCCAGCAGGCGGCTGATGTAGCGATGCACGACAGCACGAACGGCAGCTTCTTTCATGAACGTTCTTCTAGGAGGTAGTTGTAATTCTTCCTGCCGTTGAGTACAGCAGGCTTTAGCCGTGTGAGCGCTGCCATTCGTCAATCATGTTGCGCAAATTCTCCCCGGAAAAACTGCCGAAATGCCCGCCATGCACCGTGCGGATCGACAGCTCACGCAAGCGTTGCAGGCTGCGCGCGTAGTCATCGAGGTTGGAGTGGTAGGCGTCTTCGATCAGCGGGCCGTCGTAGATGATGTCGCCGCTGAACAAGGTCTCGGTGGCGGCTTCGTACAGGCAGATGCCGCCCGGTGAGTGCCCCGGTGTGTGCACGACCTGCAACACCCGATTGCCCAGGTCCAGCACATCTCCATCTTCGACAAACCCCGTGGCCGGTGCGGCCTTGACCCGGTATTCGGCGTAGCACAGCGGGCAATCAGGGTGCGCCTCGAACATGTCGTCGCCGACAAAGGCTTTGCTCAGGTCGTTGTCGCCATTGGGCGCGGCGAGAATGTCCGCCTCGGCCGGGTGCACCAGTCGTTCAGCGAACTCGTGATGACCGGCGATGTGATCGAAATGGCAGTGGCTGGCCACCGCCACCAGCGGCCGCTCGGTGATCCACGGCAGTTGCTCGCGCAGGCTGACCAGGCCCGAGCCGCTGTCCAGCAGCAGGTCTTTGTCACGACCCTGGATGTGCCAGAGGTTGCAGCGGTAGAAGGGGCGGATGTACGGCTCGTGAATCAGGCGGATGCCGTCACTGAGCGGTTTCACTTCGAACCACTGGTCGCGAGAAACAATCTTCATAAAATGTTTTCTCCAGACGAAAAAAAACGAGTATGGCAACCGACGCCACACTCGTCGAAGAAAAAGTCATTCCATTCTTTTCAGTTTAGGCAGCGCTGGCCACAGTCACCGGGCGACGGGACAGCAGGCTGACCACCACGAAACTCACCAGGCCTACACCGAGGCTGTAGTAGATCGGGGTGTTGGCATCCAGACCGTCCTTGAACATGAACAGCAGCGCGGTGGCGAAGCCCATGCCCATGCTGGCGATAGCGCCGGCGGTGGTAGCGCGCTTCCAGAAAATCGCACCCATCAGCGGGATCAGCATGCCGCCGACCAACAGGTTGTAGGCCAGGGTCAGGGCGCTGATCACGTCGTTCACGATCAGAGCGATGCCCAGTACCACGATGCCGGTCAACAGGGTGAACAGGCGGTTGATCGCCAGGCTCGACTGTTTGCCGCCACGCAGTTTCGGCAGCAGGTCTTCGGTCAGGGTGGTAGCAGCGGCCAGCAGGCCGGCGCTGGCGGTGGACATCATGGCGGCCAGTGCGGCAGCGATCACCAAGCCACGGATACCGTCCGGCAGGGACAGTTTGACGATGGCGGCGAAGGCGTTGTTGACGTTGTCCAGATCCGGGATCAGTACGTGGGCAGCCATGCCGATCAGGGCACAGGCCAGGCCGTAGAGGATGCAGTAGATACCGGCCGCGGTACCGGCAACCTGAGCCACTTTGGCGGTCTTGACGGTGAACACCCGTTGCCAGATGTCCTGACCGATCAGGATGCCGAAGAAGTAGATCATGAAGTAGGTGATGATGGTGTCCCAACCGATGGTGGTGAAGCTGAAGCTCGCCGCCGGCAGTTTCAACACCAACTCATCCCAGCCGCCAACGCGGTACAGGCAGATTGGCAACAGGATGAACATCAGGCCTACGGTCTTGATGATGAACTGGACGATGTCGGTCAGGGTCAGCGACCACATGCCGCCGATGGCGGAGTAGATCACCACTACGCCGCCACCGAGCAGTACCGAGATCCAGAACGGCAGGCCGAACAGCACTTGCAGAACGGTGCCGATCGCCAGGATCGAGGTCACGCCGATCATCAGCGCGTAGGCCAGCATGATCACCGCGCTCGCGGAGCGGGCCATCGGGTTGTAGCGTTTTTCCAGCACCTGGGTAACGGTGTAGATCTTCAGTTTCAGCAACGGTTTGGCGAGGAACAGGTTCAGCGCGACGATCCCGCAACCAAGGGCCGCACACAGCCAGAAACCGGAGAGGCCATGCACGTAGCCCAGACGCACGGTGCCCACGGTGGACGCGCCGCCCAGAACGGTGGCAGCCATGGTGCCCATGTACAGGCTTGGGCCGAGGTTACGACCGGCGACCAAGAAGTCTTCGTTGGTCTTGGCCTTGCGCATGCCGTAGTAGCCGAGTATCAGCATCGCGGCGGCGTAGATGAGTACGACGAATAAATCCAAAGCCATTGTTGCGTGTCTCCGATTGTCTTTTTTATGTGAGGCTGAAATCAATCCTGTGGGAGCGAGCCTGCTCGCGAATCAGGCGCCACGGTTTTTCAGGCAAACCGCGTCATCGTTCTTCGCGAGCAGGCTCGCTCCCACAGGTAGTGCGTTTAATCAGGCGGCTTGACGCAGCGCCGGTTTAGCGAGCGAATCCGTGCTCTTGCTGCGAAGGTCGTTCGGGCCGAACACTTCGCGTGGTTCCGGGAACAGGCTCAGCAACGCCAGGTACACCACCGAGGCCAGGCCCAGGGTCACTGGCAGGCTGATGTCGATACCACCGGCCATTTCGCCCAGTGGCCCGACGAACTGACCCGGCAGGTTGACGAAGCACAGGCCGACGGCCGCGCTCGGGATCCAGGCGCCCAGGCCACGCCAGTTCCAGCCGTGGGTGAACCAGTAGCGGCCACCTTTCTCGCCGCGGGTGAACACTTGCAGGTCATCCGGGCAGTAGAAGCCGCGACGCACCAGCAGGCCGATGATCATGATCACCATCCACGGGGTGGTGCAGGTGATGATCAGCACGGCGAAGGTCGACACGCTCTGCACCAGGTTGGCCGCGAAGCGCCCGATGAAGATGAAGGCAATCGACATCACACCGATCAGCAGCGTGGCCTTGACCCGCGACAGCACCCGTGGGAATACGCTGGACATGTCCAGGCCGGTGCCATAGAGCGAAGTGGTGCCGGTGGACATGCCGCCGATCACCGCAATCAGGCACACCGGCAGGAAGAACCAGCTCGGCGATACCGCCAGCAGGCCGCCGACATAGTTGTTGGCCGCGATGTAGTCCGGTGCCTTGATCGCTACGATGGTGGCGGTGGTCAGGCCGAACAGGAACGGGATGAACGTCGCGATCTGCGAAATCACCACCGCCGCCATGATCCGGCGCTTGGAAGTGTCACGCGGAATGTAGCGCGACCAGTCGCCGAGGAACGCACCGAAGGAAATCGGATTGCTCATGGCCACCAGTGCAGCACCGATGAAGGCAGCCCAGAAACCGGGTTGGCCCATGTTGACGGTGCCGGCGTAGTTCACATCGAAGGGACCGGCGAAGGCGAAGATGCCCAGCAGGAACAGCAGGCTGGCACTCCACACCGCGATCTTGTTGACCCACAGCAGGAAGCGGAAGCCATAGATGCACACGGTCAGTACCAGGATCGCGAACAGACCGTAGGCCAGGCCCAGGGTCAGGTCGGTTTCCGGCAGGCCGATCAGGCGTTTGGCGCCACCGATCAGCGCATCACCCGAACTCCACACCGAGAGCGAGAAGAAGGCGATGGCGGTCAACAGCGACAGGAACGAGCCGACGATCCGCCCGTGCACGCCGAAGTGCGCACCGGAGGACACGGCGTTGTTCGTGCCGTTGATCGGGCCGAACAGGCCCATTGGCGCGAGGATCAGCGAACCCAGCAATACGCCCAGCACAATCGCCCAGACGCCCGCCTGGAACGACAGGCCGAACAGTACCGGGAAGCTGCCGAGAACGGCGGTGGCAAAGGTGTTGGAACCACCGAAGATCATCCGGAACAAGTCCGTCGGGCCTGCGGTGCGTTCGTTGTCCGGGATCTGTTCGACCCCGTGGGTTTCAATTTGCGTAAGGCTTTGGTCTTTGTTGTTGTTATTCATGATCAGCTCCGATCATAAAGGCGCGCTCATCGTGCGTGAGCGTCACCTGTGTTGGCTAAGGGGGTGGCAGCCCTTCCGGCATCGCGGACAAATGTTCGTGGCAGGCCAGCCATAGGCCTTGTTGTTCTTGGCCAGACGCTTGTTTCTTGAAAACAATCGTCTCGCGCTCCTGGCTAAAGTGCTGCTCCCCTTGCATGCGCAACTCGGTGGCTACGTCATGGATGAAAATCGCCACGTCACCCTGCAGGCTGACGAAAGCGTTGCTTGAGGTGCACGAGAGCACCTCGAAGCCATCCTCGCAGCGCCAGCCGTCCCACATCGCCTGATAGGCGTCGCGTGACAGCAGGGGCTGTTCGAGGGTGTAGAAGACGAAGCTGGCATCGGTGCTGAACGCACCGAAGTAGGCTTCGCGATCGTTACGGGCAAAAGCGGACACCAGATCGGCGGCGGCTTTCAAAACCTGATCACGTTCGTTCATGAACCATCCTCAGCGATGGACTACGCCAGGCAGTATGCAGAGCATTTCGTACAGCAGGTTGGCGGCCAGCAGCGAGGTGTTGCCGGTGGTGTCGTAAGCGGGCGAGACTTCTACCAGATCGCAACCGACCAGGTCGAGGCCTTGGCAGCCACGAACGATCTCGATCGCCTGAATGGTCGTCAGGCCGCCGATTTCCGGGGTGCCGGTACCAGGTGCCCAGGCCGGGTCGATGCCGTCGATGTCGAAGCTCAGGTACACCGGGCCGCCGCCGACTTTCTCGCGGACTTCAGCCATCAAAGGCTCCAGCGATTTGTGCCAGCACTCTTCGGCCTGAACCACGCGGAAGCCCTGGTTGCGGCTCCAGTTGAAGTCATCAGCGGTGTAGCCCTGGGCGCGCAGGCCGATCTGCACGACACGGTCCGGGTCCAGCAGGCCTTCTTCAACGGCGCGACGGAAGGTGGTGCCGTGGGCGATTTTCTCGCCGAACATGTGATCGTTCACATCGGCGTGGGCGTCGATGTGCACCAGGCCGACCTTGCCGTGCTTCTTATGGATGGCACGCAGGATCGGCAGGGTGATGGTGTGGTCGCCGCCCAGGGTCAGGGGGATCACGTTGTGTTCGAGGATGTCGTCGTAGGCTTCTTCGATGATGCGTACGGCGTCCAGCAGGTTGAAGGTGTTGATCGCCACGTCGCCGATGTCGGCAACCGACAGCGAGTCGAACGGCGCAGCACCGGTGGCCATGTTGTAAGGACGGATCATCACCGATTCGGCGCGGATATCGCGAGGCCCGAAACGGGTGCCAGGGCGCAGGGAGGTACCGATGTCCAGCGGCACGCCTACGAAGGCAGCGTCCAGGCCGGCAGCAGTTTGCAAGTGGGGGAGTCGCATCATGGTGGCGATGCCGCCGAAGCGCGGCATTTCGTTGCCGCCCAGTGGTTGGTGAAGAATCTTGTCCACGGGTAAGGCCTCATCGTCGTTGTTTTATTTATTGGGTTGCGCCGTTCACGGGAGTACGGGCGAACTTTGTGGCGCCGATTCTGCGAAATGTAGTGGCCGGGAAGAATCGCTACGGGCAAATACTTAGTTCAGATTTTTCTAAACTAATGTGCGCGAGGTCGATAGACTTCACCGCAACACGAAAGCTGCAGATAAACCTGTAGGAGCTGCCGCGACCCAGAGTTTGGAGTACCCATGGCCAACGCTTTACCCGACCTGAAACTATTGCGCATCTTCGTCAGCGTGGTGCGCCATCAGGGGTTCGCCAACGCCCAGCAGGAGCTCAATCTCTCGACGTCGGCCATCAGCACCTACATGAGCCAGCTCGAAGCAGCCCTCGGCCTGGTGTTGTGCCATCGCGGCCGTGGCGGTTTCAGCCTGACCAGCAAGGGCGAGTTGTTCCATCAGGAAACCCTGCGTCTGTTGGGCGAACTCGAAGGCTTCGAGCAGTACGCCGCCGCCCTCAAGGGCGAGTTGCGCGGTACCTTGAACCTCGGGGTAATCGATTCCACCGTCAGCGACAAGGCCCTGCCGTTCGCCGAAGCCATCGGCGCCTACAGCCAGGAACACCCGGCCGTGCACTTGCACCTGTCGGTGATGAGCCCTTACGAATTGCAACTCGGGGTGCAGGACAACCGTCTCGACCTGGCCATCGGCGCGTTTTCCACGCGCATGAGCGGTCTGGTGTACATGCCGCTGTACCGTGAACAACACTGGTTGTATTGCAGCACGCGGCATCCGCTGTTCAACGAGCGGCGCATTCCCGAGCAAGTGATCACCCAGCAGCGCATGGTCGGTCGTGGCTACTGGAGCCAGGCCGAACTGGCGCGCCACGGTTTCAAGCACAGCGCCGCGACGGTAGAAAGTATGGAGGCCCAGTTGATTCTGGTGCTGTCCGGCGCCTACATCGGCTACCTGCCGGAGCACTACGCCCAGGCCTGGGCCGACAAGGGTGACCTGCGGGTGTTGCTGCCGGCGACCTTCGGTTATCAGGCGCCGTTCTCGATGATCGTGCGTCGGGGCCGTAGCCGCGAGCCGCTGATCCAGACGTTCCGCGACTTGCTTAAAGCCCAACTGAATCAGGCCTGAGAAGATGTCCAGAATCCAGTGCCCGCGCTGCCTGCGCCCGCAAAGCCACTGCCTGTGCCCATTGATCCCGAGCCTCGACAGCCGCACCCGGGTGTTGCTGTTGCAGCATCCGAGCGAAGTGAACCATGCGCTGAATACCGCGCGGCTGGCGGCGTTGGGTCTGAACAATGCCGAGCTGATCGTGGGGGAAGTGTTCGAGGACTTGCCGACGTTGTTGAACCGGCCGGGGTATCAGGCGCGGCTGTTGTTTCCCGGTGACGATGCGCAGCCAATGCAAGCTTATGCCGCGACAGACGAACCGTTGTTGCTGGTTGTCCCGGACGGCACCTGGCGCAAGGTGCGCAAGTTGCTGCACCTCAATCCGCTGCTGGCGGCGTTGCCGAGGGTGATGCTGGCAGAGGGCGGTGTGTCGCGCTATCGCCTGCGCAAGGCGCCGGGGCCGGGGGCGTTGTCGACGGTGGAGGCGATTGTGCAGGCGCTGGAAACCCTCGAAGCGCCGGCGACGTTTGCGCCGTTGCTGAAACCATTCGAAGCGTTGATCGAGGGGCAGATTGCGGCGATGGGGGAGGAGGTTTTTCAGCGTAATCATGGGTCGAAGTAGTTGTTGGTTGTGCGGGACCCATCGCGAGCAGGCTCGCTCCCACATTGGTTCTTCGGCGAACACAATTTTTGTAACCACCGAAAATCCCCTGTGGGAGCGAGCCTGCTCGCGATGGCGGTTGAACAATCACAGAAGATCTTGAATGGTGACTACCGCTCCCGCATCGCCTCGGTCCGCGCTTTCAGCACCGGTTTAAGCAGGTAATCGAGCACCGTTTTGTCCCCGGTAATAATGTCCACCGTCGCCACCATCCCCGGGATGATCAGCAGTGGTTTGGCGTCCCCGCCCAAATGGTTTTTATCGGTGCGCACCTGAATCAGATAGAAGCTGTTGCCCTTGTCGTCGGTGATGGTGTCGGCGCCGATCAACTCCAGTTTGGCGCTCAGGCCGCCGTAAATGGTGTAGTCGTAGGCACTGAACTTGACCATGGCTTTCTGGCCCGGATGCAGGAATGCAACGTCCTGCGGGCGGACCTTGGCTTCGATCAGCAGGTTGTCTTCCAGCGGCACGATTTCCACCATGTCGCTGCCGGGCTGGACCACGCCGCCGATGGTGTTGACCTTCAACACCTTGATGATGCCGTGAACCGGGGAGACCACGGTGGTACGGGTCACGCGGTCGTCGATGGCGATGCTCGATGCGGTGATTTTCGACAGGTCGGTGCGTTTCTCATTCAGTTCTTTGGCAGCTTCCGAGCGGAAGGTTTGTTCCGACTCGTCGATCTTGCTTTTGATCTCGTTGATCGCCGATTCCGCCCGGGGAATCGCCAGGGTGGTGGCGTTCAACGAGCCACGTATTTCCACGGCGCTGCGTTTGAGGCGCAGGATTTCCACCGGTGACACCGCGCCAGTGCCTACCAGCGGCGTGGACATGTTCATTTCCTGTTGCAGCAGCGCCAGGCTGGAGCTGAACTGCCCCTGTTTCGAGCGGAACTCTGCCAGCTCCTGGGTTTTTTGCCGAAGTTGCTCGGTCAGGGTGCGCTGTTCGCTGGCCAGTCGGCGTTGCCGCTGCTCGTACAGCGAGCGCTCGTCTTCTGCCACTTGCGGAGCCTTGGCGATCACTTCTTCTGACAATTTGAACGGCCGGCCTTCGGCTTCGGCCGAAAGCCGTTCGACCTGCGCGGTCAAGGCATAGCGATCGGCTTCGCTTTCGCCCTTGTTCGACAGATAGCGCGTGTCATCCAGGCGCAGCAAAGTGTCGCCCTTGTTCACCATTTGCCCTTCACGGACGAAAATTTCAGTGACGATGCCGCCCTCCAGGTTCTGGATCACCTGGACTTTGCTCGACGGAATCGCCTTGCCTTCGCCCATGGTCACTTCCTGCAACACGGCGAATCTGGCCCAGACCAGTGCGCTGACCACCAGCGCGGCGGCCAGCCACACAGTGATGCGCGACCAGCGCGGTGAGTCCTGCAACGAGGCGCCGGCGGTTTCCGGCATGAACTCGGTTTCGGCACTTTTGTTGAAACTGTCGAAGTAGCCGCGAGATCCTCGATGGGCAGACATGGACGACTCCTAGACAGCGGCAGAGCCGACACGGCCCTTGCGCAGTGCATCGATGACCGCTTCTTTCGGACCGTCGGCGACGATCCGTCCGTTGTCCAGCACCACCAACCGGTCCACCAGGCTCAGCATCGAAGTGCGGTGGGTCACCAGCAGGAGAGTTTTGCCCTGGACCCAGCCGTGAAGTTTTTGCCGCAGGACGTCTTCGCTGCTGTTGTCCATGGCGCTGGTGGGCTCGTCGAGCAGCATGATGGGCGGGTCGAGCAACATGGACCGGGCCATCAATACGGCCTGGCGCTGGCCGCCGGACAGCAGTTGCCCGCGTTCGCCCACGGGCCGGTCGAAGCCTTGCGGGTGTTGCCGGGCCAGTTCGGTGACGCCGGTCATTTCCGCCACTTCGAGCATGCGTGAGTCACTGATGTAGCGCGCGCCGAGGGTCAGGTTGTCGCGCAGGCTGCCGGCCAGCAGCGGCAGGTCGTGCGCGACGTAACCGATTTGATGGCGCAGATCGGCGACGTCCAGTTGCCGCAGGTCCAGGCCATCGAGCAGCAACTGGCCTTCATCCGGTTCGTAGAAGCCCATCACCAGTCGCGCCAGGGTGCTTTTGCCTGAGCCACTGCGGCCGATAATGCCGATGCGCTCCCCGGGTTTCACGCTGAAGCTGATATTGGCCAGGGCGGGAGCACTCTGGCCGTTGTAGTGGAAGGTCACGCCGACAACATCCAGCGCGCCTTGCAGTTGGGTGCGCTCCAGTGGCCGTTGTCTGGCATCGCGCTCCTGAGGCAGGCCCATCAGCGCATCGGTGCTTTTCATGGTCAGTTGCGCTTGCTGGTAGCGGGTGATCAGGCCGGCGATCTGTCCCAGCGGCGCCAGCACCCGGCTGCCGAGCATGTAGCTGGCCACCAGGGCACCGACGCTGAGGTTGCCGGCGATGATGCTGTAGACCCCGGCGACGATGGTCGCCATGCCGGACAGTTGCTGGATGAACAGCGTGCCGTTGGTGGCCAGGGCCGAGAGGTTGCGCGCATGGCTGTCGAGGCGGGTGAGGGCGCCGTGGGTGCTTTCCCATTTGTGCTGGCGCTCGCTTTCGGCGCTGCAGGCCTTGAGGGTTTCCAGGCCGCTGAGGGTTTCGATCAGCAGTGCCTGGCGTTCGGCGCCGAGGCTGAGGCTTTTCTGTACGGTGTCGCGCAGGCGTACCTGGATCACCATGGCGAAGATGATGGTGATGGGAAACGCCAGTATCGGGATCATCACCAGCCAGCCACCGAGCAGGCCGATCACCAGCAGCATCAGCAGGCAGAAGGGCAGGTCGATCAGGCTGGTGAGGGTCACGGCGGTGAGAAACTCCCGCAGGCCCTGGAAGTCATGAATGCTTTGGGCGAAACCACCGATGGTCGCCGGTCGCGCTTTCATCGCCATGCCGGTGATGCGCTCGAACAGGGTGGCCGACAGGATCACGTCGGTTTTCTTGCCGGCGGTATCCAGCAAGTGCGCGCGCACGACCCGCAGCACCAGTTCGAAAACGGTGCCGATCAGCAGACCGATCGCCAGCACCCACAAAGTCGAAGTGGCCTGGTTCGGCACCACGCGGTCGTAGGTCTGCATCACGAACAGCGGCACCATCAGGCCCAGCAGGTTGATCAGGAAGCTCGCCAGGATCGCATCGCTGTACAGCCATTTCGACAGCTTCAGCGTATCGCGAAACCAGGCCTGGACCCGAGGCACCAGCGGCGAGCGCAAGTCTTCGAGTTCGTGGCGTGGGCGGGCAAACAACGCCTGGCCACTGTAGTGTTCGGCCAGCTCCTCGGGGCTGAGCCATTGTTCGCCGCCGTCGGCTTCGCTGGGCAGGATCAGCACCTTGCCGTCCTCGCTATAACGACGCAGGACGGCCGTGCGGCCGTTGTTGAGCAACAGCAGCACAGGCAGGTTGAGCGCGGAGATGTCTTTGAGGTCGCGGCGCAGCAAGCGCGCCTGCAAACCGGCCCGGGCCGCTGCACGGGGCAACAGGTCCAGACTCAGGCGTTGGTGTGCCATGGGCAGCCCGGCACTCAGGCTGGCGCGGCTGACCGCCGCGCCGTGGAGTTTGCAGAGGATCAGCAGACCGTCCAGAAGCGGGTCATCGAAGCTCAGGCGCGGATCGACACCGGTATTGCCGGGTTCCATGCTGGTCATTGAACCCTCCCGTTGCTCTACGGCAATTGACAGATATCTGCATATCTCACTGTAGGAGCTGCCGCAGGCTGCGATCTTTTGACTTTGCTTTTGAGCAATCAAGATCAAAAGATCGCAGCCTGCGGCAGCTCCTACAGTTATTTCATTTCAGGCAGACGCGCTTCGTTTTTCACTTCGGTCTGGGCGATCGCATCGGCGGGCAGTACGACCCGTTGTTTGCTCAACAACTGGCCCATGTTCGCCAGGACTCGGTACATCGAAAACTCTTCGGTGTAGCGCACTTCGGTGTAGCGACGGTTGGCGTTGTAGAGTTCGTTTTCACTGTCGAGCAGGTCCAGCAGGGTCCGTTGACCGAGGCCGAACTGATCCTGGTAGGCGATGCGTACGCGTTTGCTGGTGTCGGCGTATTCACGGGCGGTCGGGGTTTGTTTCTTGGCATTGACCATGGCGTTCCAGGCCAGGTGAATGTTCTCGTTGAGCTGGCGCAGGGCATTGTTACGAATGTCCATGGCCTGGTTGATCTTGTGCGAGTCGGAGGCCAGGCGCGCCTTGTCGCTGCCACCGCGGAACAGGTTGTAGTTCATTAATACACCGACCCGCCATTCATTGTCGTGACCTACATCACCCTGCACGTTGTTGTTCGCGCCCACGGCGGCCTCGGCGTCGAAGCGTGGGTAGAACGGCGACTTGGCGACCTCGTACTGGCTTTCGGCCGATTGCACGTCGGCCTGGGCGGATTTCAGGTAAGGGTTGTTTTCCACCATGCTCTGCTGGGCTTCGGGCAGGGAAGTGGGGACTTCGCCGCGAATCGACGGCGGGGTTTCGAGCTCATCGGGCATGCGCCCCACAACGGCGTAGAAGTTCGACTCGGCGTCAGCCAGATCGACTTCGGCGGTGTCGAGGTTGTTTTCTGCCAGTGCCCGGCGAGCCGAGGACTGGTCGGCATCGGCGTTGCTGCCCACGCCGCGCTGGGTGCGCAGGCCGATCTGGTCGTTGACCCGCAAGTGCGCTTGCAGGTTGTTCTTGGCCAGTGTCACCAGTTCGCGGCGCTTGAGCACTTCGAGGTAAACCTCGGTGGTGCGCAGGGCCAGGTCCTGAGCCGTACCTTGAGCGTAATAGGCTCGCGAGTTGACCACGCCCTGGGTGCGCCCGACTTCATTGGCAGTGTTGAATCCGTCGAAGAGCATTTGCCGCAGACGCAATTCCGACTGGGTGTAGTTGAGGGTTTCGGTGTGGTGATTGCCGAACGCCCGGGTATTGGTGTTATCGCTGTACCCGCGTCCGTAGGCGGCGTTCAGATCAACCGATGGATAAAACCCCCCTTTGGCGACCTTCACATCCTCATCAGCCGACAGACGGCTGTCCACCCGCGATGCCAGCTCCGGGTGGGTCGCGATGGTGCTCTGGATTGCGTCGGTCAGCGTCATGGCCTGGGCCTGGGACGAGCAGGCCATGGCCAAGAGAACCGCGCTGCAGAGGGGGGTTAATAGGCGCATGGTGCATCTCCCTGATTCCTGATGGTGCTTATCAGTTGCCAATTATTTGACGATATTTGTAGGTAAAGTTGTTTCACATCTTTAACAAAAGAGCTAAGAACATTCTGGAGCGTAGCTAAGAAATTTTTTTCATAACGGGTATGCCAAAAAAAACTTATGCGCCCTGCAAAATCCAGCACATTGTTCAATTCGAAAGCCCTTGTTTTATGGGCTCTAGGGCGCTCATCGGGGTTTGAGGAAAGTTCCAATCCACTTATCGACATAGAGCGGAGAAGTGCTGGAAGGGAGGGATGCGAGCGATCTGGTGGCGACGGTTTTTTGTCACTTGACTGATTCGAGATTGTTACGCATCGCTCACAGGCAACGTTGTTGCGCACAGGGATCCGATGCCATTGATTGCAGAGGGCTTTCCCTAAAATCGTAAACAGCGCCGTGAGCGACTGGCTGGGCGAGATCGTTGCCGGGGCCGCGGCTTACTCAAGTAAACCGGCACCCGCAACACGATTCGCCAGACAACCCGCTTGAGCCATGCGCACGTTCTTCGCACAAACAAGCTGCCGACAGCGGTTGGCAGCGGAGGAAGTGCACATGGCTACGCTCATCGGTATCGTCAGTAAGGTCATCGGCCAGGTGTTCGCGGTTGCGAGCGACGGCACCCGGCGTGCTTTGGTCGAGGGGGACCGGCTGTTTGCCGGCGACCAACTGAGCACCGGCGCAGAAGGCGCGGTGGCGGTGCATCTGCAAAATGGCCAGGAACTGACCCTCGGGCGCGGCAGCAGCATGCAGATGACGCCGCAGTTGCTCGCCAATCAGATTCCCCATGTGGACTCGTCTGAGGCGGTGACGCCGAGCGAAGCGCAGCTGACGGATGTCGCACAGCTGCAAAAAGCCATTACGGCTGGCGATGACCCGACCCAAACCGCTGAAGCCACCGCTGCCGGGCCTGCCACGACTACCGGTGTACCGGGCGGAGTCCAGGGCAGTGGTCATGGTTTCGTCCTGCTCGAAGAAGTGGGCGGGCGAGTCGATCCGATCATCGGCTTCCCCACTGCCGGTTTCAATGGAATTCCTGAACTTCCCGAAGAACGCCTGAACGCCAATCCAGACAATAACGTCGTAGCGGACGATGCTCCTGTGGTGCCGCCGGTGGTTGCGCAAGTGCCGAACAATCCGGTCACCTTCGACGGCCTGTCGGAGCAGAACGGCGAGCGGACCGTCAATGAAGCCAACCTGGCCGACGGTTCGGCGAGGAACGCAGACTCGCTGACGCGAAGCGGCACCTTTACCATCAATGCGCCAGACGGGCTGACCAGCCTTAGCATCGGCGCGATCAACTTGATCATCGGCGGCGTCGCGGCAGGTTTCCCGCAGTCGATCACCTCCCCGCTGGGCAGCACGCTGACCGTCACCAGTTACAACCCGGCCACGGGCGTGGTCAGTTACAGCTACACCCTCAACCGTGCCGAATCCCACGCAAGCGGCGAGGGTGCCAATAGTCTTGTCGAACACGTCACCGTGGTGGCCAGCGACAGCAATGGCGACAGCATTACCGGTACGCTGGATATCAGCATCATCGACGACGTGCCCAAAGCAGTCGATGACAATAATGGCACCGCCTCGGAAACCCTGCTGACCCTCAACGGCAACGTGTTGACCAACGACGTGCAAGGCGCCGACCGCGTGACGCTCGGAGAAAACACCGGCCCCATCACTCCCGGGACCTTCGCCGGGACTTACGGCACCCTGGTGCTCAACGCCAACGGCACTTACACCTACACGCTGAACACCAGCGATGCCGACTTCATAGCCCTGCACGGCGGTGGCAGTGCGACGGAGACCTTCAGCTACACCCTCACCGATGCGGACGGCGACAGCAGCACCGCCAACCTGGTGCTGCAGATCCACAACAACGATGATTCGGTGACGGTTGGCGGTTTGAACGTTGGGGGCGGCGAACTCACCGTCTTCGAGAAAAACCTCAGCGACGGCAGCGCACCGGATGCCACGGTGTTGACCCAGAACGGCACCTTTACGGTCACCGCCCTCGACGGCGTAACGACCCTGATCGTCGGCGGTATCGCCGTGGTCACCGGCGGTGTGGCCGCCGGCTTTCCACAATCTATCACCACGCCACTGGGCAGCACCCTGACCATCACCGGGTTCAATGCCGCGACCGGGGTGATCAGCTACAGCTACACCCTCAACGATAACGAAGCCCACCCAACCGCCAATGGCGCCAACACTTTGCCTGAGCAGTTCGCCGTGACCGTGGTCGACGACAACGGCACCACTGCGACCGGCAGCCTCGACGTGAACATCGTCGACGACCTGCCCAATGGCGTGGACGATAGCAACGCCAGTACCGCCTCGGAAACCCTGCTGACCCTCAACGGCAACGTGTTGACCAACGACGTGCAAGGTGCTGACCGGGTAGCGGTCGGAGAAAATGCCGGCCCCATCACCCCCGGCACTTTCACCGGCACCTACGGCACTTTGGTACTGAATGCCAACGGCACCTACACCTACACCCTCAACACCAGCGATGCCGACTTCAAGGCGTTGCACGGCGGTGGCAATGGCACCGAAACCTTCACCTATACGCTGACGGACGCCGACGGTGACAGCAGCACCGCCAACCTGGTGCTGCAGATCCACAACAACGATGACCCGATCACGATTGGCGGTTTGAGCGCTCAGGGTGGTGAGCTCACCGTCTTCGAGAAAAACCTCAGCGACGGCAGCGCACCGGATGCCACCGCACTGACCCAGAGCGGCACCTTCACCGTGGTCGCCCTCGATGGTGTCACGAGCCTGAGCGTGGGCGGTATCGCCGTGGTCAGCGGTGGTGTGGCCGCCGGCTTGCCGCAATCGATCACCACGCCACTGGGCAGCACCCTGACCATCACCGGGTTCAATGCCGCGACCGGGGTGATCAGCTACAGCTACACACTCAACGATAACGAAGCCCACCCAACCGCCAATGGCGCCAACACTTTGCCTGAGCAGTTCGCCGTGACCGTGGTCGACGACAACGGCACCACTGCGACCGGCAGCCTCGACGTGAACATCGTCGACGACCTGCCCAATGGCGTGGACGACAGCAATGCTTCAACGGCTTCGGAAACCCTGCTGACCCTCAACGGCAACGTGATGACCAACGACGTGCAAGGCGCCGACCGGGTAACGGTGGGTGAAAACGCCGGACCGATCACCCCCGGCACCTTCGCCGGGACTTACGGCACCCTGGTGCTGAATGCCAACGGCACTTACACCTACACCCTCAACACCAGCGATGCCGACTTCAAGGCCTTGCACGGTGGCGGCAGTGCGACGGAGAGCTTCACCTATACGTTGATGGACGCCGACGGCGACATCAGCACCGCCAATCTGGTACTGCAGATCCACAACAACGATGATCCGGTGGTCCTCAACGGCCTCAACGTGTATGGCGGTGAGCTGACGGTTTACGAAAAAAACCTCGGCGACGGCAGCAGCCCGGACGCACCGGCTCTGACCCAGAGCGGCACCTTCACCGTGACCGCGCTGGACGGCGTCACGAGCCTGGCCGTCGGCGGTATTGCCGTGGTCACCGGCGGTGTGGCCGCCGGCTTCCCGCAGTCGATCACCACACCACTGGGCAGCACCCTGACCATCACCGGGTTCAACGCCGCGACCGGTGTCGTGAGCTACAGCTACACCCTGAATGACAACGAAGCGCACCCGACGGCCAACGGCGCCAACACCCTGCCTGAGCAGTTCGCCGTGACCGTGGTCGACGACAACGGCACCACCACGACCGATTCACTGGACGTCAACATCGTCGACGACCTGCCAAAAGCCGTGTACGACAGCAATGCTTCAACGGCCTCGGAAACCCTGCTGACCCTCAATGGCAACGTGCTGAGTAACGACGTGCAAGGCGCCGACCGGGTAACCGTGGGTGAAAACGCCGGCCCGATCACCCCCGGCACCTTCACCGGCACCTACGGCACCCTGGTACTCAATGCCAACGGCACTTACACCTACACCCTCAACACCAGCGATGCCGACTTCAAGGCGTTGCACGGCGGCGGCAACGGCACCGAAACCTTCACCTACACCCTCACCGACTCTGACGGCGACAGCAGCACGGCCAACCTGGTGCTGAACGTCTACAACAACGACGATCCGGTGGTCCTCAACGGCCTCAACGTGTATGGCGGTGAGCTGACGGTTTATGAAAAAAATCTCGGCGATGGCAGCAGCCCCAACACGTCGGCACTGACCCAGAGCGGGACTTTCACGGTGGCCGCGCTCGATGGCCTGCAAACCCTGACCGTCGGCGGCATTGCCGTGGTCAGCGGTGGTGTGGCCGCGGGCTTCCCGCAATCGACCACCACACCACTGGGCAGCACGCTGACCATCACCGGGTTCAATGCCGCGACCGGAGTGATCAGCTACAGCTACACCCTCAACGATAACGAACCCCACCCAACCGCCGACGGCGCCAACAGCCTCACCGAGAACTTCAACGTCGTAGCCACCGATACCGATGGCGACAGTGCGACCGGGCAGATCAACGTCAATATCGTCGACGACCTGCCAAAAGCCGTGTACGACAGCAATGCTTCAACGGCCTCGGAAACCCTGCTGACCCTCAACGGCAACGTGTTGATCAACGACGTGCAAGGCGCCGATCGGGTAGCGCTCGGAGAAAACGCCGGCCCCATCACCCCCGGCACTTTCACCGGCACCTACGGCACCCTGGTGCTGAATGCCAACGGCACCTACACCTACACCCTCAACACCAGCGATGCGGATTTCATAGCCCTGCATGGCGGTGGCAACGGCACCGAAACCTTCAGCTACACCCTCACCGATGCAGACGGCGACAGCAGCACGGCGAACCTGGTGCTGCAGATCCACAACAACGATGACTCGATCACGATTGGCGGTTTGAATGTTGAGGGTGGCGAACTCACTGTATTCGAGAAAAATCTCAGCGACGGCAGCAGCCCAGACGCACCAGCCTTGACCCAGAACGGCACCTTTACCGTCACCGCGCTGGACGGCGTCACGACCCTGACCGTCGGTGGTATCGCCGTGGTCACCGGTGGCGTGGCCGCCGCCTTCCCGCAATCGATCACCACCCCGCTGGGCAGCACCCTGACCATCACCGGGTTCAATGCCGCCACTGGCGTGATCAGCTACAGCTACACCCTCAACGATAACGAAGCGCACCCGACTGGCAACGACGCCAACACCCTGCCTGAGCAGTTCGCCGTAACCGTGGTCGACAACAACGGCACCACCGCGACCGATTCACTGGACGTCAACATCGTCGACGACCTGCCAAAAGCCGTGTACGACAGCAACGCCAGTACCGCTTCGGAAACCCTGCTGACCCTCAACGGCAACGTGCTGAGCAACGACGTGCAAGGCGCTGACCGGGTAGTGGTCGGAGAAAACGCCGGCCCGATCACCCCCGGTACGTTCACCGGTACCTACGGCACCCTGGTACTCAACGCCAATGGCACTTACACCTACACCCTCAACACCAGCGATGCCGATTTCAAAGCCTTGCATGGCGGCGGCGACGGCAGCGAAACTTTCACCTACACCATCACCGACTCCGACGGCGACAGCACCACCGCCAACCTGGTGCTCAACGTCTACAACAACGATAATCCGGTGACCCTCAACGGCCTCAACGTGTATGGCGGTGAGCTGACGGTTTATGAAAAAAATCTCGGCGACGGCAGCAGCCCGGACGTACCAGCCCTGACCCAGAACGGCACCTTCACCGTCACCGCCCTGGACGGCGTCACGAGCCTGACCGTCGGCGGTATCGCCGTGGTCACCGGTGGTGTGGCCACCGGCTTCCCGCAGTCGATCAGCACACCACTGGGCAGCACCCTGACCATCACCGGGTTCAATGCGGCGACCGGTGTCGTGAGCTACAGCTACACCCTCAATGATAACGAAGCGCACCCGACGGCCAACGGCGCCAACACCCTGCCTGAGCAGTTCGCCGTGACCGTGGTCGACGACAACGGCACCACCGCGACCGGTTCGCTGGACGTGAACATTGTCGACGACCTGCCAAAAGGCGCGTACGACAGCAATGCTTCAACGGCTTCGGAAACCCTGCTGACCCTCAACGGCAACGTGCTGAGCAACGACGTGCAAGGCGCCGACCGGGTGACGCTCGGAGAAAACGCCGGACCGATCACTCCCGGCACTTTCACCGGCACCTACGGCACCCTCGTGCTGAATGCCAACGGCACTTACACCTACACCCTCAACACCAGCGATGCGGATTTCAAAGCCCTGCATGGCGGCGGCGACGGCAGCGAAACTTTCACCTACACCATCACCGACTCCGACGGCGACAGCACCACCGCCAACCTGGTGCTCAACGTCTACAACAACGACAATCCGGTGACCCTCAACGGCCTCAACGTGTATGGCGGCGAGCTGACGGTTTACGAAAAAAACCTCAGCGACGGCAGCAGCCCCAACACGTCGGCCCTGACCCAAAGTGGCACCTTCACCGTCACCGCACTCGATGGCGTGACAACCCTGACTGTCGGCGGCATTGCCGTGGTCACCGGTGGCGTGGTCGCCGGCTTCCCGCAATCGATCAGCACCCCGCTGGGCAGCACCCTGACCATCACCGGGTTCAACGCCGCCACTGGCGTGGTCAGCTACAGCTACACCCTGGTGGATAACGAAGCGCACCCAACCGCCAACGGCGCCAACACTTTGCCTGAGCAGTTCGCCGTCACCGTGGTCGATGACAACGGCACCACTGCTACCGGCAGCCTCGACGTGAGCATCGTCGACGACCTGCCCAATGGCGTGTACGACAGCAATGCTTCAACGGCCTCGGAAACCCTGCTGACCCTCAACGGCAACGTGCTGACCAATGACGTGCAAGGCGCTGACCGGGTAACCGTGGGCGAAAACGCCGGCCCGATCACCCCTGGCACCTTCACCGGTACCTACGGCACCCTGGTACTCAACGCCAACGGCACTTACACCTACACCCTCAACACCAGCGATGCCGACTTCAAGGCGTTGCACGGCGGCGGCAACGGCAGCGAAACCTTCACCTATACCCTCACCGATGCGGACGGCGACAGCAGCACCGCCAACCTGGTGCTCAACGTCTACAACAAAGACGACCAGGTGACCCTCAACGGCCTCGACGTGAATGGCGGCGAGCTGACGGTCTACGAGAAAAACCTCAGCGACGGCAGCAGCCCCAACACCTCGGCACTGTCCCAGAGCGGGACCTTCACGGTGACCGCGCTCGATGGCCTGCAAACCCTGACCGTCGGCAGCATCACTGTCGTCAGCGGTGGTGTGGTCGCAGGCTTCCCGCTGACGGCCGTCACGCCACTGGGCAGCACGCTGACCATCACCGGCTTCAACTCTGCGACCGGGTTGATCAGCTACAGCTACACCCTCAACGACAACGAAGCCCATCCAACGGCCAACGGCGCCAACAGCCTCACCGAGAACTTCAACGTCGTCGCTACCGATACCGATGGCGACCCGGCGACCGGGCAGATCAACGTCAACATCATCGATGACTTGCCGAGCGCCCAACCTGACTCGTCGTCGGTGACGGAGGGCGCAACGGTCAACATCAGTGTGCTGGGCAACGACGTCAGCGGTGCCGATGGTCCGGCGACGGTGGTCGGCGTGCGCGCCGGTAGCAATACCTCGACGTCGGCCATTGGCGGGTTGGGTAACCAGATCAATGGCACCTATGGCTACCTGACCCTCGATGCCAACGGCAACGCGGTGTATCACAGCAACCAGAACTCGGTCGGCGATGCGGGGGCCACCGATACGTTCACCTATACCGTGCGTGATTCCGATGGCGATGAGAGCACCACCACCATCACCATCGACGTGGCCAACAGCATCATCAAGGCCAACCCCGATAGCGACGTGACGGTCTACGAAAAAGCCCTCGACCTGAACCAGGATGGCCAGGACCTGGCCGCCGCTACGGTCACCGGCAGCGACCCGGGCAACACGGGCGAAACCGCGTCCGGGACCCTGGTCGGTTCGGTCTCGGGTGGCAGCGGCGCGCTCACCTACATCCTGGTCGGCAGCGCCACCGGCACCTACGGGCAGATCCTGCTCAACCCCAACGGCAGCTACACCTACACCCTCACCTCGGCGCCGAAAACCTCGCCGAATGCCAACGACGGGCCGAACAGCCTGAGTGAAAGCTTCACCTACAAAGCCACCGATGCATTGGGCAACAGCAGCACCAGCACCATCGTGGTCAACATTGTCGATGACGTGCCCAAAGCGGTGGCAACGGATCGCTCGGTGGCGGCGGTGGAGATCGATTCCAACCTGCTGATCGTGCTCGACGTCTCCGGCAGCATGGCCGACCCTTCCGGCGTGTCGGGCCTGTCGCGGCTGGATCTGGCCAAGCAGGCCATCAGTGCCTTGCTGGATAAATACGACGACCTCGGCGATGTGAAAGTGCAGCTTGTCACCTTCAGCAGCAGCGCCACCGACATGACCTCGGTGTGGGTCGATGTCGCGACCGCCAAGACACTGCTGGGCGGCCTCAGCGCGAACGGCAATACCAACTACGACGCGGCCGTGCTGACCATGCAGACCGCCTTCAACACCTCGGGCAAACTGACCGGTGCGCAAAACGTCGGCTACTTCTTCTCCGACGGCAAGCCCACCACCGGCCAGGAAATCGGCACTGCCGACGAGACTGCGCTGAAGGCCTTCCTCGATGCCAACGACATCAAGAACTACGCGATCGGCCTGGGCAGTGGCGTCAGCAACGCCAACCTCAATCCACTGGCCTACGACGGCAGCAGCCACACCGACACCGATGCAGTGGTGGTGACCGATCTCAACCAGCTCAACTCGGTGCTGTCTGGCACCGTGATCGGCGCACCGGTCACCGGTTCGCTGCTGGGCGAGGGCGGTACCTTCGGCGCCGATGGCGGCTTCATCAAAACCGTCACGGTGGACGGCACCACGTACAGCTACGATCCGAGCGGCAACAGCAATCAGGGTTCGCTGAACTTCAGTGGCGGGCTCAACCACGGCACGTTCAACACCGTGGACAACACGTTGAGCATTGCCACCAACAACAGCGGTACCTTGCAGATCAATCTCGACACCGGTGAATACGCCTACATTTCGCAGAAAACCACGTCGGTGTTGATCACCGAAAACATCGCATTCACCGCCAGCGACAACGACGGCGACCTCGCCAGCGCCACCCTGACGATCAAAGTCATACCGAACGCACCGCCAGTGGCCGCCGATGATAACGTCATCACCAACGTGCTCTCGGGCACCGTCGTGGTGCCGGGCGAACTATTGCTGGCCAACGACACCGATCCCAACGGCGATCAACTCTCGGCGACACCGACCTCCTTCAACACCGGCTGGATAGTGAAGGGCGCGGACTTCACCGGCACCGGCGCGATCAACTTCGCCGACACCAACAACAACCCCGCCAACCAGAGTCTGGCCGACGTGCGCAATGCCTTTGCGGCCAACGCGGCAACCATGACGGCGCTGCTGGTGATCAGTGGCTATCTCGACAAAGCGAACAGCTCCAATGGCAACAATGAAGACCTCATCACGGTCAATCTGAAACAAGGCGAGACGCTCAACCTCGATCACAACCTGGCAACCGGGCACGTCACGATGGAGTATTCGCTCAACGGTGGGGCGTTCGTCAGCATCGTCGATGGCGGCACCATCACTGCAAGCGCGGATGGCACTTACCAGATCCACATGACCAACATCACCGACCCCGGTAACGGCAATACGAATGCGGCGGAAAACTATCAGCTGACCATGACCGTCAACTACGCCGGGGCTCACGACATCACCCCGGACTACCACGGCACCTACACCGCCAACGACAACCACGGCGGCAGCGACTCGGCCAACCTGACCATCAGCTATCAGGACGGCCACACCCTCACCGGCACCAGCGGGGATGACGTACTGGTGGCAGGCACGGGCAACAACATCATCAATGCCGGCGACGGCAACGATGTGCTCACTGCCGGCTCCGGCAACAACGAGCTGCATGGCGGCGCCGGCAATGATCTGCTCTTCAGCGGTTCGGGCAATGACATCCTCGATGGCGGTACGGGCATCGACACGGCCAGTTACTCCCACGCCAGCGCCGGAGTGACGGTCGACCTCAGCCTGCTCGCTGCGCAAAACACCCTTGGCGCGGGCACGGACACCCTGACCGGTATCGAAAACCTCACCGGGTCGAACTTCAACGACACCCTGACCGGTGACAACAACGGCAACGTGATCAACGGCGGCCTGGGCCACGACATCCTCAACGGCGGGGGCGGCGATGACTGGCTGATCGGCGGCCTGGGCAACAATACCCTGACCGGCGGAACGGGGGCCGATGCCTTCCAGTGGCTCAAGGGCAACAGTGGCCATGACGTGATCACCGACTTCACCCCCGGCACCGACAAGCTCGACCTGTCGCAACTGCTGCAAGGGGAGAACGGCACCGCCGCTTCGCTGGATGACTACCTGCACTTCACCGTCACCGGCAGCGGGCCGTCGACGGTGACCAGCATCGACGTCAGCGCCATGGCCGGTGCCGCGCCGAACCAGACCATCGACCTGGCTGGCGTCAACCTCGCCAGCCACTACGGTGTAACGCCGGGGGCGGGTGGAGTGATCGCGGGCGGGCATGACACGGCGACCATCATCAACGGCATGCTCAACGATCATTCGTTGAAGGTGGATACCGTGTGATCTGAAAACCCACTAAAGAACCCGCCATCCCTGCGAAGGGATGGCGGGTTCTTTGTCTGTGCCAGAAGTGAAAGTCCGACCAATGGTAGAAAGAACTGTAATTTCTGACAGTAGCCAGTCCTTCTTCGCTGCCTTTAAATCAAGTCTCGCCCCATGAGTAAACAGGTGAGCATTCCTTAAACACTCATGTGTGCCAGAGCATCTCGATGCCCTGCTTTGGCACGCGCATACCGGGTTTGTCAAACAGGCGCCAAGTCTTCGTGGATAGGACTTGAGTCGACACGTGGGCAGAACGTCCGATTACTGGAAGGAACTGCGAAATGACCATTGTTGAAAAAACCAACACGCTGAAAACCAGTTCACTGCGCAGCAGGAAAAAGCCTCGCGTCCCTGGACCGGCAGATTACGTTCCACCCGCAGTGGAATCACCTGTGTTGCTGGGGCCGACAGATGATGACCCGGGTAATCAGGTCCATACCCAGGACCAAGGCCTTGCGGTGAGTCTGACATTTGCAAACCTGTCCGCTGGCGGCATTCCGAACAACACTCGGGTGAGGGTACAAGCAAAGTGGGATGACACCCTGATAGGGAACATAGTCGAGGGCACTACTCCTTTGGCTCCCGACTGGGCAGATGATAAAAGGCTGGTGATTCCAGCAGGCAAGACAGACGAACCGGGCGATCACCAGGTTAGATACAGGGTGACGTATGGCTTGAACGGCAAGGATTCTGATCCGATAACCATTCATGTCGATAAAGACGCGCCCACACTGAGCGAGGCAGTCACCTATCCAGATGAAATTAAAAACGACGGGTTTACCCATGAGTATTTCGAGGATGTCTCGCCCCATGCGTTATTGAGTTACAAGGATACATATACCGGCGCCAAGACAGATGATTTGTTTGAGTTCTGGATGGGAGAGATAGGTTCGGACGGGAAGCCTACTGCTGATTCGACGCTCATTGAAACGGTGAAGCTCGTTTCGCCCAGACAAGCGCTGGAAACCAAAAAACTTACAAGGGCATTGATTACGATAGACGAAGGGACAATCGATTTGTTCGCATACGTAACGGATCGTAAAGGCAATCGAAGCTTGGCATCGCCACCCGTTACAGTTCCCATTTCAATGATTCCCATGCCCAAGAATCTGAAACTGGACATAGTACTGGAAAATGGTGATGTGACTGATCGGGTGATTTTGTTCCGGGATACGCAAGTACCTGTACATGGCAAACATGAGTTTCTGAACTGGAGAGCTGGTGACAAGTTGCGGAGACAGATCGCTAATCAATCTGCAAGGGTTCTCGAAATCAATAGCGCTCCGCCATTCGTTGATGAATTCACTTACAGAGAGCTTCTGGATGACGGGAATCTGGATCTTAAAGATCTTGAATATAAGTACCAGATTCAACGTGGCAACAAGCTGATCCCTGCTACGCCAATCTCGAAAATATTGAAAGTGCATTTGGATAAACCAGGTGAGCAACCGGATAATCCCGATAATCCTGGATTGCCGGGTTCTCCAGATCCGAAGTTGAATATTGTCAATGTGAAAGGGGTAAACCCTAGGTCGAATTATCTTAATGCGCACGATAAGCTCTTGGGGGCAAAGGTACGCATGTTGATTTATAAGGGGCATAAAAAATACGATGAGATTCAATTTCATTACCACGGTGCGCCTGTTCCAACAGTCTTGACGCTGGATGGCACTGAGACAGATGATAAAATTTTGGAAGGTGATATTCCTCCGGATTACGTTGCTGACGGGGGGAACAACAAAAAAATGCGTGTTGGGTACACTGTTTATCATCCGGATGTCAATGAAACGGAATCTGTTGCAGCAGACCAGCATGTCGATGTCTATGTCGATGAGATTCTTATGCCTCAACCCGGTTTCAAAGTAACCGGTGATCCTGGGAACGGTGACGGTGAAACGGTGTATTGCGATTCTTTGGTGCGTGATCCAGATACGAACAAGATTGCAGTCGAGGTCGTATTTGCTCCGGAAGCAAAATTTGCAGACAAGAAAATTTCATTTTCCATCCAGGGATATGAAAACGTAGTCGACACCGGAAACAACAAGCCAGGTAATACGATAGAGGGGGCGTGGGCCAGCGTAGATAAAACACCCACTGCTGCCGAGGCAGCGGCTGGTTTTAGTGTGTTCTTTGAACATACTGTCTTCCAGACGATTTTCAACGGTTGGTGCGAACTGATGTGTGCGTCAATCCAGGACGGATACTACACGCGCTCCGAACCCTTACAGTTCCGCGTCACCATGGACCATGGTGATGGTTCGTATTGCGAACTCCCCCCTCCCTTGACCAAATAATCTGGAGGCGCTCAGGCGCCTCCATTTTTTTCAAGCGTTTTTATTGTGCGATGGACTGGATTGGGAGTGGCGGATTTGTCTGGTGCGCTTAGAGATTAATCCTACATTTTTCCGTAGAACGAGTCGGTATCGTCTGCCGCCTTCGTAGTCCTCTAGGTGTCATTGTTCAGTGAGGGCGCAATGATAGAAAGGATATGAATCCATGGCGATCCGCACAGCAGCAAACCCGACTTTCACCTTACGATCCATTGGAACGCTGGCGTTGATGCCAGCTTTTTTTTTGAGCTCATCCGCTGCTTTTGCAGCGGTCATCGTCGATAACGGCAGCACGCTGGATATCGATCCGACAAGCGCGCCTGTACCTATCGACTATTCGGTGCGTAATAACAGTGTCCTCAATGTGAACGGTGCCACGACGCAAAGCATCACGATTCAACGTGGCTCGACGCTCAATATCAACGGCGGCACCATCAACGGCAATGCCGGTGGCGACGGAGTAACCATCAACGGTAGCCGGGGGGCTATCAATCAGGCGACGGTGACCGCTGATGGCATCGCACTGTTGGTCAACCGGGAGCCCGACTCGACCCAGGGTTCGGTGGTGACCGCCGCAAACAGCCACTTCAGTGGCGCCATCTCCGGTGCCGCCGTAACGAGCTTCAGCACCCTTGACCTGATCAATAGCACCGTCACTGGGACGGATACAGACAGCTTCGGCCTGATCGTAGCGGGCGGTTCCGTTCGCGCAACCGCCAATACGCAAATCAGCGGTGATGCCGCCGGTATCCGGTTTGAATCGGACTTCCCCGTAGGCACCGCGTCGTTGGTGCTGGACGGCTCGAGTGTAGTGGGCCGCAGCGGGCCGGCGTTGGAGGTGGACGGTGGTGTCGACGCCACGATCGAGGTGTTGAACGGCTCCACGTTGGCGGGCGGCAACGGCAATCTGCTGGAAGTGCTGGGCGCATCCACGGCCGCCATGAGAGTGGCTGGCAGCGTCTTGCAAGGTAACGTGCAAGTCACCGACAACAGCACCGCCAACCTGACGTTCGATCAAGGCCGGATGACCGGCGATGTAGTGGTCGAAAACGGTTCCAACGCCAATGTCACCCTGCAAAACGGCTCGCAGTTCACCGGTCGCCTGGATAACGTCACGGGCGTCACGCTCAGTCAATCGAACTGGACCATGACCGGTAATGACACCGTTGGCACCCTGACCATGGAGGGTGGCCGGGTTGACTTCGGTGATGCCGCGGGCGCATTCCGTCAACTGAACATTGGCACCCTCGAGGGCAGTGGCACGTTTGCCATGAAGGGCGATTTTGCGACCGGAACCGGTGATTTTCTCAATGTGACCGGCGCAGCCAATGGTCAATTCGGGCTGGAAGTCGCGGCTTCGGGTACAGATGCGGTGGCCATGAAGCAACTGGCACTGGTGCGCACCGCCAGCGGCGATGCGCAGTTTTCGCTGATCGGCGGCCGGGTGGATCTGGGCACCTGGTCCTACGATCTGTCTAGCGCCGTCGATGGCAACGGCGGAACAGAGTGGTTCCTCGACCCCACCACGAAAACGGTCAGCCCTGGTGCCCAGACGGCGTTGGCGCTGTTCCGCACCGCGTCGACCATTTCCTATGGCGAGCTGAAATCACTCGAAAACCGCATGGGTGATTTGCAATCGGACGGCAATTTGCATGGCGTTTGGGTACGGCCCTACGGCAACAAGTACAACGTCGGCGAGGGAGCGGGCGTGGCCTACCAACAGCGGCAACAGGGCGTTTCCCTGGGCGCCGATACACGTCTGGGCAACGGTCCCTGGAGTGTCGGGGTGCTGGCCGGTTACAGCCAGTCGGACATTGATCTCAAAGGCGGAAGCAGCGCAACGGTTGATAGTTTTTACGCCGGTCCATACGTTGGCTGGCAGGATCCGGACAACGGTTACTACGTCGATGGCGCGCTGAAGTTCAACCATTTCCGCAACGACTCAAAAGTCCGTTTGAGCGACGGAACCCGTGCCAAAGGCGATTACAGCAACTCGGCTGTCAGCGCGCTGGTGGAAGTCGGCCGCAACATCCGGCTGGCGGATGACTGGCGGGTCAAACCTTCCGCCCAATTGTCGGCGGCGGTCATCGAGGGCGCGAGTTTTGACCTCGACAATGGCATGGACGCCGACGGCGACCGGACGCGTTCATTGCGTGCCAAGTTGGGTGTCGCTGCCGGTCGTGACTTCAACATGGCCGGCGGCACCGTCGTGCAGCCATACGGGCGTGTCGCGATGGTTCATGAGTTTGCCAACAACGACAACGTGCATGTCAACGGCAACGAGCTCAACAGCGATTTGTCGGGCAGCGGTTTTGAAGTGGGTGGTGGCGTGTCGGTTTCCATCGCGTCCAATGTACGGGTGAGTGCAGACCTCGACTACGGTAAGGGGGAAAATTACGAGCAGCCATGGTCGGTGACACTGGGGGTGAGTTACGGATTTTAATGGCTTGGTCCTGGGGGATGAAAAAAACCGCGTTAAGCGGTTTTTTTCGTTTGGCAGGTACTACTGAGGAAAAACCTGTGGGGTAATCAGGTAACTACCCTGATCGTTTAGTGGTATACCCGCCTTCGAGGATAGGCTGGCCGTGAGAGTCCTTGACGCTTTCAATGACGGGTTTGAGGTCTTACTCCTTGATGGTAATCGACCACGTATTGGACTCGGCATTGTCACCATAGTCTGCCATTGCACTAAATCGATAAGTGGTTCCGTTGCCCAGGTTCTGAACAAGTCTGGCCCATTTACCATTATCGTCGGTCGGTTCCGGCCTCGGGTCGGTGTCATCATTGATCTTCAGCTTGATCGCCTCTGACGGGGCCGCATCACCCCTGACAACTACATAGTTGTATGGGGTGCTACCGTTGTCCGCGATCAGGCCGTCCGAATCGTACACTTTGGTATTGCGCGGCTTGACGATGGATTCCACTTTGAAGGTGCGCGGTGGCGTGGAAATCTCGCCATCGCCATACAGCGCCTCGACGGTCAGGCTGTAGGCATCCGGTGTCACATCCAATTCAATTTCCCAGAACCCGTCGATATCCCGGGCGGTCGCCGTTGCGCCGTCGATTCTCACATCGTTATTGCACAACTGAACCTCTTCACCGGGCCGGGCATGACCACTGACGGTCACCTTGTCCTCGTAGGTCGTGCCGCCCTCGTCGATTGTTCCCTTGGAGTCTTTGACCTCGTCCAGGCTCAGCTTGACGTCCTGCGCCACGGTAAAGGTGCGGGGCGTGTCGGAGATCTCGCCATCGCCATACAGAGCCTCGACGGTCAGGCTGTAGGCATTGGGGGTCACATCCAGCTCGATTTCCCAGAACCCGTCGATAGCACTGGCAGTCGCCGTTGCGCCGTCGATTCGCGCATCGTCATTGCGTAGCTGAACTTTTTCGCCAGGCCTGGCATAGCCGCTGACGGTTACCTTGTCGTCGAAGGTCTCGCCGCCTTCGGCAATGCTGCCATTGGAATCAACGACATCATCGAGACTCAAGACCACATCAAATACGACCTTGAAGGCGAACACACCGGATTCTTTACCATTGGCTGCCTTGATCTTGATGCTGTAGGCGTCAGCCGTGAGCCCATCAAGGGTGAGATTGAACAGCCCGTCACCATTAACAGTGGCTTTCTTGTCCGTGGATGTGTTGCCGTTGAACGCTTCGACTTCCATATTGGGAGGTGCGTAGCCGGAGAATTCCAGTGAGTCGCCGTTGTAGGTATCGCCATTTTCAATCTGGCCATCCTTGCCAATGACTTTGTCGATGATCGGCGTCTCAGTCGCCAGGACGATAACGTACGATGTGGAGTAGTCTTGAGGCGGGAATTTCTCGATAGCGGTAAAGCGGTAGCGCTTGAAGTCCGGCAGTGCGGACGATTTGATCCAGGCTCCTGAACCACCGCTGGTCACGTCAGTGATTCTGGTCACGCCATCGCGAATCCAGAGCTCCGTCGTTGCGCTGGCCGTACCCTTGAAGGTCAGGGTGTTGTCAAAAGTTATGGTGTTTCTACCAACGGGATTACCGCTGCTATCCAGGATTTGATCGAAGGTTACTGTCGCGGTTGTTTCACTCTGTTCGTCCGGCGAGAGTATCGGGGTATTTGGTGGTTTAGCGGTCATGATGATGACTCCGAGCATTGAAAGGTGAGGGTGCCGGAGTGATTTAAAACCTGGTCTGATAGCTTGCCTACTGTCATAAATAACAGGTTTAAGTCGGTTTCCGATCAATGGTAGAAGTTGAATAGGCAGCCGGGATGTCTGGCTACATTGGCTTTGGCGGACCGATTAACCGCCCCGTTACGCCAAACACCCCCAGTGCCCTGATCACCTCCAACTCTCCTTGGGTTTCTACTTGCTCCGCAATCAATGGCAAATCGATGCTGTTGGTCGTCCGGTAAACCGCCTCGATGAACAGCTGCTTGTCAGGCTGCACGTCGATGTTGCGAATGTAGGCCCCATCGATTTTCAGGTACGCCAAACCCAATTGGGTGAGGTTGCCGATCTGGCTGAAGCGCCCACCAAAGTGTTGCAGGCCGATTCGATAACCGGTGGACAGCAGGCTGTGGCTCAAACGCTGCAGTTCTTCGGGGGACGGCAACTGGCGCTCGTCGATTTCCAGGGTCAGCAGCGGCGCCAGTTCGGGCAGAGAGTCCAGCAGGTCGAGGATCGTTCGCCATTGCACCGGGGCGCGCAGGGTGCTGCCAGACAGGCTTAGTGCCAAGGGCCTGCGGTTGAGCACCAGATCGTCCAGCGTGGCTTCGAGCATCGCCAGGTCGAAGCGTGCCGACCAGCCGAGACGCTCGATCCATGGCAGGAAATGCCCGGCGGCAATCGCCTCGCCCTGCGGATCGAGCAGGCTTGCGAGCACTTTGTGATGCAGCACCTGGCGGGTGTCGGCGCATTGCACGACGGGCTGGAAGTACAGCTGCATTTTGCCTTCGGTCAAGGCATCGTCGATCCAGGTGCGCCAGTCGTGCTGGGAGTGATTCGGCGCGGTGTCACGATGGCTCAAATGCACCCAGGGTCGCTCGGGATGCTGCCGGGACTCGGTCAGTGCCTGGTCAAGGCGCAGGAGTACGTTGCTGATCGGCTCTCCGGGGCGGTAGGCGACAACGCCCAAGTGGGCGACGGGCATGCAATCGCTGGCGCCGGTCAGGCGCAGGTTCTCCAGGCTGACACTGACATCGGAGGCCAGACGCGCTGCACTTTGGGCGTCCAGACCCGGCGTCAGCAGACTGAATTCGCCGCCACGATTGCGTGCCGCCAGCCAGGTGCGACGCTCCGGCAACTGAGTCAGGCGCTTGAGCAATTCGCCCACGGCACTGATCAGCGCGTCAGCCCGTTGGCCACCCAGTCGCTGGTTGAGCCCGTTCAGGTCGTTGATTCGCAACATCAACAAATGGCCATCGCGGCTCTGTTCGCACACGCGTAAATGGTCGGCCAGTTGTTCGTCGAGCAGGCGCCGGTTGGCCAGGCCGGTGAGGCTGTCCAGATAGGATTCGGCCCGCAGTTTTTCGCTGCGTGCGGCTTCTTCGGCGAACAGCGCCTTGAGCTTCTCGACCATCTGGTTCATCGCCAGCACCACCCGTTTCAACTCCGGTGTGCGCGGCAGTTTCGGCAGGCTGAGAAACTCGCGTTTGCTGATGGCCTCAGCCTGTCGGACCATGCTGTCGAGTGGGCGCAATTGCAGGCGCAGCATCCATCCTCCAATCACCGCACTGAACAGCCCGCACAACAGCAACCAGATCAGGCTGCCGAGGGTGCTGTCCCAGAGCTTGGCCAGGGCAAATTGCGGATTGCTCAGCACTTCGACCCGTGCCAGTTGTTCCCAGCCGCGCATGATCAAGGCATCGCCACCTTCCGGGCGCAGGTCGACCAGATTGACGAACCAGTCAGGCGCACCGTCGATTTTCGCCGGTGCGCTGCGCTCCACCAGGGTTTGCTGATCCCTGAGCCTGATGACGCGGATGCTGCTGAAATAGCCGCTGTCGAAAATCGAGCTGACCCTCAGCTCCATCATGGCCGGGTCATCGACCTGTGCGGTCAGTGACAGCCCCAGCGCGGTGGCTGCGTCTTGGGCGTGGGCACGCAGTTGACTGAGGGTTTGCTCGCGGGAGCTTTCCAGGCTGGCAAAAAAACTACCGCTGAACGCCACCAACAGGAACAGGCAGATGGCCAGGAACAGCTGTTTACGCAGTGTCATACATCGCTCCTTGCCATGGCGGTCAGCCGTCCCCTATGTCGAAGCCTTCGGCATTGAAGGCGTACACCGGTAGCAGGTCTTTGCGTTGGGACGCGGGGCGGATATCGCCGATCAGGTTGTCCAGTACCAGCGGGTCGGTCGTGGGGGCTGTAGAACGTCAGCACCCTATGCGCCTGGTTCTGACTCAGGGCCTTGACGTAGGTGATGCGCAGTTTTTCGCTGGGAATGCCGAGTCGGCGCAGGCTGAAGTATTTCGCCTGGGCATAGTCTTCGCAGTCGGCGGTGCCCTTGATCAGGGCTTCGACGGGGGTGGCCCAATAATCGGTCTGTTGCCAGATGCGCGTGTCGTCCTGAAAGTTCAGCTGCTGATTGAAGAAGCGGTTCACCGCGTTGAGTTGCTCAGGTTCGGGCACGCCGCGTGCGCTCTGCAGCATTTGACTCCAGGCTTCGATCCGGCCTCGCGCCGGTCCCGGCGGGCCGTAGCGTTGTTCAACGGTTTGCAGAATCTGTGAAAAATCCCAGTCGGCCCGGACCCCGTTGAATGCAGTCAGTAGCAGACCAGCCAGCAGCATCCAGCCGCCGAGCCGAAGTCGGAGCGCTGGCCATCCTGGACTACGCAGACTGCGGGCCATGTCTGGCTGCTCGAGTGTAGATGGGGGAAGTTTAGGTGGAGTTTTTGCGGGGGGAGGGCAGGTCGTCGGGTCGGTACTGGCACTGGCTCTCTTGCCACAACAGTCCCGGGGAACTTCAGGATTTGCGCAGGGTTTTCTGCTTGAGGATGTAGACGGTCACGAGTACCGCACTGGTCAGCATGAAGCCCCGTGCCCAGGGCAGCGGCACCAGAAAGCAGGAGAACAGGATGCTCGCCCACATCAGGCCAATGGCGTAGACCTTGCCCCTGAGCGGAATGCCGTTACCGTCGAGGTAATCGCGGATCCATGGGCCAAGCCGGGGATGCTCGACCAGCCATTGATAAAAGCGCGGTGAACTGCGGGCAAAGCAGGCGGCCGCCAGCAGCAGGAAAGGGGTGGTGGGCAATACCGGCAGGAAAATCCCGATCACCCCCAGCGCCACGCTCAGCCAGCCGATGGCCAGCAGCACGTAGCGCAACATCAGGGGGCGGTTGCCTATGGGGTTGTCCATAGGCCGGATCTTAGTGGTGACGTGGCTTGAGAATCGCCGGCTTTTCGTCTGGAGCGTTGCACAGCAGGTACAGCGCGGTCAGGGCTTCCGGGATCTGCACGATCATGTCGTCCATCAGGTTGGCATCGGCGGCAATGTCGGAGAACTCCGGTTGCTCGTCGAACAGGCCCGAACCGACCATGATCGGCAGCAGCATTTCGCTGACTTCGTCTTCGGCGGTTTCGAACCAGGCTTCTTCACGCAGGAACACACCTTCCATGAAACCGATGCACCAGCCGCGCAGTTCGGAATCATCCGGGTCGTCGCCCAGGTCGAGGTCGCACGGCAGCTCGAACTCTTCGTCGGAGGCCAGTTGGCGGGCGATGTGGGCCTTGAGGCCGATCAGCGTGGCTTCGATCTCTTCGCGCTGGGCTTCGCCGCTGTAGTGCGGCTCTTCGGCGAAGAGGGCATCGATCCATTCACGGTCCGGAACGACTTCGGAGCAGATCGACAGCGCAGTGAGGTAGCCGTGGGCGGCCACGTAGTCCAGCGCCTCGTCATGCAGTTCATCAGCATCGAGGAAGACTTGCAGGCGGGTTAGTTGCTCAGCGAAGGACATTAAAGGGCTACCTTGGGGAATGTTCGATGCGGGAATTCTAGGCCTTCTTGAGCACTTGGGCCAGCCGCACGGCATATTTGCTCCTGGCCTCTTCCCGTAGGAGCTGCCGAAGGCTGCGATCTTTTGACTTGGCTTTTAAAAAACCAGATCAAAAGATCGTCCGAACGCGGCCCGAGCCTTCGGCAGCTCCTACAGAGGATCATGTCCATTCCCTCTTATCGGCGGCACCCTTTGCCGGACGGGGCTCGGGTATACTCGCGCGTTTTGTGATGCCCTGCTGGCGTCACGGCTGAAATGTGAAG
Organism: Pseudomonas sp. P1_C12; assembly: GCF_056406435.1. Lineage (NCBI taxonomy): Bacteria > Pseudomonadati > Pseudomonadota > Gammaproteobacteria > Pseudomonadales > Pseudomonadaceae > Pseudomonas > Pseudomonas sp. P1_C12. The sequence continues at coordinate 416,423 of NZ_JBFUAE010000002.1, read as the reverse complement.
CGTCATGCAATGTGCACTTACGATTTGTCGGTGCAGCGTCGCGGGTTCTGAACCAGCCTTGCAGGGATGTTTCGGTGATTTTTGGAGTTTCTATGCTCGAACAGGCTCAACGCGTCCTCAAGGACATCTTCGGCTACGACAGTTTCCGTGGCCGCCAGGGTGAAATCATTGAGCGTGTGGCCAGTGGTGGCGATGCCCTGGTCCTGATGCCTACCGGTGGCGGCAAGTCCCTGTGCTTCCAGGTCCCGGCGCTGTTGCGCGAAGGCCTGGCGGTGGTGGTCTCGCCGCTGATCGCACTGATGGATGATCAGGTCGCCACCCTCGAAGAGCTGGGCGTGGCGGCCGCCGCGTTGAACTCCACCCTCAGCGCCGAGCAGCAGCGCGACCTGGCTGTGCGAATCCGCCGCGGTGAAGTGAAAATGCTCTATCTGGCGCCGGAACGTCTGGTCCAGCCGCGCATGCTGTCCTTCCTGCAGGGGCTGGACATCGCCCTGTTCGCCATCGACGAAGCCCACTGCGTGTCGCAATGGGGCCACGATTTCCGCCCGGAATACCTGCAATTGGGCCAGTTGGCGGAAATGTTCCCCGACGTGCCGCGCATCGCCCTGACCGCCACGGCCGACAAGCGCACCCGGGAAGAAATCGTCACCCGGTTGCACCTGCAAGACGCCGAGCGCTTCCTGTCGAGTTTCGACCGACCGAACATCTTTTATCGCATCGTGCCCAAGGAACAGCCACGCAAGCAGTTGCTGGCGTTCCTCGCCGAACGCCGCAGCGATGCCGGCATCGTGTATTGCCTGTCGCGCAAGAAGGTCGAGGAAGTCGCAGCATTCCTCAGCGAGCAAGGCTTCCCGGCGCTGCCATACCACGCCGGCCTGCCCAACGATATGCGCGCCTACCATCAGAAACGCTTCCTCAACGAGGAAGGCCTGATCATGGTCGCCACGGTGGCGTTCGGCATGGGCATCGACAAGCCCAACGTACGTTTTGTCGCGCATCTCGATTTGCCGAAATCCCTCGAAGCCTACTATCAGGAAACCGGTCGTGGCGGCCGTGACGGCCTGCCGGCGGATGCCTGGATGGCTTACGGCCTGCAAGACGTGGTGATGCTCAAGCAGATGCTGCAGAACTCCGAAGGCGACGAGCGCCACAAGCGCCTGGAGCAGCACAAGCTCGACGCCATGCTCTCGCTCTGCGAAGAAACCCGCTGCCGTCGGCAAACGCTGCTGGCCTACTTTGACGAAGACATGCCCGAGCCTTGCGGTCATTGCGACAACTGCGTCGACGGCGTGCAGACCTGGGATGCCACCGAGCCTGCGCGTCAGGCGCTGTCGGCGATCTACCGCACCGGTCAGCGCTACGGGGTCGGGCACCTGGTGGATGTACTGCTCGGCAAGGACAACGAAAAGGTCCGCAACTTCGGCCATCAGCATCTGTCGGTGTTTGGTGTCGGCAAGGCGAGGGCCGAAGGCGAGTGGCGCTCCCTGTTCCGCCAATTGGTGGCTCGCGGTCTGGCCGATGTTGACCATGAGGGCTATGGCGGTCTGCGTCTGAGTGACACGTGCCGGCCGCTACTCAAAGGTGAAGTGACTCTGGAGCTGCGCCGCGATCTCAAGGCGCAATCCGTGGCGAAAAGCAGCAAGAGCCAGGCGAGCCAACTGGTCCGCGGCGAGGAGCGCGAACAGTGGGAAGCCTTGCGCGCCTTGCGGCGCAAGCTCGCCGAAGAACATGGCGTGCCGCCGTACGTCATCTTCCCCGATTCGACTTTGCTGGAGATGCTGCGCAGCCAGCCGACCTCGCTGGCGGAAATGGCCACGGTCAGCGGCGTCGGTGCGCGCAAGCTGGAGCGCTACGGCGAGGCCTTCCTCGAAGTGCTCGGCGGCCAGGTCGAGGCGCCGAAAGTGGTGGCCGACGTGCGTCACGAACTGATCACTCTGGCGCGGGCCGGGATGACGCCGGTGCAGATCGCCGGTCAGTTGCAGTGCTCGGAAAAGAACGTCTACACCATGCTGGCCGAAGCGATTGGCAAGCAGCAGTTGTCGTTGGAACAGGCGCTGGATCTGCCTGAAGACCTGATGGGAGAAGTCCAGGACGCCTTCCTCGACGGCGAAGGTGAATTGCCAGCGGTTTCCGAGATCGCCGCGTTGTTCGCGGGCCGAGTGCCGGAAGGGGTCTTGTACTGCGTTCGTGCTGCCTTGCAGTCGGAGTTCGAGATTTGAGACATCCTGGTGCTGATTTAACGATTCACTACAGATCAAGCCTTGCCTCAAGTCGAGGCTCATGCTTAGCTGACTAATAATTAGTTTTTATTTATTTCAGTCTAATCATGAGTGTTTTATGCCGTTAACCGATCAACACCGCTTTGGCATGCAATTGGCCCAGATGTCCCGTGGCTGGCGTGCCGAACTGGACCGCCGTCTGGCGGGCATGGGCTTGTCCCAGGCGCGCTGGCTGGTGCTGCTGCACCTGGCGCGTTTCGATGAAGCACCGACCCAGCGTGAACTGGCACAAAGCGTCGGTGTCGAAGGCCCGACCCTGGCCCGTTTGCTCGACAGCCTGGAAAGCCAGGGCCTGGTGCAACGCCAAGCGGTGCTCGAAGACCGTCGGGCGAAGAAAATCGTGCTTTGCGCGCCGGCGCGTCCCCTGATCGAACAAATTGAAACCATTGCCACGCAACTGCGTCACGAACTGTTCGAAGGCGTCGATGAGGCGGATTTGAAGGTGTGCATGCGGGTTCACGGGCATATCCTGGGCAACCTTGAAAAATCTTGAGGCATAACCGAACGCCAGGCTTCTGAGAGACCGCATTGGGCAGACTATAAGAACTACTCGGCAATATCGTGTTCGTAACGGATGTACGAACGCGTACGGGTAATTTCTGTGAATCTCAAGGATGCTCATGCTCAAGTGCTGGCGATTGGTTTTACGCGGTGGTTCTCAGTGGTTGCTGGCCGGGGCCGCTGTCACTTATTCGGCATGGGCGCCTGCACTGGGCCTGGGTGAAATCACCCTGCATTCGGCGCTGAATCAACCGCTGCGTGCCGATATTGCACTGGTGGATGCGGCTGGCCTGGAAGAGAACGAGCTGTCGGTGAGTCTGGCAGCGGCAGACGAGTTCAGCCGTGCCGGGGTCGACCGGGTTTTTTTCCTCAATAACCTGAAGTTCACCCCGGTCCTGCGCGGTAATCGCAGCGTGATCCAGGTGACCTCCAGCAAACCGGTCAGTGAACCCTTCCTGAATTTCCTCGTGCAACTCGATCAACCCAACGGTCGGTTATTACGCGAGTACACGGTACTGATCGATCCGCCGGGTTCGCCAGGCGTTGTTCCCGCCGCCGATGAACCGGTTTTCAGTTCCCCGGCGTCCGCATTCCCCAGTGTTCAACCGGTCGTACCGCCGTCACCCGTGGCCAAGACGACGTCAGAAACGGACGTCCCCGTGGTTGATCCCGCAGTCGAACAACTGGCCGTCAGCGCCCTGCAAAACCACAGTTTGCAAACCACTGTCGATGAGCTCAACGAGAAGCTTCAAGGCCAGGATGAGCTGATCACCGGCCAGAAAAAACAGTTGGCCGAACTGCAAACCCAACTGGCGGAGCTCAAGAAGGTAAAGGCGCAACCCGTTGCTAGCGACGCGGTGACGCCAGCCCCCGCCGTTGCTGAAAGTCCCGGGATTGGCTGGCTGCCGATTGCCGGCGTGTCAGCGCTGATGGCGTTGCTGGCGCTGGGCTGGTTAGTTCGCCACCGACGCCAGCAGCATCAGGCCACAACTTCAGAGATGCTGTCGTCGCAGCATGAACCGTTGGCGGAGCTTTTTACCGAGCCTGTCACGTGGCCCACCGTCAGGCAACCAGTCGCGGTGCCAGCCAACGATGAGCTTGAGCGGGTCGATAGCCATCGCTCCATCGCGGGCGCAGCTGCCGTGGCGGTGGTTCCTGGTTTGGCGATATCCGGCGAATCCGCCGCTGACGATGAGTACCGGCTCAACCTGGAGGAGTTGTCCATGGTGTCGAGTTGGGACGTGATCAGCCCAAACGAGAACCAGCAGTCGGCTGCCCTGGCCATGATCGAGCCTGCGTTCGAATTGGAGGCGCAACCCGCTTCGCCGTCTCGGCAGCCTCCGGTCGGGCTATCATAGCGGCGTCGTCAAACTCTGGAGTTACGCCCCATCATGACCGTCAGCAAACCGGAAATCGTCATCACCTATTGCACGCAATGCCAGTGGCTGTTGCGTGCGGCCTGGCTGGCCCAGGAACTGCTCAGCACCTTTGGTGATGACCTGGGCAAAGTCTCCCTGGTGCCGGGCACCGGCGGGGTCTTTCATGTTTACTGTGACGCTGTGCAGATCTGGGAGCGCAAGGCGGACGGTGGCTTCCCTGAGGCCAAAGTGCTCAAGCAGCGGGTCCGCGACCAGATCGACCCGGACCGCGACCTGGGGCACAACGACCGCACTCAGTGAGACGCGGCCTCGGCTGTAACGGCTTTCTTGCTTGTGCCAGTTGAGAACCTGCTGGACACCACAATCGCCACAATGATCAGCGCGCCCCCCAGTAACATGCGCAGGGTCGGGTTTTCGTTGAACAGCAACCAGGCGACGGTGATGCCGTAGACCGGCTCCAGGGCGAACACCACGGCGGCGGTGCGTGCCTTGATCACCGCGAGGCTGGCGACGAACAGGCTGTGGGCGACACCGGTACAGAACACACCGAGCAGGCCGATCCACAGCCAGTCGATGGCACGCACTTCGCTCAATTGAGGCGCCGCCACCGGCAGCAGGCACAGGGCAACCACCACGTTCTGGCACAGCGCTGCCTGCACGGGCGGGACGCGCCCGGAGCTGGCACGGTTGGTCAGCGATAACAGGGCGAACAACAACCCGGAACCCACGGCCCACAGCAGACCGGTGGTGGCGCCGCTGGCCAGGTCAAAATCAGGCGTGACCAGCACCAGCCCGATACTCACCAGCAGCACCAGCACGATCTCATTGGCGTGAATGCGCTCGCGGAAGATCAGCCCTTCGAGGATCACGGTAAAGGCCGGGAAACTGGCGAAGCCGAGCGTCGCAATCGCCACGCCTGCGACTTTCACCGCAATGAAGAAACTCACCCAGTGCCCGGCCAGCAACAAGCCGCTGAGCAGCAATCGACGCCAGTCCACGGCCTCGAGTTTCTGCCAGCGCGTCTGGCTGGCGAACCGTGCAAAAAACGCCAGCGCAAGCACGGCAAAAGCGGCGCGGCCGAAAACGATGATCGCCGGTGATGCGGCAGCCAGTTTGCCGAACACGCCGGTCAGACCGAACATCAATGCGCCGATATGCAAGGCGCCAAGGGCGGTACGGGGAGTCATTGCAATCCTTAACAGTAAAATCATGTAGGAGCTGCCGAAGGCTCGGGCCGCGTTCGGACGATCTTTGATCTTGATCTTGAAAAACAACGTCAAGAGATCGTCCGAACGCGGCCCGAGCCTTCGGCAGCTCCTACATTGAACCGTGTGGCCCCGCTGTGTCTGTCGGCAGACTATCGTCCTTTGTCGCCAGCCTCGCGCCGCAGTTTCCCGGGCGATGCCCCGAACTCGCGCAACACCGCCGCCGCAAAGGCACTCTGGGAACTGTAGCCGACGCGGCTGGCAATCTCGCCGATGGGCAGCGCCGAGTTGCGCAGCAAGCCCACCGCGATGTGCAGGCGGCGGCTGCGGATGTAGTCCATCGGCGTCTGCCCGCACTCGGCCACGAACCGCGCATGCAAACGGGCACTGGAAAGGCCGGCCACCCGGGCCAGATCGGCCACTTGCAGCGGGTACGCCGCATACTGATCGATGTGTGCATTCAGCGCGGCATAGGGCAGGCGCCGACCGCCGACGGTGTCGGGCCTGGCGTTGTTGAGACTGGCCAGTAGCAGCACCGCGCCTTGTTGTGCAATCAGCGGATCATCGACCGGACTGTTCGCCAGCCAACTGACCAATTGGCTTTGCCCGGCATCCAGTGATAGTCGGCCGGCGTTGTCGAGCAAGCGCCGGCTGGACTCGGCGTGATCGCCCAACGACTGGGCAACCCATTGTTCGCCGGGCACATCCAGTACCAGGCAGCGGCTGCCATTGGGGCTGCCACACGCATGATGAGCGCCCGACGGTATCACCACGAAACTCTGTTGCACCACCTGACTACCACGGCCGTCAACCTCGAAATCCAGGGCGCCCGAAAGCCCGAACACCAATTGCGCGTGGTCGTGGCTGTGGACGATCAGGTCATGGCTGTATTGGCGAAGCGTGAGGATCGGTCTCATCGCAGGTCTCCCGGTTCAGGGCGTCAGTCTACACCGAGCGGGCCTGCAAGCGCTGTCACAGGACTGACTTGACGCTGTCATGGACGATTAACCGGGCCGGGGCAGACTTGGCAAAACTTGCCAGAGGGTTGCCCATGACCAGCGCCGAGCTCGCCAAACCCACCCGTAAGCAACGCGTACGGACTTTATGGATTTCCGACGTGCATTTGGGCACCCGGGATTGCCAGGCTGAACACCTGTCGCAGTTTCTCAAGAGCTACCACGCGGACAGAATCTACCTGGTCGGCGACATCATCGACGGCTGGAAGCTGCGCGGCGGCATGTACTGGCCGCAAGCGCATACCAACGTGATCCGTCGCCTGTTGACCATGAGCAAGCGTGGCACTGAGGTGATCTACGTCACCGGTAATCATGACGAATTCCTGCGCCGCTATTCGAAGCTGATTCTGGGCAATATCCAGTTGGTGGACGAAGCCGTGCACGTCACCGCCGACGGCCGGCATCTGCTGGTGATCCATGGCGACCAGTTCGATGTGATCACCCGTTACCATCGCTGGCTGGCCTTTCTCGGTGACTCGGCCTACGAATTCACCCTGACCCTCAACCGCTGGCTCAATCATTGGCGCGCGCGATATGGCTACGGCTACTGGTCGCTGTCGGCCTACCTCAAGCACAAGGTGAAAACCGCGGTCAGCTTTATCAGCGACTTCGAGGAAGCCATCGCCCATGAATGCGTCAAGCGCGAGCTGCACGGCGTGGTGTGCGGGCACATTCACCATGCCGAGATTCGCAAGGTCGGCGAGGTGGACTACCTCAATTGCGGCGACTGGGTGGAGTCGTGCACGGCGCTGATCGAGCATTGGGATGGTTCGATCGAGCTGTACCGGTTGGCGGATGCCCAGGCGCGCGAGGCGCAGTTGAAGGCGGCCAGGGTCACCGAGCTGGCTTGATGATCACTGTGCCTGTGCGGGCCTCATCGCGAGCAGGCTCGCTCCTACAGTAGATCTGTAGTGAACACATATTCTGTGGACGCCGCAAAACCTGTGGGAGCGAGCCTGCTCGCGAAGCGGTCCCGCTGGATCTGTCAGACCGGCGCGTGCTCTTCCATCGCCGCCTTGTAGATCGAACTCCTGGGGTGCGCAAACAAGCGCTCCATCATCGGTTCGAAAAAGCTCAACGGCAGCGTGTCGTACGCCGGGTCAAACGCCGCCGCATCGTACCTGGCACAGAACTCGACGGTCGCCTGGTACTGCGGATGGTCCTGGAATTGCTCACGCAGATGCCTATCCATACCCAGGTGATGGAAGAAGTAGTAGCCCTGGAAAATCCCGTGCTTTTCCACCATCCACAGGTTCTCGGCGCTGACGAATGGCTTGAGGATCGCCACCGCGATGTCCGGGTGGTTGTAGGAGCCCAGGGTGTCGCCGATGTCATGGAGCAGGGCACAGACCACGTACTCCTCGTCGCGACCATCGCGCCAGGCGCGGGTGGCGGTTTGCAGGGAGTGGCTCAGGCGATCCACCGGGAACCCGCCGAAATCACCCTCCAGTAACTTCAGGTGCGCCACAATCCGTGCAGGCAATTGTCTTGCGTAGGCACTGAAGTCCGCGGCAATGATCGCCCAGTCTTCCTGCGTGCCGTCCTTCATGTGGGTGAAGCGGGCATTGGCATTCATAGGCAACTCTCTGGTGACGGATGTCAGCTAGAACGGAACGCGCCCCATAAGCATGTCCCGGTACATGACAAAATCGCCGAGCAGGCTATAGAAGGGGTGTTGGAACGTTGCCGGGCGGTTCTTCTCGAAGAAGAAATGCCCGACCCAGGCAAAGCTGTAACCTGCCAGCGGCAGGGTCCACAACAGCATCCATGCTCCGCGACCAATGGTCAGCGACAGAATCAAGATAACCAGCGTCGTGCCGATAAAGTGTAAACGGCGACAGGTGCTGTTGCTGTGCTCGCTGAGGTAGTAAGGGTAGAACTCAGCGAAGCTGTTGAAGCGTTTGACGTTTTCCACGACAGCGATCTCTGTGGTTATTGTTCTTGGTGCAAGTTGTTCTGCGGGTAGCTTATTTGAGTCTAGAGTGATCAATGGCATCAGCCAGTGACAATAGGCGCCACTTTAGTATCCTTCGGTCAATAGCCGTCGCATGCGGCTCACCAAGTTAGAAAACGCCATGAGCGAACGAACGACTTCTGCAAGCTGGGCGATGGGGATTGTCAAAGCGCTGGAGATGGACGGCCTGGATTGCCGGGTTCTGTTCACACAGCTGGGGCTCGACTACGCGGCACTGGATGATCCGGATGCACGCTTCCCGCAAGACTCCATGACGCGGCTGTGGCAACGCGCGGTCGAGCTGTCCGGCAACCCGGCCATCGGCCTGAACATGGGCAAGGTGGTGCGACCGGCGCAGTTTCATGTGACCGGTTACGCCTTGATGTCCAGTCAGACCCTGGCCGAAGGCTTTCAGCGTCTGGTGCGCTATCAGCGGATCATCGCCGAAAGTGCCGACCTGAGTTTCAAGCTGCTGGAAGAAGACTACGCGTTGATTCTGACGGTACATGGCGACCATCTGCCGCCAACCCGGCAAAGCGCCGAAGCTTCACTGGCCTGTGCCTTGGCGCTGTGCGGGTGGTTGACCGGGCGTACGTTGCATCCACGCAAAGTGTTGTTGCAAGGCGCCGAGCCGGTCAACCTTGAACCCTATAGACAAGCCTTTCATGCACCGCTGCTGTTCAACGCGCCTTACGATGCGCTGATTTTCGAACGCGCGGACATGGAAGCGCCCCTGCCGACGGCCAACGAGGCCATGGCCTTGCTGCATGACCGCTTTGCCGGCGAGTACCTGACGCGCTTTTCCGAAAGCCGCGTGACCCACCAGGCGCGGCAGGTGTTGTGTCGCCTGTTGCCACAGGGCGAGCCCAAGCGCGACACCGTGGCGCAGACGCTGCATTTGTCCCAGCGCACCTTGCAACGGCGTTTGCAGGAAGAGGGCACGAGTTTTCAGGTGCTGCTGGACGATACCCGGCGTGAACTGGCCGAGCAGTACCTGGCGCAACCGACCATGACCTTGCTGGAAATCGCCTACTTGCTGGGGTTCGCCGATCCGAGCAACTTCTTCCGTGCTTTCCGCCGCTGGTTCGATGCCACTCCCGGCGAGTACCGGATGCGGCTGATGCAAATATCTGAAGCGGTCAATGACGCCAAAATGCCGGAATACACAGCACAAACACCGTAATGATCTCCAGTCGGCCCAGCAGCATGCCAAACGACAGAATCCACTTGGCGGCATCCGGCAGGGTGGCGAAGTTGCCCGCCGGGCCGATGGTTTCGCCGAGCCCCGGGCCGACACCGGACACGGTGCTGGCCGCACCGGTCAGGGCGGTCATCCAGTCCACGCCGAGCAGCGACAGCAGCAGCGCAATCACACAGATGGTGATTGCGAAGAAAAACGAAAAGGTCAGGATCGAGCGCACGATTTCTTCGTCGAGGCGGTGACCGTTGTACTTCTGCTTGATCACCGCTCGCGGGTGGATCAGTTGGTTAAGGTTGGCCTTGAGCAGGATATAGGCCACCTGGAAGCGGAAAATCTTGATACCGCCCGCGGTCGAGCCGGAGCAACCGCCGACAAACCCCAGATAGAAGAACAGCATCAGCGAGAAATTGCCCCACAAGCTGTAGTCCCCCAGTGCGAAACCGGTCGTCGTCACCACCGACGTCACGTTCAGCGCCACATGCCGCAGTGCTTCCAGCCAATGCAGCTTGGTGGTCCACCAGTACCAGGTACCGAGCACCAGCCAGGTCACCAGCAGCATGCCGAGCAGGCCTTGAACCTGTTCATCCTTGATCAGCGCCCGGCGGTTACCACGCAACATGGCGACATACAGGGTGAACGGCAGGGCACCGAGAATCATGATGACGATCGCGACCCAATGCACCGCAGGCTCCGGCCACTTGGCCAAAGACTGGTCGGAGGTGGAGAAGCCGCCGGTGGAAATCGCCGACATCGCATGGTTGATCGCATCGAACAGGCTCATCCCGGCCCACCAGAACGCCAGGCTGCCGACAATGGTAATGCCGACGTACGCCGCCACGATCAGGCGCGCCAACATGTGCGAGCGGGGCATGACTTTTTCCGAGCGGTCCGACGATTCGGTTTGGAACAGCCGCATGCCACCGATGCGCAACAGCGGCAGGATCGCCACCGCCATGCCGATAAAGCCGATGCCGCCGAGCCAGTGCAGCAACGAGCGCCACATCAGGATGCCGGGGGACATGGTGTCCAGGCCGCTGAGCACGGTCGAGCCGGTGGCGGTGATGCCGGACATGCTTTCGAAGAAGGAGTCGGTGTAGCTGATGTGCTGGGTCAGCAGGAATGGCAGCGCGGCGAAGATGCACACCACCAGCCAGCTGCTGACGGTCAGCAGGTACATGTCCCGGGGGCGCAGGTGAATGTGCTCGGGGCGCCCCGGAATCACCAGCGCCAATCCGGCGACAAAGGTGATCATGCTGGCCCAGAGGAACGACGGCAGATCGCTGGTACGGTCGAAAATGACCAGCGTGGCCATGGGTACGACCATGGAGATCGCCAGCGTTATCAGGAAGATGCCGATGATGAAACCAATGATCCGTAAGGTCGGCAACGCCATGAGGTCCGCTCGGCTGATAGTGGAAAGGGCGCCATTCTACCCGCGAGGCAGGGCATGTAAACCGGCACTGCTGCGGCAGTTACCGCTAGAATAGCCGCACAAATTTTTCAGGAGGTGGCCGATGCAGGCTCTCGACGCTTTGCTCAACCGTGTTTCCGTTCCACGACTGATTGACCCAGCGCCCACTGCCGAGCAGCGCGAAGTGCTGTTCGGCGCCGCCATGCGCGCCCCGGATCACGGTCACTTGCAGCCGTGGCGCTTCCTGACGGTGGAAGGCGCGGCGCGCGAGCAATTGGGCGAGTTGCTGGCCGAAGCGGCGAAGCTTTCGGACAGCGAAGTCAGCGAAGCAGCCATCGACAAGGCACGCAATGGTCCGCTGCGGGCACCGCTGGTGGTAGTGGTGATTGCGCGGTTGCAGGATCACGTCAAGTATCCGAAGTCCGAGCAGTTGCTGGCGGCGGGCTGTGCGGCCCACGGGATTTTGCTGGCAGCGTATGCGCAGGGCATCGGTGCGGTGTGGCGTACCGGTGACCTGGCTTATTCGCCCCATGTGGCCAAGGGGTTGGGCTTGGCGGAGGGGGAAGAGGTGATTGCTTTCCTGTATCTGGGCACACCGCAGAAAGAACCGCGTGTGGCCGAGAAAGTCGACCTGGCCGAATTCGTCAGCGCCTGGCCGGGTAAAGCCTAAAAATCAACAGATCGCAGCCTCGTTGCACTCGACAGCTCCTACAGGGTTATGCATACACCTGTAGGAGCTGTCGAGTGCAACGAGGCTGCGATCTTTTTACATCATCACTACTTTAAGGTTATACGACAGCCCCCGGCACCAACGGCAATTCCAGGCTGGCAATGAACCCGCCCTCCGGGTGATTGGCCAGCACCAGGCTGCCACCATGGCGCTCCGCCGCGCGGCGGGCGATGGCCAGGCCCAGGCCATGTCCGGCCGCGGTCTGCCCCGGTGCCCGATAGAACGGCTCACCGAGCTGGTTCAAATATTCGGCACTGACACCCGGCCCGTGATCGCGCACGGTCACGACGATCCGCTCACCCTGACGCAGCGCCTGCATTTCGATCGGCAGGCCACCCACCGGATTGAAGCGCTGGGCGTTGCGCAGCAAGTTGTCGACGGCCCGTTCGATCATGGTCGGCCAGCCCTTCAGATTCAGTTGCGACTCGGCTTCAAGGTGGACGAGCTGCTCGGGTGAACCGAGTTGTGCATCCTTTTGCAGGGTATTGAGCAAGGCGTTCAGATCCACCTCTTCCGCACCGGCGTTATCGGAGTCGACCCGCGCCAGAACCAGGATTTCGCTGATCAGCGCCTCCAGTCGGTCGCACTCGCGGGTCAGGCGCGGCCAGAGCTGTTCCCGTTCTTGCGGAGTGGCCCGTTCGGCCAGCGCCAGCGCGATGCGCAGGCGGGCGAGGGGCGAACGCAGTTCATGGGATACATCCCGCAGCAGTTGCCGCTGACTGCCAATCAGGCTTTGCAGGCGTGCGCCCATGCGGTTGAAATCGTTGGCAAGGACGCCGAACTCGTCACGACGGTTGGCCAGCTTGACCAGACTGTTCTGTTGATACGTGGTTTGTCCCAGGTCATGCACCGCTCCGCGCAGACGGCTGAGCGGGCGAGTGATGGAAAAGGTCACCAGCAGGCTGAACAGGGTCAGTACCACCAAGGCGATTCCCAGCGCACTCAGCGGCCAGAGCAGGCTTTCACGATGCCAGGCGTCCAGTTCCGGGTGCGGAATGCGGTAGATGAACAGGAAGGTGTCACCGGTTTTTTCGCTGGTGAACTCATCGGTCAGACGCCGCCATGGCAGGCGCCGGTCCTCGTTGTTCTGGCGCGCCTCAAAGGCCGCCGCACGTTTCGGGAAAGTGCCGCGCACCACCGGATCGCCGCTTTCGTTAAGTACCTGAACGTCGATGTGATACTGGCGTTTGCGTTGCTGGAGAATGTCCTGGGCGGCATCTTCGCCCTGACTTTCGTAGGTTTGCGTCCACTGTTCGGCCAGTGTGTTGAGGCCCGGGTGGCGGCTGAGAATCCAGGCGTCCTGGTTGAGCATGTGCCCGAGCAGGATGGAAAGCCCGGCAACCAGAGCGATGGCCAGCCAGAAGCTGGCCAGGATACGCCAGAACAATGAACGCACGGAAAATCCTCAAGCAAGCGCAAAATTCTATGTAGGAGCGAGCTTGCTCGCGATGGACGTCAACGATAACGCGCGGCATCAGGCAGCACGTGTTGTCTATTCGTTTTTCGCGAGCAAGCTCGCTCCTACAGTAAAAGCAGCAGACCCAACGGTGTTTAGCCGTTGGGTCCGGGGTTTAGTGCATTATTGCGTTTTTTGCGGTTGTTGCGCTTTCCAGGCTTTGAACTCGGCCCACTCGGCGCGGCGTTCGGCCTGTTTTTTCTGGATCTCGTCGAATTTCTTCTGTTGATCCGGCTTCAGCAAGGCGCGCACGTCCGCTTCGGCTTTCTTGTGGTTAGCGGCCATCTCGTCTTTCATGGCTTTCTGGTCGGCTGGCGAGAGCTTCTCCAGGTACTTCTCGACCAGTTGCTTACGCTCGTGCATCTGCTCGCCCATGATCTTGCGGATCTGCTCGCGCTGTTCGCGGCTCAGGTCCAGTTCACTGTACGGGCCTTTGCCGTGCATGCCGTGCATCTGACCGCCGTGGCGCGAACCGTCCATCGACCCATCCATCGGGCCGGTGCCTTCAGGCATGGCCATGGCAACGGTCGGCAGGGCAGCAGCGAACATCAGAGCGATAAGAGTCTTGCGCATGGTGTATCTCCTTGTCTCGTTCCCGGTACGTTCCGGATGAGTACAGATTACGCAGATCAAGGTCAGCGGCGGTCAGCGGAGGGTAAAGCTTGGGTAAAGACGATTTCCCGCCGACCTGACAAATGCAAATCCCTGTAGGAGCTGGCTTGCCAGCGAAGGGGCCCTTCAGCCATGCATCGCCAATGAAGACGCCTTCGCTGCGATGCGGCGACCCGACAAGCCAGCGCCTACGGATCGCCGTTAGAGGCTGTAGTAGTAGCCGCGGCTGCGCAGGGCGACGATGCGCGGACGACCGTCGGGGTGTGGGCCGATTTTTTTGCGCAGGTTGCTGACGTGCATGTCCAGGCTGCGGTCGTACAGGGTCAGCTTGCGTCCGAGAGCGATCTGCGCCAGTTCCTGTTTGTCCAGGGGCTCGCCGGGTTGCTTGAGCAGGGCTTCCAGCAGGCGGCTTTCGGAAACAGTGAGGGTGAACTCTTGCTCGTCGATGCTGACCACGCCGCGCACCGGGCTGAAACAAAGGTCGCCCAGCTCCATCTGGCTGGACACCGCTGCCGGATGGCTACGACGCAGGACCGCGCGCAGGCGGGCAGTCAGTTCCCGTGGGTCGCAGGGTTTGGCCAGGTAATCGTCGGCGCCGAGTTCCAGGCCGAGGATACGGTCCAGGGGCTCGCCACGGGCCGAGAGCATCAGCACCGGCAGATCCGGGTGATCGCTGCGCAACTGCTTGAGCAGTTCCAGGCCGCTGCCATCGGGCAACATCACATCCAGCACCACGGCCGCCGGGGCGGTTTCGGCCAGTGCACGGCGTGCGCTCTGGCCATCGTGACAGGCACGTACCTGAAACCCTTCCTGGCTCAGCCAGCTGCTCAGGAGCTCACACAGCTCCTGGTCATCATCAATAAGTAACAGCTCGCTCATGACTCACTCAATTTAGCCATTGTCGACGTTTTCGACTTGCTCCACTGGCGAAGATACCGCAGAGCAGAGCCAATAGCGCTACCCCGGCGCCAATGACAAACCATTGTTGCTGGTCGGTCAGCAGGCGCGGCAGTGGACTGCTGGCTTGGGCTTCCTTGAGTTGCAGCTTCAAGCGCTGGTTCTCCTGGCGCAACCGGGCCAGCAGCGGGCTTTCGCGTTCGCCATCGGCAGTTTGCAATTGTTTGCTCAGTTCTTCCCGTTGCCGTTCGCTTTCTTTCAAGCGTTGCTGCAACTCGGTGATCTGGCTGCCGGCGCTCAAGGAAAGCGGCGTTGAATTACCGCCCTCGACACTTTCCTCACCGTGGGCAGGCGCCCCGATCGACAACGTGACCAACATCAGACACAACGGACCCTTGCGCATCGCGACTCCTGATTCCAATACGAGTATTGGGCAAGTTGTCGGCCGGCAAGCGAGAATAATGAGCGATTGAGAACGCGATGTACCGACAAGGTTCATCGCGTGGGGCAATTGCGAGAAGAAAGTTACGGCAGGACTTGCTTGAACGGCTTGACCAGAACGTTGGCGTAGACGCCTGCGGCGATGTACGGATCAGCGTCGGCCCAGGCCTGGGCGGCGCTCAGGGAATCGAATTCGGCGACGATCAGGCTGCCAGTGAAACCCGCCGCGCCCGGATCATTGCTGTCGACGGCCGGGTGTGGGCCGGCCAATACGATGCGACCTTCGCCCTTGAGCACTTGCAGGCGATCGAGGTGCGCAGGCCGTGCGGCCAGGCGGGCTTCCAGGGAGTTGGCGACGTCTGTGGCAATGATTGCGTAAAGCATGTCAGTCCTCGGTTTTTGGCGTTGTGGTGTCGGCATCGTGCAGATGGCGGGACAGGTAGATGCCCTGGCCGACCAGGAACAGCAAAGTCATGCCCAGGCTGCCGAAGACCTTGAAGTCGACCCAGTAGCTCTGGAAAGTGAACGCGACAAACAGGTTGGCGGCACCGCAAAACAGGAAGAAGACGATCCAGGCGATGTTCAGGCGCGTCCAGACCGGCTCCGGCAGGGTCAGCGCGTGGCCCATGATGCGTTTGATCAGCAGGCTGTCACCGACGAAGTGGCTGCCGATGAACGCCAGGGCGAACAGCCAGTTGACCACCGGGGCTTTCCACTTCAGGAACGTCTCGCTGTGGAACGCCAGGGTCAGGCTGCCGAAGACCAGGCAGGCGATCAGGGTCAGCCACTGGCTCTTCTCCAGCTTGCGCTGCTTGATGAACAGCGTGCCGTAGACCACCAGGGAACTGACGATCAGCATCGCCGTGGCGCTGTAAATACCGCCTACAGTGAGCTCATGACCGGCGATGTCGACGACCCGTGGATCGATCTTGAAGACGATGAAAAACAGCAGGAGCGGGATGAAATCGATGAATTGTTTCACAGTGGCAGCCAGAAGCAGGATGTGGCGGCATAATAACAAACATATGGGCGCGCGATAGCGCCAGCTGATTTGAGGTTACAAAGCCCTGTGAATGTTGATTTGCACTGCCATAGCACGGCCTCCGATGGCGCCCTGGCGCCTGCGGTTCTGGTGGCGCGGGCGTTCGAGAAAGGCGTGCGAGTCCTGGCCCTGACCGATCACGACACCCTTGAAGGCCTTGACGAGGCCCGCCACGCGGCCACCGCGCTGGGAATGCAACTGGTCAACGGCGTCGAATTGTCCTGCACCTGGGGCGGCGCGACCATTCATGTCCTGGGCTACGGTTTTGACGTGAACGCCGCGCCGTTGGTCGAGGCCATCGCCAGATTGCATGATGGCCGCTGGCTACGCTCCGAGGAAATCAGCCGCAAACTGGCGCTCAAAGGCATGCCGGGGGCGCTGGAGGGCGCCCGCAAGATCCAGCAGGAGCTGGGCGACAGCGGCAATGCGCCGGCCCGCCCGCATTTCGCCGACTGGATGGTGCGTGAGGGTTTCGTCAAGGACCGCGCCGAGGCGTTCCGCAAATGGCTGGGCGCCGGCAAGCTGGGCGACGTCAAGCAACACTGGCCGACCCTGGAAGAAACCGTCGAAACCCTGCGCGCAGCCAAAGCCTGGGTCAGCCTGGCACACCCTTGGCACTACGAATTCACCCGAAGCAAGCGTCGTCGCCTGATTGCCGACTATATTCAAGCAGGGGGCCACGCCATCGAAGTGGTCAATGGTTACCAGCCTGCCGAGCAAGTGGGCAGCCTGGCCATTCTGGCCCGCGAATTCGGTCTGCTGGTCAGCGCCGGCAGTGATTTTCATGGCCCTGGAGGGTGGTCGGAGATCGGTGAATACCGGCCACTCCCGGAGGATCTGCCACCACTATGGTGTCGATTCAAACATGACCCAGTTATTGCCGCCGTCTGAACAGGTAGAGAATGTGAGTCAATTTTTCCAGATTCATCCGGAAAACCCGCAAGCGCGCCTGATCAAACAGGCAGTCGAGATCATCCGCAAGGGCGGGGTGGTGATTTATCCCACGGACTCTTCCTACGCCATTGGTTGCCAGATCGGCGACAAGGTGGCCGTGGAGCGCGTTCGGCGCCTGCGACAGCTGGATGAAAAACACAACTTCGCGCTGATCTGCAGCGACCTGTCGCAACTGGGCCTGTTCGCCAAGATCGACACCGGCACATTCCGTATTCTCAAGGCCCATCTGCCGGGACCGTATACCTTCATTCTCAACGCCACCCGCGAAGTACCGCGGCTGTTGTTGCACCCGAAGAAACGTACGATCGGCCTGCGTGTGCCGAGCCACCCGATTGCCCTGGCGCTGCTGGCTGAACTGGGCGAACCGTTGATGAGCGTGACCCTGATCATGCCTGGCGATGAAGATCCGTTGAGCGACCCACACGAAATGCGCCAACTGCTCGAACACCAGGTTGATCTGATCATCGACGGCGGTTTCGGCGGGATCAAGGCGTCCACCGTGATCAGCCTCGCCGACGGCGAGCCGGAAGTCATTCGCGTTGGTTGCGGCGACCCTGCGCCGTTCATGGTCGAGGCCTAGATGTCCGCAGTAGAACCCGTCGACAGTCAGGCCGGAGCCCAGCAGGAACTGCCCTTTGCCATGGTCTATGGCCAGGCGGTCATGGAAATGCCGCTGGACCTGTACATCCCGCCGGATGCCCTTGAGGTCTTCCTCGAAGCCTTCGAAGGGCCCCTCGACCTGCTGCTGTACCTGATCCGCAAACAGAACATCAACATCCTCGACATCCCGGTGGCGGAAATCACTCGCCAGTACATGGGCTACGTCGAGTTGATGCAGTCGGTGCGCCTGGAGCTGGCCGCCGAGTACTTGGTGATGGCTGCGATGCTGGCCGAAATCAAGTCGCGGATGTTGCTGCCGCGGGCAGAAACCATCGAAGACGAAGAGGAAGACCCGCGCGCCGAACTGATCCGCCGCTTGCAGGAATATGAACGCTTCAAGGCTGCCGCCGAAGGCATCGATGGCCTGAGCCGCGTCGGTCGTGATGTGGTGGTGCCCAGGCTTGACGCCCCAGAGGCCCGGGCGCGCAAGCTGCTACCAGACGTGCGTCTGTCCGAGTTGCTGCTGTCGATGGCCGAGGTGTTGCGCCGTGGCGACATGTTCGAAAGCCATCAGGTCAGCCGCGAGGCGCTGTCGACCCGCGAACGCATGAGCGATGTGCTGGAACGGCTCAAGGGCGGCGGTTTCGTGCCGTTCGTCGAGCTGTTCACCGCTGAAGAAGGGCGCCTGGGGGTGGTGGTGACCTTTATGGCGATCCTTGAATTGGTCAAGGAATCCCTGGTCGAGCTGGTGCAGAATGAGCCATTTGCCGCGATCCACGTGCGAGCGCGAGCCGAATAACGAGTCGAAACATGAACCTGACTGAACCCCGTGATCTGGCACCCTTGCTCGAAGCCTTTCTGTTGGCTTCGGGAAAACCGCAATCTCTGGAAAGCCTGTTCGAACTCTTCGAAGAAGGCGAGCGCCCGGAGCCGCCGGTGTTCAAGAAGGCCCTGACGATTCTGGCCAAGTCGTGCGATGGCCGCGCGTTTGAACTGAAGGAAGTGGCCTCGGGTTATCGCCTGCAAATTCGCGAGAAATTTGCGCCTTGGGTCGGGCGTCTGTGGGAAGAGCGCCCGCAGCGTTACTCCCGTGCCATGTTGGAAACCATGGCCCTGATCGCCTATCGCCAGCCGATTACCCGTGGCGAAATCGAAGACGTGCGGGGCGTGGCGGTCAACAGCAACATCGTCAAGACGCTGATGGAGCGCGAGTGGATCCGCATCGTCGGCTACCGCGACGTGCCCGGCAAACCGGCGATGTTCGCCACCACCAAGGCGTTCCTCGATCACTTCAACCTGAAAAACCTCGACGACCTGCCGCCGCTGGCGGAACTGCGCGAGCTGGAACCGGATCCGGTGCTCGATTTCGATGACGCGCCCGTACCTGCCGGTCTGCAAGAGTTGGCCGACGCCAGCGCCGAGCCGGAAGAGCCCAAGGAAGAAACCAGTTTCCACACGCTGTTGCTGGAACTGGACAGCATGGAGGAGGGGCTCAAGACCGACTTCGACGACTTGCTGCGTGATGGGGCGTCGCCTGAGTTCGATTCGGAACAGTCGGTTATCGAGCCAGAAATCGAAGCGGCACAGCCTGAGCCTGAGCCGGAAATTGAACCGGAGCAAGAAGACGACATCCTCGGCGTTGCCGAAGCCCGGGAAAAACTCCTGGCCGCCGTTGCCGCCCTCGAACAGCCGAAGCCCGAGCCCGAACTGTCGGACGAAGAGGCCGAAGCCCAGGCATTGGCCGAAGCCATCGAAGCCGAACGTCGCCAGTTCGAAGACTAACCACAAATTTTCGGGCACTGAATAACCTGTAGGAGCGGCGGTGCGGCGATCCGACTTGCCCGCGAAGAGGGAGTGTCAGTCGACATCTTTATTGGCTGGCCCACCGCTTTCGCGGGCAAGTCGGATCGCCGCACCGCCGCTCCTACAGGGTTATGTGTTCGCCGGAAAGCGGCGGACCGGTCAGCGGAAAAACAAATAACCTTGCATTGATCAGCTAGTCTCTGATGCGCAAACGCCCTCATGCGCGTATGATTCGCGACCCTTCGGCGATCCCTTCGCCCAAGTACCCAGTTTTCAGACCACACCGGGAGGTGCCCAGATGAGTATCAAAGACCAGCAAGACGACCAGCCAATCGGCCCAGCAGGCGAAAAACTGCAGAAAGTCCTCGCCCGTATCGGCGTCGGCTCGCGCCGTGACGTGGAAGCCTGGATCAGCCACGGCCGCATCAAGGTCAACGGCAAAGACGCCACCCTTGGCCAGCGCGTCGACATGCATGACGCCATCACCATCGATGGCAAGGTGATCAAGCGCGAAGAGGCCGCCGAATCGGTGCGCCGCGTGATCATGTACAACAAGCCCGACGGCGAGATCTGCACCCGTGTCGATCCGGAAGGCCGTCCGACCGTGTTCGACAAGATGCCGCGCCCTAAAGAGGGTCGCTGGATCAACATCGGTCGTCTGGACATCAACACCACCGGTCTGCTGATGTTCACCACTGACGGTGAACTGGCCAACCGTCTGATGCACCCGTCCTACGAGATGGACCGCGAGTACGCCGTGCGTGTACGCGGTGAAGTCGACGACGAGATGATCGAGCGTCTGAAGGCTGGCGTTGTCCTTGAAGATGGCCCGGCCAAGTTCACCGACATCAAGCAGGCGCCAGGCGGTGAAGGTTTCAACCACTGGTACCACTGCGTGGTGATGGAAGGTCGTAACCGTGAAGTGCGTCGCCTGTGGGAATCCCAGGGCCTGGTGGTCAGCCGTCTGAAGCGCGTGCGTTTCGGCCCGGTGTTCCTCAACTCCGACCTGCCGATGGGCCGCTGGCGTGAAATGAGCCAGTACGAAGTCGACATTCTGAGTGCCGAGGTCGGCCTGACACCGGTCGCGATGCCGCAGATGAACGCCAAGAGCAAGGACAAGCTTGACCGGATGCAGCGCAAATCCTCGCGTCCGATGGCCAAGACCGAGCGCGTGCGTACCCTGCGTCCGGCCGCTGGCGCAGCCGCCGCACCTGCCGCGCCACGTGCCAGCCGCGAGCCGCAGATCGAAGGCGAGCGTCCAGGGCGCAAGCCTGCTGCGCGTCAGGACGGCGAGCGCAGCGAGCGCGGTCCACGCACGCCACGTCCGGCCAACGGCCGTACGGAGCGTGGCGAAGGTCGTGGTACGCCGGTAGCCGATCGTCCGGCCGACACCAAGCGCCCGGCCAAGCCTGCACCGAAGCGTCCGGGGATCAAGCTGGTCGACGGCGACACGCCGTCGGGCAAGCGCCGTGGCGCACCGGCCGGTTCCGGCCAGCGTCCGGGCTTTGGGCGTCGCAAGCCGGAATAATCGGCTGAGCGCTTCATAAAAAACGCCAATCCTTCGGGTTGGCGTTTTTTATGGCCTGGCTTTATGTCTGTGTCGTTTTTGAGGCCGCCTTCGCGGGCAAGCCCGCTCCCACAGAGGTTGTGGTTGTTCACAAAGTTGCGTGTGCACCTTCATACCCTGTGGGAGCGGGCTTGCCCGCGAAAGCGCCAGTCGCCGCACCGGGATGTCCGAAGTGGAAAGCCAGAATTACATGCTGTAAAGAAATCATGACGAAATCAACAGATTAACCCCATGAAATCGCCCCTCCTCGAATGTTGTAAGAAAATTCTTACGCGTCATTACCTTGCATCCTTCTCTCAACGCTCTAGCCCGCTTGTTTCATCGCGCCATGCAGGGTGTTATGCGCGCCATGCCTGTCGTGCAGGTGCATAACAAAAAGGAGGCGCAATGAACGCCGTATACCATCTCCATCTCTCTGCGAGAGGCGGTTTTCCTGCCTTTCCCGTCGATGATCCGCAAGGATCTGACCCATTTTTTGCAGCCGCCCGAGCTCCTCGGGGCGGACACAGGCAATCCCGGCCATAGACACGCTTGTCCAGCGGGTCTGGCAGCAGGGGGTTACGGGTGTACAATGCGCCGCGTTTTACCTGTGACCTCCTGCGCATCTGCGCAAACCTCAAGGCTATCCGCCTTGTTCACTCCGTCGCGTCACGAGCGTGTCGGGTTCGATTTCGTCACAGATAAAAACAAACAGGTGACGCATGACCGTTGTAATTACGCTGAACTCCTGGTGCCTGCGCTGGGGTTTGATCGGTGCCGCTTAACGCCTTTCCTGAGCAGCAACGTCTACTGAACATCATCAAACCTTGCGTGAGACCCTTTTCATGAGTGGACAAAACCCGCAATCAGGCGAGCTGAAACGCGGCCTGAAAAATCGCCACATTCAATTGATCGCCCTCGGTGGCGCGATCGGTACCGGTTTGTTCCTCGGCTCGGCCGGGGTACTGAAGTCCGCCGGCCCGTCGATGATCCTCGGCTATGCCATCTGCGGCTTCATCGCCTTCATGATCATGCGCCAACTGGGCGAAATGATCGTCGAAGATCCAGTGGCCGGTTCCTTCAGCCACTTCGCGCACAAATACTGGGGCGGCTTTGCTGGCTTCCTGTCGGGCTGGAACTGCTGGATTCTGTACATTCTGGTGGGCATGTCCGAGCTGACGGCCGTCGGCAAGTACATCCACTACTGGGCGCCGGACATCCCGACCTGGGTCTCTGCAGCTGCCTTCTTCGTACTGATCAACGCGATCAACCTGGCCAACGTCAAAGTGTTCGGCGAGGCCGAGTTCTGGTTCGCGATCATCAAGGTCGTGGCGATCGTCGGCATGATCGCCCTGGGCAGTTACCTGCTGGTCAGCGGCAATGGCGGCCCGCAAGCGGCGGTCAGCAACCTGTGGTCCCACGGTGGCTTCTTCCCGAACGGCGTCAGCGGTCTGGTGATGGCCATGGCGTTTATCATGTTTTCCTTCGGTGGTCTGGAAATGCTCGGTTTCACCGCAGCTGAAGCCGACAAGCCGAAAACCGTGATCCCGAAAGCCATCAACCAGGTGATCTACCGGATCCTGATTTTCTACATCGGTGCACTGATCATCCTGCTGTCGTTGACTCCATGGGACAGCTTGCTGACCACCCTGAACGCCTCCGGTGACTCCTACAGCGGTAGCCCGTTCGTGCAAGTGTTCTCGATGCTGGGCAGCAACACC
This sequence comes from Pseudomonas sp. P1_C12, assembly GCF_056406435.1. Classification (NCBI taxonomy): domain Bacteria; kingdom Pseudomonadati; phylum Pseudomonadota; class Gammaproteobacteria; order Pseudomonadales; family Pseudomonadaceae; genus Pseudomonas; species Pseudomonas sp. P1_C12. Next base: position 393,675 of record NZ_JBFUAE010000002.1, on the reverse strand, counting down.
GCTGCGCACATCCTCAACTTCGTGGTTCTGACCGCTGCCTTGTCGGTGTACAACAGCGGCACCTACTGCAACAGCCGCATGCTGCTGGGCATGGCTGAGCAGGGCGACGCGCCGAAGGGCCTGGCGAAGATCGACAAGCGTGGCGTGCCAGTGCGTTCGATCCTGGCCTCGGCCGCCGTGACCCTGATCGCGGTACTGCTGAACTACCTGATCCCGCAAAACGCGCTGGAACTGCTGATGTCGCTGGTGGTGGCCACCCTGGTGATCAACTGGGCGATGATCAGCTACTCGCACTTCAAGTTCCGCCAGCACATGAACAAGACCAAACAGACGCCGCTGTTCAAGGCCTTGTGGTACCCATACGGGAACTACGTCTGCCTGGCGTTCGTGGTGTTCATCCTTGGCGTGATGCTGTTGATTCCGGGGATTCAGACATCGGTGTATGCGATTCCGGTGTGGCTGGTGTTCATGTGGGTCTGCTACGGCATCAAGAACAAGCGCAGTGCTCAGCGTGCCTTGCAGGCCGCAGTGGAGTAACTCCGCGCAGAAACAACAAACCCGGCCAAGTGCCGGGTTTGTCGTTTCTGCACTTCACACACACATCCCCTGTAGGAGCGAGCCTGCTCGCGATGGTGGTGGGTCAGCAAAGGTTATGCTGACTGATACGGCCTCATCGCGAGCAGGCTCGCTCCTACAGGGGCCGCATTCCTCCAATCGTTTCGCGGTATCCTGCACGTTCTGAATACGGACGCTTTTCCATGCTGGTGATTTCCAACAACGTGCACCTGCCGGATGCCGAGATCGAGTTGACGGCCATTCGCGCCCAGGGGGCCGGTGGGCAGAACGTCAACAAGGTTTCCAGTGCCGTGCACCTGCGCTTCGACATTCCGGCGTCGTCCTTGCCCGAGTTCTACAAGGAGCGGCTGCTGGCGCTGCGCGACAGTCGCATCACCAGCGACGGTGTGTTGATCATCAAGGCCCAGCAGTACCGGACGCAGGAGCAGAACCGTGCCGATGCGCTGGAACGTTTGATAGAGCTGATCCAGAGTGCCACCAAGGTCGAAAAGAAACGCCGCCCGACCAAGCCGACGCTCGGCTCAAAAACCCGTCGGCTCGAATCCAAATCCAAGCGAGGCAACATCAAGGCCGGGCGCGGCAAGGTCGATTTCTAACGCACGTCTCGCGTTTCGCGTTGCTTCGGCGCCTGCCGGTACAGGTAGACGCTGAGCGCAAGACCGCTGAGCGCGGCCAGTGCGGCGAACAGGAAGATCGAAGCAAAGCCGAATCCCGCCGCAATCGCACCGGCCAATGGCCCGGTGATCCCCAGCGACAAATCGATGAATAGCGAATAAGCACCCACCGCCGCACCACGGCTGGAGGCGGGCACCAGATTGACCGCTTCCACGCCCAGCGCCGGAAACACCAGCGAAAAACCGAACCCGCTCAGCGCCGCGCCCGCCAGTGCCCAATGAGCGTCGGGTGCCAGCCACAGCAGCAACAGGCCCAGGGTCTCCACCGACAGGCAGGCAATCGCCACGCGAAAGCCACCGAGACGGTTGATCAGGTTGCCGAACAGCAAGCGCGCGCCGATGAAGCTGGCGCCGAACAGGCTCAGGCACAGCACCGCGTTGTCCCAGTGTTGCGTGGCGTAATACAGAGTGATGAAGGTGGCGATGGTGCCGAAACCAATGGAACCCAAGGCCAGGCCACAGCCGTGGGGGAAGACCCGCCCGAGCACATGCATGAACGGCAGGCGCTCACCGGCAACGATTGGTGCGGCGGTTTTCGGCCAGGCCAGCAGCAGGCCGAGCACGGCCAGCAACACAATGCTCACGCCCATGCTCCACAAGCCCAGTCGATGGACGAGCAACACCCCCAAGGGCGCGCCGACAGCCAGTGCACCATAGCTGGCGATACCGTTCCATGAGATGACTTTGGCCGTGTTCGCCGCGCCGACGCGGCCGATGCCCCAGCCAATCGAGCCCGAGCCCACCAGGCTTTCCGCGCTGCCGAGCACCAGACGGCCGATCAACAGGCTGAACAGGCTCAAGGCCGGAAGGTTCTGGGTCCAGGCCGAGACCAGCATGAACACACCGCTCAAGCCGCAACCGGCCAGGCCATACATCACAGCCAGCTTGCTGCCCTTGTTGTCGATGATCTTCCCGGCATAGGGGCGGCTGAGCAGGGTGGCCAGGTATTGCACGCTGATCACCAGGCCCGCGATCACCGCGCCGAAGCCCAGGTCGCTGTGGACGTAGCCGGGCAATACGGCCAAGGGAATGCCGATGTTCAGGTAGCCGATAAAGGTAAACAGGACGATGGAAACAACTTGCAGCGTGACCGCCAGGGGGCGCTGGTTTTCAGACATGGGTAAAGGTCCACGGTAAAGCAGGATAGATAGGCTGCTTATGATAGCGGTGTGGACAGTCGCAGGTTGTGAAAAAGTAAAACTATTTGCCGGGCGCTGTCATTCAGGTTTGACGGGAGCGACCAGCTGCGTGGTGACCAGGGCGGCCAGCGCATTTTCCTGGGTGCCGAAGCGGGCGAGCAAGGCGGTTTGTTTCTCGGGAGAGAGGCGATTCCAGATCTCGATCATTTTCTCGGCGGTGCCGATCAGGACGCTGGCCTGCGCTTCGCTGAATTCATCGGTCATGGATAGAGTTCTCGTTTCAGGCAGTGTGGAAAGCGCATGTTAGCGCTTTCCACACGGTCTGTACGGCGGGTGTTTCAGTCTTCTCTGTCAGCCTGGCGGCTGTCAGTGGCTTCTTTCGGCTCGGGCTGTTGGGCTCCGGCTTGCTGCGTGGTCGTCTGCTCAGGTTCGTGCAGGCTTGGGAAGGGGAGATTAGGAATCTCGTGCATAGTCGCGCTCCTCGCTAAGTCTGTTGATAGATCTGGTAGATCCGCGCTTTAAAAAAAGCCTGGGCAGGATACCGCACTGAAAATGACAAACGGACTTTTATATCCATTTGTTTCGACGGATGGGGTTGTATAGACAGATCGATAACACTGGCGCAGAAATAATTGTAGGAGTGAGCCTGCTCGCGATAGCGGTGTATCAGTCAACATCAATGTTGAATGACACTCTGCTATCGCGAGCAGGCTCGCTCCTACAGGGGATTTGCAGTGTTTGAAGGTTATTTGCAGACCTTCGCAATCGCCTCGGCCAGCAGATCCAAACGCGTGGCATCAATACCTGCGACGTTAGCCCGTCCCGAACTGACCATATACACGCTGTGGTTGTCCCGCAGGTTCTTCACTTGCTCAGGCGACAACCCGGTATAGGAGAACATCCCGCGTTGCACGCCAATGTGCGCGAAGCGCTCGCGCAAACCGTGAGGCTCCAGCGCTTCCACCAGACCGCTGCGCAGTTGGGCGATACGCAGGCGCATGGCTTCCACTTCGTCAGCCCAGAGGTTTTTCAGCTCCGGATCAGCGAGGATGGTCGCGACCACGGCCGCCCCGTGATCCGGCGGCGTCGACCACAGGTTGCGGGCAATGTTGGCCAGTTGGCTGCGAATGTCGGTGAGCTTGTCGGCGGTTTTCGCGCAGACAATCAGTGCGCCGGTGCGGTCGCGGTACAGGCCGAAGTTCTTCGAGCAAGAGCTGGTGATCAGCAGTTCCGGCAACTCGGCGGCGAACAGCCGGGTCGACCAGGCATCCTGCTCCAGGCCATCGCCGAATCCTTGATACGCGAAGTCGATCAATGGCAGCAGTTCGCGCTTGCGTACCACCTCCAGTACCCTCTGCCAGTCATCCTGGGACAGGTCGAAACCGGTCGGGTTATGGCAGCAGGCGTGCAGCAAGACCACGTCACCCTTGGGCGCTTCATTGAGCGCCGCCAGCATGCCATCGACGTCGAGCCGGTTGTCACTGCCCACGTACGGGTAGTGGCTGACCTTGACCTTGGCTGCCGCAAAAATCGTTTCGTGGATCGGCCAGGTCGGGTTGCTCAGCCACACGCCGCGGCCCGGCAGGCATTGGGCGATAAAGTCCGCGCTCAGGCGCAAAGCCCCGGTGCCGCCCGGAGTCTGGGTGGCGCCGGCGCGTTGTGCGCTGATCAGCTTCGAGTCGGCGCCCAGCACCAGCTCATTGATCGCTTTGCCGAACGCCGGCTCGCCGTGACCGCCGATGTAGGTCTTGGTGGACTGACTGTCCACCAGACGTTGCTCGGCAAGCTTCACCGACTGGAGAATCGGTGTCAGGCCCTGGGCGTCTTTGTAGACGCCCACGCCCAAATCGAACTTGCGCGGGTTCGGGTCCTGCGCGTAGGCCTCCATCAGGCCGAGGATCGGGTCGCCAGGTACTCGACCGATGGCGTCGAAATGCATTATTTGCGGCCCTCGGCGTCCTTCGCCACTTCGTCAGTGCGCGCGGCCATGATGAAGTCGTTGCGGTGCAGCCCCTTGATCGAGTGGCTCCACCAGGTCACGGTGACTTTGCCCCACTCGGTCAGCAGGCCCGGGTGATGGCCTTCGGCCTCGGAGATTTCACCGACGGCGTTGGTGAACGCCAGGGCGTGCTTGAAGTTCTTGAACAGGAAGACCTTTTCCAGCTGCATGATGCTGTCACGTACTTCGATGTTCCAGTCCGGGATCTGCTTGATCAGGATCGGCAGTTCTTCGTCGCTGACCTGTGGGGCGTCGGCGCGGCAGGCTTCGCAATGGGCTTGAGTTAATGCGGTCATGATGTGTTCCTGAAATCGAATGTTGGGAAATCGGCCCTCAGTGCTACCACGCTAATCCAAAGCGATGGTTTCTGACAGGCTCACTTGATTCTAAAAGCGGCGGATCACGCGGCTTTTGGTTTTGGCGGAAATTTCGGTGTGTGCAGACCCATCTGCATCGCTTGCTTGACCATGCCCATGATGTCTTCGTGAGCGAGGTCGAACAGACGCTTGAGATTTGGCAACGCGAAGTACAGTGGCTGCAAGATATCGATGCGGTAGGGCGTGCGCATGCATTCCAGCGGATCGAACGCCTGATGCTCAGGCTCGTCCGACAGGCAATACACGGTCTCTTTCGGAGAAGACAGAATGCCGCCGCCGTAGATGCGCTGGCCTTGCGGGGTGTCGACCAGGCCGAACTCGATGGTCATCCAGTACAGGCGCGCCAGGTACACACGTTCCTCCTTGGACGCCTTGAGGCCGAGTTTGCCGTAGGTGTGGGTGAATTCGGCGAACCACGGGTTGGTCAGCAGCGGGCAGTGACCGAAGATCTCGTGGAAAATGTCCGGCTCTTGCAGGTAGTCCAGTTCTTCGCGGGTACGAATGAAGGTCGCCACCGGAAACTGCTTGCTGGCCAGCAATTCGAAAAAAGTCTGGAAGGGAATCAGTGCGGGAACCCGGGCAACTTGCCAGCCGGTGGTTTCACCGAGGACCTTGTTGATTTCGCCGAGTTGAGGAATGCGGTCGTGGGGCAGACCGAGTTTTTCGATACCGTCCAGGTACTCCTGGCACGCACGCCCTTCGATCACCTTCAGTTGACGGGTGATCAGCGTGTTCCACACCGCGTGTTCTTCGGCGGGGTAGTCGATAAAACCTTGCGCATCGGGCTCGCGAGCCACGTATTGCGTCTGCTTCATGCTGCTCTCCTGCTAGGGGATTTCGTTCTTGTTATGTACTGCTATGGACCTAGAAATACTCCATCAATTGCATCGTTGCAGCAGGTGAGCGGCGTCCTGTGCGGGAAAACCCCTTAATTATCGTAAAGATTTCGTTACGTATCGGCCGTCATCGCGCAGATGTTGAGATTGGTGGGTGGGAAAAGCCCTACATCTGTCACATAATCTTGACGACTATCTGAGCGCCTCAGCAGAAATTATCCCTGCGCACCTTACTCACCGTTTTTTCAGGCCATTTATATGCGTATCAAAGTCCACTGCCAGAACCGCATCGGCATCCTGCGCGACATTCTCAATCTGCTGGTGGAGTACGGGATCAACGTGGCCCGCGGTGAGGTGGGTGGTGAGCATGGCAACGCCATTTACCTGCATTGCCCGAACCTGATCAACATTCAGTTCCAGGCCTTGCGCCCGAAATTCGAAGCGATTGCCGGGGTCTTTGGCGTCAAGCGTGTAGGGCTGATGCCCAGCGAGCGTCGGCACATGGAGCTCAACGCTCTGCTCGGTGCGCTGGAGTTTCCGGTGCTGTCGATCGACATGGGCGGTTCCATCGTCGCGGCCAACCGGGCAGCGGCGCAGTTGCTCGGGGTGCGGGTCGACGAAGTGCCGGGGATTCCCCTGTCGCGCTACGCCGAGGATTTCGATTTGCCGGAACTGGTGCGCGCCAACAAGTCGCGGATCAACGGGCTGCGGGTCAAGGTCAAGGGTGACGTGTTCCTGGCCGACATCGCGCCACTGCAATCGGAGCATGACGACAGCGAAGCCATGGCCGGTGCGGTGCTGACGTTGCATCGAGCGGACCGGGTGGGCGAGCGCATCTACAACGTGCGCAAGCAGGAATTGCGTGGCTTCGACAGCATCTTCCAAAGCTCGAAAGTCATGGCCGCCGTGGTGCGCGAAGCGCGGCGCATGGCGCCACTGGATGCGCCGCTGTTGATCGAAGGGGAGACCGGCACCGGCAAAGAGTTGCTGGCGCGGGCCTGCCATTTGGCCAGTCCTCGTGGGCAGTCGCCGTTGATGGCACTCAATTGCGCAGGTCTGCCGGAGTCCATGGCCGAGACGGAGTTGTTCGGTTACGGCCCGGGTGCCTTTGAGGGGGCGCGGGCCGAAGGCAAGCTCGGGTTGCTGGAGCTGACGGCGGGCGGCACGCTGTTTCTCGATGGCGTCGGCGAAATGAGCCCGCGCTTGCAGGTGAAGTTGCTGCGCTTTTTGCAGGACGGTTGCTTCCGTCGTGTGGGCAGTGATGAAGAGGTCTACCTTGATGTGCGGGTGATCTGCGCGACCCAGGTCGATCTGTCTGAACTGTGCGCTCGCGGTGAGTTCCGCCAGGACCTCTATCACCGCTTGAATGTGTTGTCGCTGCACATCCCGCCGCTGCGCGAATGCCTCGACGGCTTGACGCCGCTGGTGGAGCACTTCCTCGATCAGGCCAGCCGGCAGATTGGTTGCCCGCTGCCCAAACTCGCCCCGGCGGCCATGGAGCGGCTCAGTCACTACCATTGGCCGGGCAACGTGCGGCAACTGGAGAACGTGCTGTTCCAGGCTGTTTCTTTGTGCGACGGCGGGACGGTCAAGGCCGAGCACATTCGTTTGCCGGACTATGGTGTGCGCCAACCCCTTGGCGATTTTTCGCTGGAGGGTGGGCTGGACGAGATCGTCGGGCGTTTCGAGAAGGCGGTGCTGGAGCGGCTGTATTCCGAGCATCCGAGCAGTCGGCAACTGGGCAAGCGGCTCGGGGTTTCGCATACCACCATTGCCAACAAGTTGCGTGAATATGAGGTGGGCAAGACTGAGTCATAGCTGAGGCCTGCTGCGTTTGTGCCGGCCTCTTCGCGGGCAAGCCCGCTCCCACAGGGGAACGCATTCCAAATGTGGGAGCGGGCTTGCTCGCGAAGGCGATAGATCAGTCACTCAAGAGGCCGGCACTTGCCACCCACCGGCATGACACCGCCGGTTTTTCGTCTCTGATACAAATCACAAATCCCCTCTGAATCCCCCAAGTCCCCTGTTTGCCGGGCCTGGCGCCGCCAAAAACAAGTTGGTCTGCAAATTGCTTATGGCTCAGCAGTACAGCAGTGGGCGGCAAACGTCCGGCAGGCAGAGGAAAGAGTGTGGACAAGTACCTTTATGTGGCAATGACCGGCGCCAGCCAGAATGCACTGGCGCAAAAGGCGCATGCCAACAACCTCGCGAACATCTCCACCAACGGCTTCCAGAAAGACCTGGAGCAAGCTCGTTCAATGCCGGTGTTCGGTGACAGCTTTCCGGCGCGTGCGTTTGCCATGTCCGAACGCCCGGCCACCGATTTCTCCCCTGGCTCACTGGTGGAAACCGGCCGCGACCTCGACGTTGCCGTGCAAGGCAACGGCTGGATTGCCGTACAGAATCCCGATGGCGGTGAAAGCTATGTGCGCACCGGCAGCCTGAACGTTGACGCCCTGGGCGTGCTGCGCGCCGGCAACGGCATGCCGGTCATGGGCAATGGCGGGCCGATTGCGGTGCCGCCGGAGCAGCAGATCGAAGTCGGAGAGGACGGCACCATCAGCATCCGTGCGATGGGCGAAGGTCCCCGGGTGATGGCTGAAGTCGACCGCATCAAGCTGGTCAACCCGGACCTCAAGAACATGACCAAGGGCCTGGATGGTTCGATCCACACCAAGGACGGCGCGCCTGCGCAGGCCGATGCCGGCGTCAAGCTGGTGTCCGGGTTCCTCGAGTCGAGCAACGTCAATGCCGTGGAAGAGATGACCTCGGTTCTGGCTTTGTCCAAGCAGTTCGAGCTGCACATCAAGATGATGAACACCGCCAAAGACGATGACCAGGCCATGGCTCGGGTCTTGCAGATCAGCTAATTACCAGAACGTCGCGCCGTAAAACAGGCGCACGAGGAGAATCGAATGCTTCCGGCTCTATGGGTTGCCAAGACAGGCCTGTCCGCTCAGGACACCAACCTGACCACCATTTCCAACAACCTGGCCAACGTGTCGACCACGGGTTTCAAACGTGACCGCGCCGAGTTCCAGGACCTGCTCTACCAGATCAAGCGCCAGCCAGGCGCCCAGTCGACCCAGGACAGCGAACTGCCGTCGGGTCTGCAACTGGGTACCGGTGTGCGCATCGTCGGCACCCAGAAAAATTTCACCGCCGGCAGCCTGCAAACCACCGAGCAGCCACTGGACATGGCCATCGACGGTCGCGGTTTCTTTCAGATCCTGCAACCGGATGGCACCACGTCCTACACCCGTGACGGTACGTTCCACCTGGACTCCAACGGCCAGATCGTCAACGCCAGCGGCTTTGCCCTGGAGCCGGCGATTGTCATTCCGAACGACGCGCAGACCTTCACGGTCGGCCGCGACGGCACCGTGTCCATCACCGTTGCCGGCAACCCGGCTGCCCAGGTGATCGGCAACCTGCAAACCGCCGACTTCATCAACCCGGCCGGCCTGCAGGCAGTGGGCAACAACCTGTTCCTGGAAACCGCCGCCAGTGGCGCGCCGCAAGTCGGCACTCCGGGTCTGAACGGTTTCGGCACCACGCTGCAGAACACCCTGGAAACGTCCAACGTCAGCACCGTTGAGGAGATGGTCAACATGATCACCACCCAGCGCGCCTACGAGATGAACTCCAAGGTGATCTCCACCGCCGACCAGATGCTCTCGTTCGTAACGCAGAATCTGTAATCAAGTCTATGTGCGGCCATGAGGCTGCCTGCAACACCGTGAGGTAGGGTCATGAATCGCTATGTATCTGTTCTGGCACTGAGTGGGATCACCGCGCTCGCAGGTTGCGTGCCTGCGACGCCCAAGCCCAATGACCCTTACTACGCGCCGGTGTTGCCGCGTACGCCATTGCCGGCGGCGGCGAACAACGGCTCGATCTATCAGGCCGGTTTCGAACAGAACCTCTACAGCGACCGCAAGGCGTTCCGGATCGGTGACATCATCACCATCACCCTGAACGAAAGGACCCAGGCCAGCAAAAACGCCAACTCGCAAATTGGCAAGAACAGCAAGGCCAGCATCGGCCTGACCTCGCTGTTCGGCTCCACGCCCAACACCAACAATCCGTTTGGCAGTGGTGACCTGAGTCTGGACGCCAGCTATGAAGGCGACCGCGCGACCAAGGGCGACAGCAAGGCAGCCCAGGGCAACACCCTGACCGGCTCGATCACCGTGACCGTCGCCGATGTGTTGCCCAACGGCATCATCGCGGTACGCGGCGAGAAGTGGATGACGCTCAACACTGGCGATGAGCTGGTGCGGATTGCCGGCCTTGTTCGCGCCGATGACATCTCTACCGACAACACCGTGTCGTCGACTCGTGTCGCCGATGCGCGCATCACCTACTCGGGCACCGGTTCGTTCGCCGATGCGAGTCAGCCAGGCTGGTTCGACCGTTTCTTCCTCAGCCCGCTGTTCCCTTTCTAGGTGGTCCGTTTGAATCTTAAACACCTCATGGTGGCCGCCTTGATGCTGTCCGCCGCGTTCAACGCGCACGCCGAGCGCCTGAAGGACATCGCCAGCATTTCCGGCGTGCGTTCCAACCAGTTGATCGGTTACGGCCTGGTGGTCGGGCTTAACGGCACCGGTGACCAGACGACGCAAACTCCGTTCACCCTGCAGACCTTCAACAACATGCTCTCGCAGTTCGGCATCAAGGTGCCGCCGGGTTCGGGCAACGTGCAGTTGAAGAACGTCGCGGCGGTGTCGATCAGTGCCGATTTGCCGGCGTTCGCCAAGCCGGGGCAGCAGGTCGACATCACCGTTTCGTCCATCGGTAACTCCAAGAGCTTGCGCGGCGGCACCTTGCTGCTGACACCGCTCAAGGGTATCGACGGCAACGTCTATGCGGTGGCTCAGGGCAACCTGGTAGTCGGTGGTTTCGATGCGGAAGGTCGCGACGGCTCGAAGATCACCGTCAACGTTCCGTCGGCCGGTCGCATCCCCGGTGGTGCCTCGGTGGAGCGTGCGGTGCCGAGCGGTTTCAACCAGGGCAACAGCCTGACGCTGAACCTCAACCGTTCCGACTTCACCACCGCCAAGCGCATCGTCGACAAGATCAACGACATGCTCGGCCCTGGCGTGGCCCAGGCCATCGACGGCGGTTCGATTCGCGTCACCGCGCCGCTCGATCCAAGCCAGCGTGTCGACTACCTGTCGATCCTGGAAAATCTCGAAATCGATCCGGGCCAGGCGGTGGCGAAAGTCATCATCAACTCCCGCACCGGCACTATCGTGATCGGCCAGAACGTCAAGGTTTCTCCGGCCGCCGTCACCCACGGCAGCCTGACCGTGACCATCACCGAAGACCCGATCGTCAGCCAGCCCGGCCCACTGTCCAATGGCACGACGGCGGTGGTGCCGCGTTCGAAGGTCAACGCCCAGCAGGAAGCCAAGCCGATGTTCAAGTTCGGCCCGGGCACCACCCTCGACGAGATCGTGCGGGCGGTGAACCAGGTCGGCGCGGCACCGGGTGACTTGATGGCCATCCTCGAAGCGCTGAAGCAGGCAGGCGCCCTGCAAGCCGACCTGATCGTGATCTGAGGACGGCCATCGTGGATATGCGCAAGAGTGGTCTGGTCAGCAGCAGCGATTCGGGCTCCTATTCGGACCTCAATCGTCTGAATCAGCTCAAGGTCGGCGACACGAACAGCGATGGCAACATGCGCAAGGTGGCGCAGGAGTTCGAGTCGCTGTTCCTCGGGGAAATGCTCAAGTCGATGCGCTCGGCCACCGAAGCATTGGGTCAGGACAATCCGATGAACACCCCGGCGGCCAAGCAGTACCAGGAAATGTACGACCAGCAGCTGGCCGTCTCCATGTCCCGCGAGGGCGGTGGTATCGGCCTGGCGGACGTGCTGATGCGCCAGATGTCGAAGAACAAACCGCTGGCTCCGGGCGAGGCCGCCGCCGCGTCGGCTGCCAGGCAAGAAGCGGCGAAAGCGGCTGCACAAACGCCGGTGGCGGCTGGCACGGTTGCGCTCAACGGGCCGTTGTCGCGGGTCAACGGCCAGCGTCCGTTGTGGGCCTCGCGCTCGGTCCATGCGCAGCAAGAGGCGGGCGAGGGCGCTCATCGCAATGACATGGTGCTGATCAATCAGCGGCGCCTGGCATTGCCGCCGAAGCTGGCTGATCGTCTGTTGGCCGGGCTGGTGCCTTCGGCGACGACCACCGCTGTGGCAGTCAATAAAACGCAGTTGCCGGAGCGCACGGCCTCTACCGGTTCGGGTCCGTTGTACAACGGCGACTGGCTGGCGAACGCACAGCAATCCTCCGCGGGCGGCATGCAGATTTACGGTCGCGCCATGGCGCAGATTCCTCTGGCGCCACCGAAGAAGGCTTTCAGCTCCGCCGACGATTTCGTCAACACCATGTTGCCGATGGCCAAGGACGCGGCGGCCCGGATCGGTGTCGATCCACGTTACCTGGTGGCCCAGGCGGCCCTGGAAACGGGTTGGGGCAAGTCGGTCATGCGCCAGCAGGACGGCAGCAGCAGCCACAACCTGTTCGGCATCAAGGCCGGCAACAGCTGGCAGGGCAATTCGGCGCGGGCGATCACCAGCGAATTCCGCAATGGGCAGATGGTCAAGGAGACGGCCGAGTTCCGCTCCTACGATTCCTACAAGGACAGTTTCCATGACCTTGTGACTTTGCTGCAGACCAATAATCGCTATCAAGATGTCGTGAAGTCGGCCGATAACCCAGAACAGTTTGTACGCGAGTTGCAGAAGGCCGGTTACGCAACCGACCCGGACTACGCAAGCAAGATTTCGCAGATAGCCAAGCAGATGACGAGTTACCAGAACTACGCTGCGGCGGGCGTTTCCACCACGCCTTTATAGGCACAAGGTATAAGGTCTGAACCATGAGTTTGCTCAATATCGGGATGTCGGGGCTGAGTGCTGGCCATAACTCGTTGGTGACGACCGGCAACAACATTGCCAACGTCGACACCGCCGGGTACTCGCGCCAGCAATCTGTGCAGAGCACCAAAGGCTCGATTCAGTACGGCAACGTGTTCATCGGTACCGGCACAACGCTGGCCGATGTGCGTCGCGTGTATAACTCGTATCTCGATTCGCAGCTGCGTACCGCTACCTCGCTCGACAGCGAAGCTACGTCGTACAACGCACAGGCCACGCCGCTGGACGCCACGCTTTCCGATTCCAACACCGGGCTGACCGGTGTGCTGCAAAAATTCTTCACCTCGATGCAAGGCGTTTCGACCTCGGCCACCGACGACACGTCCCGCCAGTCGGTGCTGACCGGTGCCCAGGCCTTGTCCGCCCGCTTCAATTCGATTGCCAAGCAGTTGAACGACCAGAACACCAACCTGAACGGCAGCCTGGGCGACATGGCGGACCAGGTGAACAAGCTGTCCACCACGATTGCCACACTCAACCAGAAGATTTCCGAGCTCTCCACCGGCACCAACCAGCCAAACGACCTGCTGGACTCGCGCAACGAAGCCGTGCGCCAACTGTCCGAGCTGGTCGGTACCCAGGTGGTCGAGCGCGGCAACAGCTACGACGTCTACATCGGCAGCGGCCAGCCACTGGTGGTCGGCAACACCACCAATACACTGCAAACCGTGCCAGGCAAGGACGATCCATCGCGCATGGCGCTACAGCTCAACCGTGGCTCCAGCACCATCGACGTGACCTCGGTGGTCAGCGGCGGTGAAATCGGCGGCCTGTTGACGTATCGCAAGGAAGTCCTCGACCCTTCGCTCAATGAGCTGGGGCGCGTGGCACTGGTGGTGGCCGACCAGATCAACAGCCAGCAGGCGCAGGGCATCGACAAGAACGGTGATTTCGGCGCGGCGATCTTCAACAACATCAACAGTGCCGCGCTGGTCAGTCAGCGTAGCATTGCGGCGGCAGGCAACAGTGCCGGCTCCGGCAACCTGGATGTCACCATCAAGGACACCGGCAAGCTGACCACCAGCGACTATCAGGTGACGTTCACCAGCGCGACCAACTACACCGTCAAGCGCTCGGACGGCACCGACATGGGCGCGTTCAGCACCACGACGACCCCGGCTCCGGTAATCGACGGTTTCAGCCTGAACCTGAACGGCGGTGCGCTGAGCGCCGGCGATTCGTTCAAGGTGACGCCGACCCGTGGCGCGGCGACCAGTATCCAGACCGTGCTCACCGACCCGAAAAAAATCGCGGCCGCAGCACCGTTGACCGGCGTGACCACTGCCAACAACACCGGCACCTACACCCAGCCGACACTGACCAGCACCCTCGACATCTACAACCCGACGGCCCAGGCAGAAATGCAGACCGCGCTCAAGAACTCGACGCCGGTCAAACTGGTGTTCGGCGCGGCCAGCGGCGGTAGCCAGAGCTACAACATGGTCGATGCCAAGGGCAATTCGATCGGCACCGGCACCATCGTTCCCGGCCAGAGCAACACGCTGAATCTGAAAGTGGGCATGCTCGATGCCAGCGGTGCTCCGGTCATGGACACCAGCGTCACGCCAGCCGTGCAGAAGACCTTCACCGTGCAGACCACGGTCGGCGCCACGCCAGCCAGCGGCGAAAGCTTCACCATCAACCTGACTGGCGCGGCGTCTTCGGACAACCGCAACGCTCAGGCGCTGGTGGGGCTGCAAACCAGACAGACCGTAGACACCGGCACGGCGAGCAAGGGTATCAGCCTGACCGATGCCTACAACAAACTGGTGACCAACGTCGGCGCCAAGGCTGCCCAGGGCAAGTCCGACAGCGACGCCACCACGGCGATCCTGGACAACGCCAAAGGGGCACGGGATTCGAACTCCGGGGTCGACCTGGATGAAGAAACCGGCAACCTGGTCAAGTACCAGCAGTACTACACCGCGTCTTCGCAGATCATCAAGGCTGCGCAGGAAATTTTCACCACGCTGATCAACAGCCTTTAAGGAGTCGTAATTCATGCGCATTTCCACCGCCCAGTATTACGAAATCACCGCTGCCAACTACCAGCGCAACTTCAACAAGGCCATCGCGACCAGCAACGAAATCAGCAGCCAGATCCGCGTCAACACTGCCGCCGATGATCCGATCGGTGCCGGTCGTTTGCTGCAACTGGGTCAGCAGAGCGCGATGCTTGATCAGTACGGCACCAACATCAACACCACCAAGAGTGCGTTGAGCCTGCAGGAAACGACGCTCGACTCCATCGGTACCGCTTTGCAGCGCGCCAAGGAACTGGCCCTCGCCGCCAGCAATGGCATTGCCACCGACGCGGACCGCAAGGCCTATGCGTCAGAGCTGGGCCAGATCCAGCAACAAGTGCTGGGCCTGATGAACGCCAAGGATGCCAGCGGCAACTACGTGTTCTCCGGTTCGAAAACCGACACCGCGCCTTACTCGAAAAACTCGGACGGCACCTACAGCTACAACGGTGACCAGACCACCATCGACCTTGGCATTGGCGATGGCATGACGGTCGGGACCAACACCACTGGCTGGAGTGCGTTCCAGCAGACCATCAACACCAGTCGCACCCAGACCACCATGACCGCTCCGGTGGTGGATGACGGTCGCGTGGTGCTGTCCAACGGTACGGTCGGCACCAGCTCCACCTACAACGCGAAGTTCACTGGCGGCCAGCCCTACACCGTCAGTTTCCTCAGCAGCACCCAGTTGAAGATCACCGACTCGCTGGGCAACGACGTGACCGCCGAAGCCAGTCAGAACGGCCTGGTCAGTAACTCCAATGGCGCCAACCAGACGGTCAGTTTCCGTGGCGTCGACCTGAAGTTGAACATCAACCTCAAAACCGGTGATACCAACCCGGATGCGGTGATCGCCGGCCATACTTTCAATCTGTCTTCCACGTCGGACACCTTCAACACGTCGCGCAGCGCCGGTAACTCGTCAACCGCGGTCATCACCGGTTCCAGCGTGACCAACCCGATGGATTACGCCAACGCCTTCCCGTCGGGCGGGGCGATCCTCAAGTTCACCAGTGCCAGCAATTTCGACCTGTATGCCGCGCCGATCACCGCCGACAGCAAACCGGTTTCGTCGGGCACAGTGGCGGGCGGCAACGCCACCGCAGCAGGCGTGACCTTTGCCCTGGGCGGTGGCGCCCCGGCGTCCGGCGACCAGTTCGTGATTCAGTCCAACAACCATCAGACCCAGAACGTGCTCGACACTCTCGGACAGATGATCACCGCGTTGAACACGCCGATCGATGGCGACCCGGTGGCCAAGCAGAAGTTGCTGGGCACCATGGAGTCGGGAATGGGCAACATCGACAGTGCGGCCAACCAGATCGGCTCGGCCATCACCACGATCGGTGCCCGCGGTCAGGCACTGGATAACCAGACCGCGACCAACGAGAGCCTGACCCTGGCGAACAGCGCCAGCCAGAAGTCGATTCGCGATTCGGACCCGGCTGAAGTCATGACTCGCCTGACCTTGCAGCAGACCATGTTGCAGGCGGCGCAGTTGGCGTTCAGCAAGATTTCTCAACTGGGCCTGTTCAACAAGATGTGACCGTGGTCGGGCGCGCAGGCGCCCGATGGCCGTGCCCCTTCAGTATTTATCGTCTTTTTTGCGGTAATCAAGGGCTCGCTTTTCAGGGCGGGCTCGCGCCGCCTGTGAGCCCGCCGTGAATTCACTTCCGCTTGTCAGCCTGGTCATTCCCGCCTTCAATCCACGCTTTTTCGGTCGTGCCTTGCACACGGCTGTGAACCAGAGCTACGGCAACCTGGAGATCATCGTTTGCGATGACAGTCGCGGGCATGAGATCGAAGAGATCGTGGCTTCGGTGGTCGAGCAGGGCGCGACCGTACGTTATGTGCGAAATCCGCGAACCCTGGGGCTGGTGGGTAATCTGCAAGCCTGCCTGGAAGTGGCGCAAGGCGAGTACATCAAGTTTCTGTGTGATGACGATCAGTTGTTCTCGGCCTGCATCGAGCGTCAGGCCCAGGTGCTGATCGACTGTGCTGACGTCAATCTGGTCGTGGCCCAGCGTCTGCTCTGGGATGCCGACGACATGCCGCTGCCGTCGCGCCTGGAAAACACTCCGCTTTCCCCGGTGGGCGGAGTGTTCAAGGGCGAGGACCTGCTGGCGATCTTCGAAAACTTCCCGGTCAACATTCTCGGTGGCTTCAGCAACGCGATGTTCCGGCGGGCTGACGTGCTCGAACTGTTCCCGGCACTGACGCAGCCCGGCCATTGTTTCGTCGCGACCCTCGATTTTGCCTTGTACGTCTGCCTGATGCGGCGCGGCAATCTGGCGGTGTCCAATCATGTGCTCGGCGTCGAGCGCCTGTACCCCGAGCGTCTGAGCGGCCAGCAGTCGATGAAAGACGCGGCCGAAACCGAGCGGCAATGGCTGTCGCAGATGCTCAAGGCCCGTGGCGGCGAATCTGCGCCGGCCCAGGGTTGGGTGCGCTATGTGCCACTGACCAAAGTGGACGAGTCACCGCGGGTTTGGGAAGAGTTGCCGCTGAGCCGGACCCTGGGCACCAAGCAGACCACCCAGGATTGGCATGTCGGCATCGCCAGTGTCAGTTTCGCGCAACTGTATGCCCAGTGGCTGGCGTGCCGCACGCTCACCGACGGTCAGCGCGAGTTGCTGGCGGATACATTGGAGGCTTGGCCAACCCGACCCAAAATCGTTCCGGTCATCATCGATGAGCAAGGCAGCCGTTCGGCGCTGGAACTCACCCTGCAATCGCTGGAGGATCAGGATTACGCCCCTGAACTGACACTGGTGCTGTCGGCATCCTGCACTGAGGCCGCGCTGGATGAGCGTGTGTTCCGCTTGCCGCTGCAGGACGATTGGCAGCAGCAGATCAACGCCCTGTTACCACAACTGGAAGGCACTGGCTGGTTCTATCTGCTGCGTGCCGGTGATCGTCTGGTGGCGCCGGCCTTGCTGGTCATGGCTGAACGCATTGCGCTGTCGCGCTCGCTGACCTGCCTGTACAGCGACGAAGGTGGGCTGCATCAGGGTGAGTCGGCCGAGCCTGCATTCAAGCCGGACTTCAACCTGGACCTGATGCGCAGCTATCCCTACGTGGGGCGAGCGCTGGCATTCGAGCGCGAACAGTTCCTGGCGCTGGGCGGGTTCGATTCGGTGTACGGCGAACTGGCGCCACACGATATGTTGTGGCGAATGGTCGAGAGTGCTGGCACGCATGTGGTCGGGCACATTTCAGAGGTGTTGCTGGAGTCGGCGTTCGACCTGGCCAAATGGCTGTCGCTGCCGCAAGTGATGGACACCAATCCGCGGTTACTCGAGGCGCACTTGCAGCGCCTGGGTGTCGCCCACGACATTCGTGAGGGCAGTTCGGCGCTGCTCAATCGAGTCGACTATCAGCATGCTGATCGGCCGCTGGTGTCGATCGTGATCGTCAGCAAGGACCAGACCCTGGCATTGCAACGTTGTGTCGAGAGTCTGCTGGAGAAAACCGCCTACGGCGAATACGAGTTGCTGTTGGTGGACAACGGCAGCGAGAGCGTCGAGGCGTTCGACTGGTTCGCCGGCATGGCGCAATTGGGCAGCGAGCGGATCCGGGTACTGCGCTGCGAGTTGCAGGGTAATGCGGCGGCGCGTAATTTCGCCGCGCAGCAGGCCGCTGGCGAGTACGTGCTGATGCTCAACCCCTACACGGTGATAACCCAAGGTGAATGGCTGGGCGAGCTGCTCAATCATGCGCAACGTCCGGAAGTCGGCGTGGTAGGCGCCAAGCTGTTCAACCCCGATGGCCGCGTGCTGCATGCCGGCCTGATACTCGGGTTGCAAGGGCCGGCTGGCGTGCCGTTCCATGGTGAGTCGCTGCAGGCGGCGGGGTACATGTACCGCTTGCAGGTCGCTCACAATTTCAGTGCCGTCGGCGGCGATTGCCTGATGGTGCGCAAGGCGGTCTTTGACGCGGTCGGCGGCCTGGACGAGCAGGGCCTGGCGCA
Organism: Pseudomonas sp. P1_C12; assembly: GCF_056406435.1. Lineage (NCBI taxonomy): Bacteria > Pseudomonadati > Pseudomonadota > Gammaproteobacteria > Pseudomonadales > Pseudomonadaceae > Pseudomonas > Pseudomonas sp. P1_C12. The sequence continues at coordinate 375,134 of NZ_JBFUAE010000002.1, read as the reverse complement.
GTCCCTCAATGAGGTGGATCTGTGTTTGCGGGTTGGCCAGGAAGGTTATCTGGTGGTCTGGACGCCTCACGCGCAACTGGCGTTGGGCGCGCAGCCGGCGGTGGTTGCGCGAGAGGGTGACCAGGCTCGAAGCGAGCAGGAGCAGGAAGTTTTCTATAAGCGCTGGCTGCCGATCGTGGCCCGTGATCCGGCCTACAACACCAACCTGGCGTTGCAGGGATTGGGCGGGGCAAGCTTCAGTCTCGAGCCCGGCTTGCGATCCGGTTGGAGCCCGTTTTCCAGGGCGCAGCTGCCGAAGATTCTCGCGTTGCCGGTCAATGCGTCTGCCATCGGCCATTACCGGGTCACGCAACCGTTGATCGAGCTGGAGGCCGCCGGCAGGGCGCACGGGCGCATTCATTACAACCTGCCGACCATCATCGAAGTCGAGCGCCATTCGCCTGACGTGATCATCCTGCAGGGGCGCTATTCCGAAGGTCCGATCAACGAAATCCCGAGCCTGCAAAAATACTCCGGTGCGCGGCGTATCTATGAGCTGGATGACTTCGTGATCAACGTCCCGCACCGCAATGCGCATATCCGCAATATGCCGGGCAAGGATGAAATGGAAAAACTGGTGCGGCGCGCCATCGGCATGTGCGATCGCGTGGTGGTCTCCACCGAGCCGCTGGGTAACGCGCTGTCGGACATGCATCAGGACATTCGCGTGGTGCCCAACATGTTGGCGTCGCACTTGTGGACCGACCTGCGCAGTCAGCGCAGAACCTCGAAAAAGCCCCGGGTCGGCTGGGGCGGCGGCACCAGCCACCACGGTGACCTGGCAGTGATCGCCGATGTGGTTCGCGAACTGGCCAATGAAGTCGACTGGGTCTTCTTCGGCATGTGCCCGGACGATCTGCGCCCGTACATGCATGAGTTCCACGGGGTAATCGGGCTGGATGTCTATCCGGCGAAACTGGCCAGCCTGAACCTGGATCTGGCGTTGGCGCCGCTGGAGTTCCACATCTTCAACGACTGCAAGAGCAACCTGCGCCTGCTGGAGTATGGCGCTTGCGGTTACCCGGTGATTTGCACCGACACCGAAGCCTATCGCGGCTACCTGCCGTGCACCCGGATCAAGACCAACTCCACGGATGAATGGCTGCAAGCGATCCGCATGCATCTGGACGATCCGGATGCCAGCTATCGCATGGGCGATGAGTTGCGCGAGATCGTGCTGCGTGACTACGTGCTGCGCGGCGACAATTTGCGTTACTGGGAAAATGGCTGGCTGGCGGACTGACCGTTCGCGCATCGATCCCGACCAGGCAGGCGACGTTGAGTCGCCTGCCTTTTTTTTGCCGCCAGACTTTGCAATCAGCGTTGAAGATGCCCGCCAAGCATTGCCCGGTAGCGGATTGAAAGAGCTGGCGCGTTTCCTGCAAGTCCCCCTTATATCGCCATAAAACGAGCACTTCCGGTGAGCCCGGACGTGCCCTGAACGGCGGCAGGTTTAACCCGGATGGCCCGCAAAAGCTTGATACAGCTTGGCTGAGCCCTGTGACGAACAAGAGGGGAAGGGATGAAGGCAGTTATTTTGGCGGGTGGCCTGGGTACGCGGATCAGCGAAGAGTCGCACCTCAAGCCCAAGCCAATGATCGAGGTCGGCGGCAAGCCAATTCTCTGGCACATCATGAAACAGTACTCCGCTCACGGGATCCACGATTTCGTGATTTGCCTTGGCTACAAGGGCTATGCGATCAAGGACTTTTTCGCCAACTACTTTCTGCACACCTCCGACGTCACGTTCGACATGTGCAACAACCGCATGGATGTTCACCAGAACTACAGCGAGCCATGGCGCGTCACGCTGATCGACACCGGCGAAGAGACCATGACCGGCGGCCGTTTGCGCCGCGCCCGACGCTACCTCGAAGACGAACAGGCGTTCTGCTTTACCTACGGCGACGGCGTGTCGGACCTCAACATTGGCGCGTTGGTGGATTTCCATCTCCAGCACGGAAAACTGGCGACCGTCACCGCAGTACAACCACCCGGCCGCTACGGCGCGCTCAATCGCGATGGCGACAAGGTCCTGGGCTTCACTGAAAAACCTCGCGGCGATGGTGGCTGGATCAATGGCGGGTTCTTCGTCCTGTCGCCCAAGGTGCTGCCGTTGATCGACGGCGACGAGACCTCGTGGGAGTCCGGGCCGCTGGATGGTCTGGCCGAGCGCGGCGAACTCATGGCGTTCCAGCACGACGGTTTCTGGCAACCGATGGACACCCTGCGTGACAAAAACCACCTCGAGGCGTTGTGGCAGAGCGGGGAGGCCCCATGGAAGCAATGGGACTGAGCCCGCAATTCTGGCGCGGCAAGCGGGTGCTGGTCACCGGCCACACCGGTTTCAAGGGCAGTTGGCTGACGTTGTGGCTGCAAAGCCTGGGTGCCGAAGTCAGCGGGTTTTCCCTCGATCCGTCCACCGAGCCGAGCCTGTTCGAACTGGCCCGCGTTCACGAAGGCATCAATGATCAGCGCGGCGACTTGCGTGACCTGGGCGCTTTGCTGGAACTGATCGCCGAGACCCGGCCGGAAATCGTCCTGCACCTGGCGGCACAGCCGCTGGTGCGCGAAGGTTATCGCGACCCGTTGGGCACGTACTCCAGCAACGTCATGGGGACGCTCAACCTGCTCGAAGCGATCCGCCAGGTCGGCGGCGTGCGTGCTTGTGTGCTGGTGACCACCGACAAGGTCTACGCCAATCAGGAATGGCTGTGGCCGTACCGCGAAAACGAAGCGTTGGGCGGTCACGATCCCTACAGCAGCAGCAAGGCTTGCTGCGAATTGCTGGCGCAATCCTATGCCGCCTCGTTCTTTGCGCCGCAAAAGCACGCCGAGCATGGTCTGGCGTTGGCCACGGCCCGTGCCGGCAACGTACTCGGTGGTGGCGATTTCGCCCCGGAGCGGTTGATTCCCGATGTACTCAAGGCCTGGTCGGCGGACGAGCCGGTGACCTTGCGTTACCCGCAAGCCGTGCGCCCGTGGCAGCACGCACTGGAACCGCTGGCTGGCTATCTGCAACTGGCAGCCGGCCTGTTTGAGCAAGGCCCGCAATTCGCCGGGGCGTGGAATTTCGGTCCCGGCGAAGCGGACATGTGCAGCGTCGGTGAAGTGGTCGAACTGCTTGCCAGCCGCTGGCCGCAGGCACGCGGGCTGCGCATCGAACCGAGCGATTTGCATGAGGCCGGCCTGCTGCGCCTGGACAGCAGCCGCGCCCGTCAATTGCTCGGCTGGCAACCGCGCTGGTCGTTGCAGCAGTGCCTGACCCAGACCCTGGATTGGCATCTGGCGTGGCAGAACGGCGATGACATGCGCGCCATCAGCCTGGCGCAATTGAACCTGTACCGAGGCGCGCTGTGAGTGAATTTCTGCTGAAGGCATTGCCGCTGAGCGGTTTGTTCTGCGTGCAGCACAAACGCTTCGAGGACGAGCGCGGGCACTTTTCCCGGTTGTTTTGCGAAGGCAGCCTGAGTGCATTTGGCCAGGCGTTTCATATCCGCCAGATCAATCACTCCTGCACCCGCGAACGCGGCAGCGTGCGTGGCCTGCATTACCAGAATGCCCGTGCGCCGGAAGCCAAATTGATCACCTGCCTGCGCGGTGAAGTCTGGGATGTCGCGGTGGATCTGCGTCCCGACTCCGAGACCTTCCTGCACTGGCACGCTGAACACTTGCGTGCCGGCGATGGCCGCAGTCTGTTGATTCCGGCCGGGTTCGCCCACGGCTTCCAGACCCTGAGTGCCGACGCCGAGCTGCTTTACCTGCACAGCAACGACTACACGCCGGAACACGAAGGCGGGTTGTCGGTGCTCGATCCACGGCTGGCGATTGCCTGGCCGTTGCCTGTCAATAATCTGTCGGTGCGCGATGCGAGTCATCCGGCGCTCGATGAACATTTTGCCGGAGTGCGTCTATGAACTGCCGTGGTTGCGCCACTGCGCTGACCCTGCCGCTGATCGACCTGGGCACCTCGCCACCGTCCAACGCTTATGTGCGTGTCGACCAGCTGGAGCAGGCCGAACAATGGGTGCCACTGAAGGTTGCCGTGTGCCAGCAATGCTGGCTGGTGCAAACCGAGGATTACACCAGCGCCGACAGCCTGTTCGATGCCGAGTACGCCTATTTCAGTTCGTTCTCCAGCACCTGGCTGGCCCATGCCGAGCGTTATGTGGCCGAGATGGTCGAGCGCTTCGGCCTGAGCGCCGACAGCCGTGTGGTGGAAGTTGCGGCCAATGACGGTTACCTGTTGCAGTACGTGGCCAGGCGCGGCATCCCTTGCCTGGGCGTCGAGCCGACCCGCAGCACCGCGCAAGCGGCGCGGGAAAAAGGCCTGGAGATTCGTGAACTGTTTTTCGGTCGCGACACCGCCGCGCAGTTGAAAAACGAAGGCTGGGGCGCCGACCTGATGGCTGCCAACAACGTGCTGGCGCATGTGCCGGACATCAATGATTTTCTCGGCGGTTTCGCGACCCTGCTCAAACCGACGGGCGTGGCGACCTTCGAGTTCCCGCAGTTGCTGACCCTGATGGCCGGCCAGCAGTTCGACACGCTGTATCACGAGCATTATTCCTACCTGTCGCTGACTGCTGTGCAGACCTTGTGCGAGCGCAATGGCCTGCAAGTGTTTGACGTCAGCCAGCTCTCGACCCATGGCGGTTCGTTGCGGGTGTTCGTGCAGCGACTGGATGGCGAGCGTCGCGAAGTGCAACCGGCGGTCCGGCAACAACTGCAGGCGGAACTCGTCGCCGGGGTGAAAACCCCTGGGTTCTACGCGACCCTGGCGCCCGCCGCCGAGCGCATCAAGCATGACCTGCTGCGCTTCCTGTTGCAGGCCAGGGCCGATGGCAAACGCGTGGTCGGCTACGGCGCCGCCGCCAAGGGCAACACCCTGCTCAACTACGCCGGGGTCAAGCCGGACCTGCTGGCCTGGGTGGCCGATGCCAACCCGCACAAGCAAGGCAAATACCTGCCCGGCAGCCGCATTCCGATCGTGTCGCCGGCACAGATCGACATCGAAAAACCGGACTACGTGCTGGTACTGCCGTGGAACCTGCTGGATGAGATCACCCAGGCCTTTGCCGGCATTCGTGCATGGGACGGTCGTTTTGTCATTGCCATTCCCGAGTTGATCATTCGATGAGTCGAATTCATTACACCAAACCCAGTGTCGGTGAGCTGGAAGCTGACTACGTACTCGATGCCGTCCGCCATGGTTGGGGAGAGCGCTGCTACGAGTACCTGACGCGCTTCGAAAAGTCCTTTGCCGAGCACGTGGGTGCGACGTACGCGATTGCCACGTCCAGTTGCACCGGCGCGCTGCACATGGGCATGGCGGCGCTGGGCATCGGTGCCGGCGATGAGGTGATCCTCGCCGATACCAACTGGATCGCCTCGGCCGCGCCCATCACCTATCTGGGCGCGACGCCGGTGTTCGTCGACGTACTGGCCGACAGCTGGTGCCTCGACCCGCAGCAGGTTCGCCAGGCGATCACCCCACGAACCAAAGCGATTCTGGCGGTGCACCTCTACGGCAATCTCTGCGACATGGATGCGTTGCTGGCCATCGGTCGCGAGTTTGGCCTGCCGGTCATCGAAGACGCCGCCGAGGCGATTGGCTCGCAGTGGCGTGGTCAGGCCGCCGGTTCCCTGGGCGCGTTCGGCGCGTTTTCCTTTCATGGCACCAAGACCATGACCACCGGCGAAGGCGGCATCTTCGTGACGTCGGACAAGGTTCTGTATGACCGTGTGCTGACCCTGTCCAACCATGGCCGCGTGGCCGGCAGCAGCAAACAGTTCTGGCCGGATTTCCTCGGTTTCAAATACAAGATGAGCAACTTGCAAGCCGCCGTCGGTTGCGCGCAGGTTGAGCGGATCGACGAGTTGATCGAGCGCAAGCGTGCGATCTTCGCCAACTACGCCGGCGTCCTGGTTGCATTGCCGGGCTTGTCCATGAACCCTGAACCGGAACACGCGCGCAACGGTTACTGGATGCCTACCGTGGTCTTTGACCGCGAGCTGGGGATCACGCGGGACATGTTGAGCGCCGCCTTCCAGGCCGCCGATATCGACGCGCGGGTGTTCTTCTGGCCGCTGTCGTCCTTGCCGATGTTCAGCGAACTGACGGCCGACTCACCCGTGGCGCATGCGCTGCCGGAACGCGCGATCAATCTGCCGAGTTACCACGACATGACCGATGACGATCAGCACCGGGTCATCGAGGTGCTGCGCGCGCTGGTACTCAAAAGGACCCGGCTATGAAGGTTTACCTGCTGGGGGCGGCCAATCCTGAAGCGGTACGGATGATCCTCACCCTGCAACGCAGCCAGCCGGACGTGCAATTCGCCTTTCTCGATAACGATCCGGCGAAACAAGGCACGCTGTTTCATGGCGTGCCGGTGGTGGGTGGCACCGACAAGGTGGCCGAGCTGAAAGGCCCCGACACACGCTTTGTCAATTTGATCACTGGCAGCACGGCGCTGCGTTACCGGACCACCTGCGAGATCGTCGAGGCCGGTGGCAGCCTGGGTAACTTCATCCACCCGGGCATCGATCTGACGATGATTACGATGGGCGTCGGCACGTATCTGCAAGAGGGCGTGATCATGCAGGCGCAAGTCAGCCTGGGTGACAACACCAGTATCAGCGCCGGCAGCCTGGTCGGGCATGAAGGGCAGATCGGCCATTCGGTGTTCATGGCGCCGGGCGTCTGCATTGCCGGTTGTGTCGAGATCGGTGACGGCACCTTTATCGGCACCAACGCCACGATCCTGCCGCGATTGCGCATCGGTCGTTGGGTCACCATCGGTGCGGGCGCCGTGGTGACCAGAGACGTTCCAGACTATGCGGTTGTGGTGGGCAGCCCCGCCAGGACCATCAAGACCAATCCTGCTTCCTTTCAAGACGGTCGGGTTTTCAAGTAACCACCGCGACTAATTTCCGGAGAGTCTGTAATGAATCCTCATGAGCAGTTTCGTGAAGAAGTAAAAGAGAACATCGAAGGCCTGCGACAGGACAAAGCCTTGCAAGCCACGTCGCTGGATTGGGTTGGCACGACCGCCAGACATAAGTACACCTACAACTTCAGCTGGATGGGCCGCCCGATCATTCAGTTCCCCCAGGACATGGTCGCCATGCAGGAAATCATCTGGGCGCTGCGGCCGGACATCATCGTCGAGACCGGTATCGCCCACGGCGGCTCGCTGGTGTTTTACGCCTCGATGCTGGAACTGATCGGCCACGGCGAAGTGCTGGGCGTCGACATCGATATCCGCCAGCACAACCGTGAGGCAATCGAAGCGCACCCGATGAGCAAGCGGATCCGGATGATCCAGGGTTCGAGTATCGATCCGGCGATTGTCGAACAGGTTCGCCAGCGCGTCGAAGGCAAGAAAGTGCTGGTGGTTCTGGACTCCAACCACACCCACGAGCATGTGCTTGAAGAACTGCGGGCCTATGCGCCGATGACCTCGGTAGGCAGCTACTGCGTGGTGATGGATACCGTGGTGGAAGACATGCCCGAAGACGCCTTCCCGGACCGCCCGTGGGGCAAGGGCGACAACCCGAAAACCGCGGTATGGGCTTACCTGGAAGAAAACCGCGACTTTGAAATCGACCAGGCCATTCACAGCAAGCTGCTGATCACCGTCGCGCCGGATGGCTATTTGCGTCGCGTGCGGTAATCGACAAGACATCGTTGGGTTTTTTCGGCGATACGCCGTTGTGGGGAAAGGTATGCAAGGCAAGAACAATTCTGAACACGGGTTGGCACTCAACGAACAGTTGACCGTGGTGCTGATGTCTCACGAGCGGCCGGCATTTTTGCGCCGGGCGGCACGTTTCTACAGCGGCTTGCCTTGCAGGATTCTGGTTCTGGACTCTTCGACCGAAGGCCAGCCAAGCCTGGCCGGGCAGTTTGAAAATGTGGATTACCAGCATGTCCCGCAGTTTGGCTACTGGGGCGTTCGCGCCAAGCTGGCTTTTGGCGTGGAGCAAGTGACCACGCCGTTCATGGTGTTCGCCGCCGACGATGACTTCCATGTGCATGACGCCCTGCGCGCCGCCGTGGCATTCATGGAGGCCAATCCCGATTACGGCCTGTGCCACGGTTACAGCATGATGTACCTGTCGCAACCCAACAGCGTCAGCTACTTTCGGCGTGACAAGAAGGTCTGCGAGGACTATTCGTCCGAGAATGCCGAGGAGCGTGTACTGGATTACATGCACCAGTACCTGCCGCCTTTCTATGCCGTACAGCGTACCGACCTGGTACGTGACTGGTATCAGGTGATGCCTCAGGATACGTCCTTCCAATGGCAGGAAATCGGTCACACGTATTACATGCTGGCGCGGGGCAAGGCGCGGATTCTGCCGATCCCGTATGTCGTGCGGGAGATGAACTACGGGTACTCGGACCACAACACCGAGATCTTCCACACGCTGGCTCATACCGATGCCAAGACGGTCGCCGAGCGTGAAGCCTTTGCCGCGTTCCTCTTCGGGCTGCCGACTCAAGTTCAAGGCGAGAACCCGGAGCAAGGCAAACAGTTCGCGCTGCAAAGTTTTGAAGCCCTGGCCGATAGCTTGCGCACCGGTCGCGCACTGACCACCGAGCTGATTATCGAGTCCGCCTGGACGAGCGTCGAGAAAGGCCCGGAGCGCCGTTTCGGCCCCAAGCAATACGTCGAAATGCCGTTCTACAATCAGCAGTTTTTCGATCAGTTGACCCAGTTCGAATTCCTGTTGCACGCCATGCCGGCCGGTCGCGTTCAGTTGGCAGGCCTGGAGGGTATCTGGACCCGCCAGCAGAGCCTGATGCTGGCGCGTAACAATGACACGCCGGAAAGTGTGGTCGACCGTTTGTGGCAGGCCCACGACAGTAATGTGTTCAACCGCACGGTGGTCAAGCGTCTGGTGGCTCAGCTGGAACTGCTGGGCGAAGAAGAAGAGGCGCAGCCCCTGAACGACTGGGCTGCACGTCTTGACGCGGTGTCGGTCGAGGGCAACGGTGCGACGTTCGACAAGATGCTCTCCGGTCGTTTGCTCAAGTGGCTTGCGCCCCGTCAGCCGGATGCACTTGAGGCTGAGTCGATCGCCCAACACCTGGCGGCCAACGACGGTGGTCCACAGTTCGGGATCTTCCTGCTGGACCTGGATAACGATATCGACAAGCTGCAAGTCTCTCTCGACAGCCTGCTCGAAGGTCACAGCAAGGCGTTCAGGATTGTGGTCTTCACCACCGGTGAAGCACCGGCGGCGACCACGGCGCAGAACACCCTGCACTTTGTCCGGGTCACGCAAAGCAACTACGTCGACAAACTGAACCAGAGTGCTCGTCAATCGACGTGCGACTGGCTGCTGCTGGCTGAAGCCGGCGACGAGTTCACTGCCGGTGGCCTGTTGCGTGCCAGCCTGGAATTGCTGGCCGCCGCAGACTGCCGCGCCGTCGCCACCGACGAAATCCTGCGCACCGCCGAAGGCGCACTGGTGGACGTGTTCCGCCCTGGCTTCAATCTTGACTTGCTGCAAAGCCTGCCGGCCTTGATGGCGCGTCACTGGCTGATCCGCCGGGAAGTGTTCATTGAAGTCGGCGGCTACCAGCCTGACTTCAGCAAGGCCCTGGAATTCGACCTGCTGCTGCGCATCATCGAGCAGGGTGGCCTCAACGGGCTGGCCCACCTGGACGAGCCGTTGCTGATCAGCCAGGCACCGGTGCTGGAAGAAAACGCCGATGAGCGCCTGGCGTTGCTGCGTCACCTGGGCAATCGTGGCTACAAGGCCAAGGTCACTTCGACGGTGCCTGGCACTTATCATATCGACTACCGCCACACCGAGCGCCCGCTGGTGTCGATCATCCTGCCGGCCGGGGATGACCTGGCGGCCCTGCAACAGTGCCTGCAAGCGGTCTTGCTGCGTACCCGCTACATCCAGTACGAAGTGCTGATCGCGCTCAACCCCAATCAGTCAGCCGAGGTCAACGATTGGCTGGGTACTTACCAGCATCCGAAAGTCAGCGTGCTGCGTGCCGACCAGACCCTTAGCGACGCGGCGTTGTACAACACGGCCAGCCAGCAGGCGCAGGGCGAGTACCTGGTGCTGTTGGCCGCCGACAGTGAAGTGGTCAACCCGAACTGGCTTGAGTCGCTGCTCAATCACGCCCAGCGTCCGGAAGTCGGCGTGGTCGGTCCCAAGTTGATCGACCGCGACGGCAAGGTCACCCAGGCCGGGCTGATTCTCGGCATGAACGGTGGTGTGGGCTCAGCCTTTGTCGGGGAAAAACACGACGCCGAAGGTTACCTGCACCGGTTGGCCCTGGAGCAGAACTACTCGGCGGTGTCGAAGGTGTGCCTGATGGTGCATAAAGCGTTGTTCGACGACCTGGACGGTCTGGACAGCGTGACCTTCGCCGACGGCTTGAGCGACGTCGATCTGTGCTTGCGGGCCGGTCAGGCCGGTTACCTCACCGTGTGGACGCCGCTGGTACAGGTCATTCATTCGGGTGCAGTGCCACAGGCGCCGCAGGCCCTCGATGCGCTGCGTCACAAGTGGGCGCCAGCCTTTGCCCAGGACCAGGCCTATAACGCCAACCTGGCCTTGAGCGGCAAGGGCTTTGCCCTGGGCGAAAGTGCTTCGGTGAACTGGGCGCAGATGCTCGGTTAGGCCCGGCGAAAAGGTATAAGGGATTCAAGGCATGTTCAACGGTAATTCGATTTTCATCGCAGGCCGGACCGGTTCGTTCGGGCGTCAGATCATCCGGGACGCGCTGGTGCGTGCCTGGTTGCCAGCATGATTCCTTACGCTCGGCAAAGCCTCGATCAGGCGGATATCGACGCCGTGGTCGGTGTATTGCAGTCTGACTGGCTGACCCAGGGGCCGACCATCGAGCGCTTCGAGCGAGCGATGGCCGAACGCTGCGAGGCCGGTTTTGCCGTGGCGGTGTGCAATGCCACGGCGGCCTTGCACATCGCTTGCCTGGCGGCGGGGCTCGGCCCGGGCGATCGGCTGTGGACGACACCGAATACCTTTCTCGCTTCGGCAAACTGTGGTCGCTACTGCGGTGCCGAGGTGGATTTTGTCGATATCGACCCGCTGACCTGGAACCTCGATGCCGCTGCGCTGGCCGTCAAGCTGGAGCAGGCCGAGCGTGAAGGTCGGCTGCCGAAAGTCCTGGTGGCGGTGGCGTTCTCCGGGCAGAGCTGCGACATGCGCAGGATCGCCGCCCTGGCCAAGCGCTATGGCTTTACCGTGATCGAAGACGCGGCCCATGCTGCTGGTGCGTCCTACGCCGGGCGCCCGGTGGGTTGTGGCGAGTTTGCCGCGATGACTGTGTTCAGCTTCCATCCGGTGAAGATCATCACCAGTGCCGAGGGCGGCATGGTCATGACCAACAGCCCGGAGCTCGCCGAGCGTTTGCAACGCTTGCGCAGCCACGGCATGACCCGGGATCCGCAGCAAATGACCGGACCCAGCCACGGCCCCTGGTACTACGAACAGGTGGAGCTCGGTTTCAATTACCGCATTACCGACCTGCAAGCGGCCCTCGGTTTGTCGCAGTTGAACAAACTCGATGAGTTCATCGAGCGTCGGCGTGAACTGGCGGCGCGTTATGCGCGCTTGCTGGCGTATTTACCGCTGACCCTGCCCGCTGCACAACCCGAGGCCGAGTCGTCATGGCATCTGTATGTGGTGCGCCTGCAACTCGATCAGATCAATCTCACGCATCGTGAGGTGTTCGAGGGCTTGCGAGCTGCCGGGGTCGGGGTGAACCTGCACTATATTCCCGTGCATTTGCAGCCTTACTATCGTGATCTCGGGTTCGCCGAAGGTGATTTTCCGCAGGCCGAACGTTACTACGCTGAAGCCATCAGCCTGCCGTTGTACCCGTTGCTCAGTGATGAAGAACAGGACTATGTGGTCGAGCAGATGCGGCAGCTGATCGAAATAATCCAGCCATTGCGGCGGGTGGGAAATGTGTGATGCGTGAACTGACCGAGCAGGAAACTTTCTGGCAGGGCGAATTCGGCAACCAGTACGTTGACCGCAATCTCGGGCAGCCACTGGTGGCGGCTAACCTGGCATTGTTTGCCAAGGCGCTGACCCGGGTCGGGCGCATCGACAGCCTGGTGGAACTGGGCACCAATGCCGGCAACAACCTGCAGGCATTGCGGCAGCTGTTGCCACGCTGCGAGTTGTTCGGCGTGGAGATCAATGCCGGTGCTTGCGCCGCTGCCCAGGCGTTGGGTATTGCACAGATCTGGCACGGTTCGCTGTTCGATTTCCCCCGGGAACGCACCTTCGACCTGACCCTGAGCAAAGGCGTGCTGATTCACCTGGCGCCGGAGTTGCTGCCGGCCGCGTACGCGCAACTGTATGAGCTGAGCCAGCGCTACATACTGATCGCCGAGTACTACAACCCGGCGCCGGTCGAGGTCCCGTATCGTGGCAACAGCGGCAAGTTGTTCAAGTGCGATTTTGCCGGTGAAATGCTTGATCGCTATGACGACCTGCAACTGCTCGATTACGGTTTTGGCTACCACCGCGATCGGCAATTCCCGGTGGATGACATCACCTGGTTTGTCCTGGAAAAACGCCGTTGAACAACGTCGCCATCATCCCGGCCCGCGGTGGCAGCAAACGCATACCGCGCAAGAACCTCAAGCCGTTCGCCGGTGTGCCGATGATTGCCCGCTCGATTCAGGTTGCGATGAAGTCCGGGTTGTTTTCCCGGATCGTGGTCAGCACCGACGACGAAGAAATCGCCGGGCTGGCGCGGGACTGTGGCGCCCAGGTGCCCTTCATGCGCCCGGCGGCACTGGCCGATGACTTCACGGGTACCGCAGCGGTGATCGCCCATGCCCTGCAAGCACTGCGTGAGCAAGGGGAGACGTTTGATCGCGCCTGCTGCATCTACGCGACCGCGCCGTTGCTGCAATCGCGATTTCTTGCCCAGGGGCTAAGCCTGCTGGAACAGCATCCCGACAAGTCTTTCGCCTTCTCGGTGTGCGACTTTGGTTTCCCGGTTCAGCGAGCCCTGACCCTTGATGATCACGGCGCATTGACGGCACTGTATCCGCAGTATCGTGATACCCGCTCCCAGGATTTGTCGGTGGCCTATCAGGATGCCGGGCAGTTCTACTGGGGCCGCAGCGATGCGTGGCTGCGTGGCGAGGTGTTGTATTCACCGTACAGCCTGCCGGTTATTCTGCCGCGTCATCTGGTGCAGGACATCGACACGCCGCAGGACTGGAAACGCGCGGAGTACCTGTATGCCGCGCTCAAAGCCGGAGGTGAGCTGCAATGAGAGTGCTGATTCGTTCCGACGCCTCGCCGAACATCGGCAGTGGCCACATCGCGCGCTGCCTGTGCCTGGCCCGCGTATTGCGCAGGCAGGGCAGTCACGTGGCTTTTGCCTGTCGCCTGTTACCGGGGCATCGAGTGGAGGCACTGCGGGCCGAAGGTTTTGAAACCTTCGCGCTGCCCGAGCGCTACGAGGATGAAGACCCGCAGCAAGCCATCGAATCCATGCTGCCCTGGCAGGCGGACATCGCCGCGCTCGAGCCGCTGCTGGAACACCAGCCGGCGTTCGACTGGATCATTGTCGACCACTACGGCCTCGATCATCACTGGCAGACGGCTGCGCGGCGCTTTGCGCCACGGATCGCCGTGGTGGATGACCTCGCCACGCGGACCTACAGCGCCGATTTGCTGCTGAACCAGAATCTTTCGGGTACGCCAGAAGCTTATGCGTCGTTGCTGGCGCCAGGCTGCCGGACATTGTTCGGCCCCCGGTTTGCCATGCTGCGCGACGAGTTCCGTTGCCCGGCCATCGAAATCAAGCCCCAGGCCCGGCGTGTGCTGGTGAATTTCGGCGGTTTCGACGCGGCCATGCAGACCCATCATGCGATGCTGGCGCTGGCGGACTTTGCCGAGCTGGAAGTCGATTTTGTCGCCGGTGCGGGTAATCCGGCCTGGGCGCAGATGCAGGCGTTGGCGGCGAGTCGCCCGCATTGGCGCCTGCACAGTTTTGTCAGCGACTTTTATCGATTGATGACCGAAGCCGACCTGTTTGTCGGGGCGGGTGGTGGCACCAGTTGGGAGCGGGCGGCCATGGGGCTGCCGACGATTTGCATTGCCGTATCGAACAACCAGCAGGCCAACGGCGAGGTGATGGCGGCCGCGGGCGCCCATGTGTTCATGGGGGCCCGCGAGCATGTCAGCGTCGAGCAGCTGCGCCTGGCCATTGGCTTTGTCGCGGATAACCAGGGTTTGCGCCAGAGCCTGGCGCAACAATCTCGACTGTTGGTCGATGGTCGTGGCGCGCAGCGGGTAGCGGCGGCGCTGGCCGGCGCGGTGCTGAGGATGCGCCCGGCGACCTTGGGTGATGCGCAGTTGTTGTTCGAGGGGCGCAACACCGAGGCCGTGCGCCGCTCGTCGCTGGAGACCGGCGTGATCGAGTGGCCTGCGCATCAAAACTGGCTGACGGCGAGCCTGAGCAATCCCCGGCGGCTGTTGTTGATTGCCGAGGCCGATGACGGTCCGGTCGGTGTGCTGCGTTATGACCTGCGTGGCTTTACCGCCGAGGTGTCGATTTACCTGTTCGAAGGCCGGTTCGGCCTGGGCTGGGGCAGGGCGCTGCTGGACCGTGGAGAAACCTTTGTGAAGGCCCACTGGCCAGAACTGGAGTCACTCACGGCCCAGGTCTTGCCCGCTAACCAGCCGTCGCTGAAGGTCTTTCGCGAAGCCGGTTTTACCCAGAGTGCCTGCGCGTTCACGCGCGTATTGAAGGATCACACAGATGACTAGCTTCAAGATTGGCGAGCGTCTGATCGGTGCCGATGCGCCGCCATTCATCATTGCCGAGATGAGCGGCAACCATAACCAGTCCCTGGACATGGCGCTGCAAATCGTCGAGGCCGCGGCCAAGGCCGGTGCCCATGCGTTGAAGCTGCAGACCTACACCGCCGACACCATGACCCTGGACCTGGGCGAAGGCGAGTTTTTCATCAAGGACCCCAACAGTCTGTGGGCCGGTACTTCGTTGTACGCGCTGTACGAGAAGGCCCACACGCCCTGGGAATGGCATGCGCCGATTTTCGCTCGCGCCAAAGAACTGGGGCTGCTGGCGTTCTCCACGCCATTCGATGAGAGCGCCGTGGACTTCCTCGAAAGCCTCGACGTGCCGGCCTACAAGATCGCCAGTTTCGAAAACACCGATTTGCCGCTGATACGCCGGGTGGCCGCGACGGGCAAGCCGCTGATCATTTCCACCGGCATGGCCAGCATCGCCGAGCTCGATGAAACCGTGCGCGCCGCCCGCGAGGCCGGGTGCAAGGATCTGGTGCTGCTCAAATGCACCAGCACCTATCCGGCATCTCCCGCGAACAGCAATGTGCGCACGATCCCGCATTTGCGGGAATTGTTCGATTGCCAGGTGGGGCTGTCCGACCACTCCATGGGCGTCGGTGTGTCCGTGGCGGCGGTGGCACTGGGCGCAACGGTGGTGGAAAAGCATTTCACCCTCGAGCGTGCGGCCGGTGGCGTCGACGCCAGTTTCTCGCTGGAGCCCTCGGAGCTGGCCAGCCTGGTGATCGAAACCGAACGCGCCTGGCAAGCCATGGGACACGTGCATTACGGCGTCACCGAGGCGGAGCGCCAATCCCTGGTGTACCGTCGATCGTTGTATGTCACCCAGGACATGGCGGCTGGCGAGCCCTTCAATGCGACAAATCTGCGAGCCATCCGTCCGGGGCTCGGGCTGGCGCCCAAGCATGCGCAAAGCCTCCTGGAACGCCGTGCCCGTCAGGCTATCAAGCGTGGAACACCACTGGACTGGTCGTTGGTCGAATGACCCATTGCCGGGCTGATTCGGCAAAATAGCGTGACCTGCGAGTCATAACGGGCATCTTCACTGTATTGTATTGACCGGGAAGATGGCGCCTGACCCTTTATCGGGTTCAGTGATGGTCCTTTACGCTTCCCGGCCGTCGCCTTGGGGCGACAGAAATCCAGGTTTGTCGGCGCCCCTCGATTCCTGCGGGTGGTGGTATTGGGCTGTTTATTATTGGGAAGCCGTAATGATTGGCATAAAAAGCATTGCGAGCTACGTTCCTGTAGCCGGCGTGGACAATTACGCACAAGGTGCAAAATTCGAGAAGGATGAAGAATTCATCCTGGGCAAGATCGGTTCGGCTTTCCTGCCGCGCAAGGGCGTTGATCAGGAAACTTCCGATCTGTGCGTTGAAGCGGCCAATGCGCTGTTTGCCAGCAACCCTGATCTGAAACGTGAATCCATCGATGCGTTGATCGTCGTCACCCAGAACGGTGACGAAGAAGGCCTGCCGCATACCGCGGCCATCGTGCAGGACAAACTCGGCCTGCCGACCAGCGTCGCCGCGTTCGATATTTCCCTGGGCTGTTCCGGTTACGTCTACGGCATCTATGCGATCAAGGGCTTCATGGAGGCCGCTGGCCTGAAGAACGGCCTGCTGATCACTGCCGACCCGTATTCGAAGATCGTCGACCCGGAAGACCGTAACACCACCATGTTGTTCGGCGATGCGGCCACCGCGACCTGGATGGGCGAAAACCCGACCTGGGCACTGGGCAAGGCCAAGTTCGGCACCGATGGTTCCGGCGCTCCACATTTGAAAGTCACCGACGGCGTGTTTTTCATGAACGGTCGCCAGGTGTTCAACTTCGCACTGCTCAAGGTGCCGGCACATTTGCATGAGTTGCTCGGTGAGTCGCAATTGAGCGCGGATGACATCGACGCGTTCTGCATTCACCAGGGCAGTGCGGCGATTGTCGATGCGGTCGCGCGGCGCTTCGAAGAATGCCCGCAGAAGTTCATCAAGGACATGGTCGAGACCGGTAACACGGTGTCGTCGAGCATTCCATTGCTGCTGGAAAAGCATATTCTCGATTCCGAATGGAAGCGCGTTGCGCTCAGCGGTTTCGGTGTGGGGCTGTCATGGGGTTCGGCGATCATCTATCGTCCTTGAGTGAAAGTTTTTTAATAAAAAGGCCGGTACAAAAAAGCGCTCAAGGGTTAACCTTGAGCGCTTTTTTGCTTGTAGGGAATGCGAGGTAGCATGAGCGAATGCTTTGAAGACAATGCTCAGGTTATCCAGCGGCGCTGGCCGTCGCTGTATGCGCGATTGAATACGGAAGATCGCCTGACCATCGATGTTGACCTGATCGAAGGACGAGACTCGACGTTGTGTGTGGGCGGCATCCAGCTCACCAGCCGCCATGATCGCCTGCGCGAGGCCCGTTTACAGGCTGCCAGTCTTGCGTTCGACAAGCCTCATCTGCACGTCTACGGCACCGGTTTTGGCGATTTGCCTTCGGTTTTGCTGGAGCGTGCCGGGCTTGAGAAACTCTATGTCCATATCCTCAACGGCGCGCTTTTCGCATTGGTGTTGCAGCTGATCGATCAGCGCCAGTGGCTGGGCGATCCGCGTGTGCAATTGCTGTATGCCGGCGATCTGTCGGACATCTGCACACCGTTCTTTGCATTGCCTGCCGAGATGCTGCTGGCGGATGACTTCAGTGCGAAGATTCGTGATCGCCTGGTCAGCGAAGTGCACTTGAGTTTCAACAATCGTGAGTTCGACCCGCAGTCTCCCGTCATTCAGCAGCGCTTGCAGGACACCCTTGAAGTGCTGCTGGCCGATGATGATGTGGCACAGCTGTTTGGCACGTGTTCCGAGCGTGAAATCTATGTGATCGCCACAGGGCCCAGCCTTGAAGGGAATTTCGAGCGTTTGGCAGCGGTGCGCAATCAAACGCCGCGACCGCTGTTCATCAGCGTAGATACCGCTTACCGGCCCCTTCGCGAGCACGGAATCAAGCCTGACCTGGTCGTGAGCATCGATCAGCGCATCAGCGTGCTGCACTTGCCGGGCGAGGGCTCCGAAGGCATTCCGCTGGTGTACTTGCCTTTGAGCGATCCACACATGCTGAAGGCCTGGAAAGGCAAGCGTTATGGCGGTTATTCCGCCAGCCCGATCTACGCTGCGTTGCGTGAGCAACAGCCGCGTGCGCAGCTCTACGTCAGTGGCAGCGTGATCCATCCTGCGGTCGATCTGGCGGTGAAGATGGGCGCGCAGCGCATCACGCTTTTCGGTGCGGATTTTTCCTTTCCGATGAACCGCACCCATACCGGTTGGAACGATGGTGACCTGGGGCCGCCAGTGAACCAGGCCAGGCACTGGGTGCACGATGGTCATGGGCAAAAGGTCAAGACGCAATTGAATTTCCGCAGTTACCTGTGCGAGCTCGAGCGTTACATTGCCAGGCATCCCGAGGTGCTTTTTTTCAACAGCAGTCGGGCTGGGGCAATGATTGCCGGTACACAGTTCAATCAGGATTTCGTGCAATGAAGCCTCAAGTGAAAGGCATCGACGAGTACCGGCAGTGCGCTGGGCTTTTTCGCCTGGGACGTGATGTCGAAGCGGCATTGAACATGGTCGATCTGTTCGATGAGGCGCAGCGACTGTTTGCGCAGGCGCCCCAGGAGGTTCAGCAGGCGTGGGCCTTGATGCTCAGGCAGATGCTGGCCTGTCAGGAGCGCCAGGATTGGCTGGGGCTCGCCGACTTCATGGAATATGAGTTGATCGAGTTGCTCGAAAACCTGCCGGCTTGAGGGGTGGCGACAGCTTTGGCGCGGGCGTTTGTGGGCTGGACAGTTTTATGGCGTCATTTTTTCGCGGTTGAGGGGCGCTAAGCCCTTGTTTTCTCGGAGATGGCAGGGTGATGGCATTTTTTTTAAAAAAAGCCCTCAAGCAACCTGCCAACCCGACGATAACTATTACGAAGGTTCTCTAGGCCATACCCGGCGGTTGCCAGGGCCGGAAGCCGCAGTACCCAACCAACGAGGAATTCGTCATGGCTTTAACAGTAAACACCAACACCACGTCGTTGAACGTTCAGAAGAACCTGAACCGTGCTACCGACGCTCTGTCGACTTCGATGGCTCGTCTGTCTTCCGGCCTGAAAATCAACAGCGCCAAAGACGACGCCGCTGGCCTGCAGATCGCAACTCGCATGGCCGCACAGATTCGTGGTGGCAACCAGGCAGTGCAGAACGCCAACGACGGTATCTCCGTTGCCCAGACCGCTGAAGGCGCGCTGCAAGCTTCGACCGACATTCTGCAGCGTATGCGTGAACTGGCTGTTAAAGCACGTAACGGTACCAACAGCACTGCTGACCAGACCGCTACCAACTCTGAGTTCGCTCAGATGTCTGACGAGATCACTCGTATCTCTGCCTCTACCAACCTGAACGGCAAAAACCTGCTGGACGGTACGGCGGGTACCATGCAACTGCAAGTTGGCGCCAACACTGGTTCGGCCAACCGCATCGACCTGGTACTGAGCTCCAAGTTCGACGCCGTATCCCTGTCCGTAGGCAGCGGTACTGTTGTTCTGACCGGTGCGACTTCCGCTACCCTGTCTGCCAACATCGACAACGCGATCACCGCGATCGACGCCGCTCTGGCATCGATCAACGCCACCCGCGCAAACCTGGGTGCTTCGCAGAACCGTCTGACCAGCACCATCTCCAACCTGCAGAACATCGTGGAAAACACCACCGCTGCACAAGGCCGTGTACAAGACACCGACTTCGCCGCAGAAACCGCGAACCTGACCAAGCAGCAAACCCTGCAACAGGCTTCTACCTCGGTTCTGGCTCAAGCCAACCAACTGCCTTCCGCTGTACTGAAGCTGCTTCAGTAATTTCGGAATAAGTTTGAGCGGGGGAGTGTGCTGGTCACGCTCTCTCGCTTTTTACGTTAAGAGGTGATGGACATGGAGATGAGCGTAAAGCTTGGCGTGTCTTATCCGGCTCCCCAGCCAGCGAGCACCGTTTCGGATAAAGCGCCGGAAAAGCCTGAAGCCGCCAGCGTGACTCCAGCGGCGGATAAGAAACCGGATGCGGATGACGTCCACCTGAAGCAGGCGGTGCAGCAGATCGAAAAGTTTGTACAGTCGATCAAGCGCAATCTGGAGTTCTCGATAGACGAGCAGTCCGGAAAGGTCGTCGTCAAAGTGATTGCAAGCGAAACGGGTGAAGTCGTGCGACAGATCCCCTCCGCAGAAGCCCTCAAGCTGGCAGAAAGCCTGAGCAATGCGAGTCACGTATTGTTCGACGCCAAAGTCTGATAGCTGGCATGAATAGTGTTTGTACGTTATTGGGCGCAGGTATTGGTCAAAAGAGTGGCAGCAACCTGAAGGGAGACGAAAAATGGCAAGTCCAATTTTACCGGGTGCGGGCTTAGGCTCTGGCCTGGATATCGGTGCGATCGTCACTGCGCTGGTCAACGCCGACAAATCGGCGAAACAGACGCAGATCGATACTCAGACCAAAACCAACACGCTGAAGATTTCCGGTGTCGGTTCCCTGAAAAGCGCACTGACGGCCTTTCAGACGGCGCTGACCAATCTCGGTAGCAAGACCAATCCCGTGTTTGCGGGCTATACCGCCACTTCGGGTACCCCGTCGATTCTGGGTGCGACTTCCGACAACACCGCTGTTGCCGGTACCTACAGCGTTGTTGTGAATAACCTGGCCACCAGCTCGAAAGTCGCCAGTGCTTCTTTCGCCGGCGGTGCGGCCAGTGCCATTCCGAGTGGTACTTTGAAAATCAGTCAGAATGGCACTGATTACGATGTCACGATTCCAGCCAATGCGACTTTGCAGAGCACCCGGGATGCCATCAACACTGCGCAGGCGAGTAATGGTATTTCTGCCAACATCGTGACCGACAGCAGCGGTGCGTCACGGCTGGTGATCAGTTCCAGCAAGACCGGCGCGGGTTCCGACCTTACGGTCAGCGGTATCGCCGGCCTTGATATCGACGGCACCCAACCGATGGGCGCTAACCCTTCGGCTACCAGTTCGGGGGCTGTCAACGGGGTTGCGGTGGATGCATCGCTGACCATCGATGGCCTGGCAGTGACCAGCAAGAGCAATACGGTGACCGGCGCAGTCAGCGGCCTGACCCTGAACCTGGCGTCGGTGAGTCCAGGTACGCCGCCGGCTGCGGCGACCGTCACCGTCGCGACCAATACCGCCGGTTTGCAAACCTCGATCCAGTCGTTCGTTGATTCCTACAACACCCTGATGAACACCATCAACTCCCTGTCCAAGGCGACAGCGGATGCCGATGGCAGCCTGACGGTTCAGGCGGCGTTTACCGGCGACTCGATGTCGCGCACGCTGATTTCCGATATCCGCGGTGTGCTGACGGCTCCCGGGGCGGGCGGTCCATTGGCCGTGCTGTCACAGATCGGCGTGTTGACGAACGAGAAAACCGGCAACCTGGCGTTCAACACCACGGCGTTCAACGAGAAGATGGCCATCAACGGCATGAGCGGCCAGATGCAGCAGTTGTTCAACGGTAGTAATGCTACCAACGGCCTGCTGGCGCGCATGGGTACCGCAATCAAGCCTTATGTGCAGACGGGCGGGTTGCTGGACCAGCGCAATACCAACCTGCAGAGCGTGAGCAAGAACCTTTCAACTCAGCAGACTGCGTTGGACTTTCGTGTCGCCAACATGACCAAGACGTTGACCGCCAAATACAACGCAATGGACCTTTTGGTCGGGCAAATGAAGGCGACGGCGACGAACATCACCTCGTTCTTCACTTCCTTGAACGCCCAGAAGTCCAACAGCTAGTTTTAAGCTGTCGACAAAACCCGGCTACGCATTTTCGCGTGTGCCGGGTTTTTGTCTTTTGATCTAAAGTTTCCCGGTGCGCGGACGATACACTGGCTATACGAGTCATTGTGGTAATGAGGTAGAACATGAATCCAATGTTAGCCCTTCGGCAGTATCAGAAAGTGGGCGCGCACGCCCAGACGTCCGAAGCGAGTCCGCATCGTTTGGTGCAAATGCTCATGGAAGGTGGCCTGGACCGTATCGCTCAGGCCAAAGGTGCCCTGGAGCGCAAGGATATTCCCGGCAAGTGTGTGTCGATCAGCAAGGCGATTGGCATCATCGGTGGCTTGCGTGAAGGCCTGGATCTTGAAAAATGCGCCGATACCGTGGGCGAACTCGACAGCCTTTACATCTACATGATGAAGCGCCTGGCCGAGGCGAACATCAGCAGCGACCCGAGGATTCTCGATGAGGTCGCGGGCTTGCTGCGCACGGTGAAAGAAGGCTGGGACGGCATTGCTGCGCCAGGTCCGCAGTTCTAGGGAGATCGCCATGAGTCTTGTATTGCAGCGAATAGAACAAACTCGCGAAGCGCTGGTCGGTGCTTTGGCCGAGCGCGACTGGGAGGCCATCGGTCAATTGGACCTGGATTGCCGTTCCTGCATGGAAGACGTCTTGAGCGAGGCTTCGCTGGACGAAGAAGTTCTGCGTAGCAATCTTGAGGAGTTGCTGTATGTCTACAAGCAGCTACTTGAGGTAGCGATGGGGGAGAGGCAGGCGATAGTCGATGAAATGTCTCAGATCCAGCAAGCGCGGAACGCGGCAAAGGTTTACCATCTGTTTGGTTAATTAACCCCAAGTTAATCCAGATATGTGCGCCATAAATTTGACTGTGCGCGGTTTTTTGACTTAACTAGTGGCTGGTTCCAGATTTCAGTCGTCTTCAGGCATAACATGTCTGCAAGCGTCTAGCTTGCCCCAGCATTTTGGGCATTGAGTTGACTAGGGAAGTTGCTATTGCATGTGGCGTGAAACCAAAATTCTGCTGATTGATGACGATAGCGTCCGCCGCCGCGACCTGGCGGTGATTTTGAATTTTCTCGGTGAAGAAAATTTACCCTGCGGTAGCCATGACTGGCAGCAGGCTGTCGGCTCTTTGTCGTCAAGTCGTGAAGTAATCTGTGTCCTCATCGGGACAGTCAATGCTCCTGGTTCACTTCTGGGCTTGTTAAAGACACTCTCGACATGGGATGAGTTCCTTCCGGTTTTGTTAATGGGCGATAATTCTTCCATTGACCTGCCGGAAGACCAGCGTCGGCGAGTGCTTTCGACCCTCGAAATGCCGCCCAGCTACAGCAAATTGCTCGATTCGCTGCACCGTGCCCAGGTCTATCGCGAGATGTACGACCAGGCCCGCGAGCGCGGTCGGCATCGCGAACCCAATCTTTTCCGCAGTCTTGTCGGCACCAGCCGGGCGATTCAACACGTCCGCCAGATGATGCAGCAAGTCGCCGATACCGATGCCAGCGTGCTGATCCTCGGTGAGTCCGGCACCGGCAAGGAAGTGGTTGCGCGCAATCTGCATTACCATTCCAAGCGCCGCGAAGCGCCGTTCGTGCCGGTCAACTGCGGGGCGATCCCGGCCGAGTTGCTGGAAAGCGAACTGTTCGGTCATGAGAAGGGCGCCTTTACCGGGGCGATCACCAGTCGCGCCGGTCGATTCGAACTGGCCAACGGCGGCACCCTGTTCCTCGATGAAATCGGCGACATGCCGCTGCCGATGCAGGTCAAGCTGCTACGCGTGTTGCAGGAGCGCACCTTCGAGCGCGTGGGCAGCAACAAGACCCAGAGCGTCGACGTGCGCATCATTGCGGCGACCCACAAGAATCTCGAAAGCATGATCGAGATCGGCACCTTCCGCGAAGACCTGTACTACCGCTTGAATGTGTTCCCGATCGAGATGGCGCCGCTGCGTGAGCGCGTCGAAGACATTCCGCTGCTGATGAACGAGTTGATCTCGCGCATGGAGCACGAGAAGCGCGGTTCGATCCGGTTCAACTCGGCGGCGATCATGTCGCTGTGCCGGCATGGCTGGCCGGGCAACGTCCGCGAACTGGCCAACCTGGTGGAGCGCATGGCAATCATGCATCCATACGGCGTGATCGGCGTGGTCGAGTTGCCGAAGAAATTCCGCTACGTCGACGATGAAGACGAGCAAATGGTCGACAGCCTGCGCAGCGATCTGGAAGAGCGCGTGGCCATCAACGGTCATACGCCGGACTTCACGGCCAACGCCATGTTGCCGCCGGAGGGTCTGGACCTGAAGGACTACCTCGGTGGTCTGGAGCAAGGCTTGATTCAGCAGGCGCTGGATGACGCCAATGGCATTGTGGCGCGCGCGGCCGAGCGGTTGCGTATCCGTCGTACCACGCTGGTGGAAAAGATGCGCAAGTACGGCATGAGCCGTCGTGATGGAGACGAACAGGCGGATGATTGACGCCTGTTTTTCAAGTCATTCATTTATAAGAAGTTTTTTTAGGCACGGGTATTGCTACGTCCCTCGCAACGTTCCGTTTCACTGACGGTCAGCCAAGCGAGAGAGCACAATGCCCCAAGCCGCCCAGATGTCTCCTGTCCCTGATGTTTCGCGGCAGCCGTCGTCCGTAGAGCAGGCGAGTCGGCAGGGCCTTGAGCAGGCATTCGCACTGTTCAATCAGATGTCCACTCAGTTGACTGATTCCTACAGCATGCTTGAAGCCCGGGTCACCGAGCTCAAGGGTGAACTGGCGGTGGTCAGTGCCCAGCGCATGCAGGAGCTGGCGGAAAAGGAACGCCTGGCCAACCGTCTGCAAAACCTCCTTGATCTGTTACCCGGCGGTGTCATCGTCATTGACGCCCAGGGCATCGTGCGCGAAGCCAATCCGGCGGCGAGCGAGCTGCTGGGCCTGCCGCTGGAAGGTGAATTGTGGCGCCACGTCATTGCCCGCTGTTTTGCGCCGCGCGAAGACGATGGTCATGAAGTCTCCCTCAAGGATGGTCGGCGTCTGTCGATCGCCACGCGCTCGCTGGACGCCGAGCCGGGCCAGTTGGTGCTGCTCAATGACCTGACCGAAACCCGCCATCTGCAGGATCAACTGGCCCGTCATGAGCGTCTGTCGTCGCTGGGGCGCATGGTCGCTTCGTTGGCTCATCAGATACGCACACCGTTGTCCGCCGCGCTGCTGTATGCCAGTCACTTGACCGAGCAAGAGCTGCCGGTCGCTACCCGGCAGCGCTTTGCCGGGCGTCTCAAGGAGCGCCTGCACGAACTGGAACACCAGGTGCGCGACATGTTGGTCTTCGCCCGTGGCGAGTTGCCGCTGACCGACCGCGTGACCCCCGGTCAACTGATGCAATCGTTGCAAGCGGCGGCGCTGACCCACGTGCAGGATCTGCCGATCCGCTGGCAGTGCGACAGTCACTCGGGGGAGTTGCTGTGCAATCGCGACACCCTGGTCGGTGCGATCCTCAATCTGATCGAGAACGCCATCCAGGCCAGTGCCGGTCAATTGCGCCTCAAGATTCACCTCTACACCCGCGGCAACAACCTGCGCCTGTGCGTCAGTGACAGTGGCAGCGGTATCGACGCCGCCGTTCTGGCGCGATTGGGCGAACCCTTTTTTACCACCAAGAGCACCGGTACAGGTCTTGGCCTGACCGTGGTCAAGGCCGTGGCGCGTGCTCATCGGGGCGAATTGCAGCTGCGCTCGCGGCTCGGTCGCGGCACCTGCGCGCAGGTCATCCTGCCGTTGTTCAGCAGCGCTCAAGGCGCGGAGTGACGCCGATGGGTATCAAGGTTCTGCTGGTCGAGGACGACCGCGCTTTGCGCGAGGCACTGGCTGATACGCTGCTGCTCGCGGGGCATGATTACAAGGCGGTGGGGTCGGCAGAGGAGGCGTTGCTTGCCGTCGGCGGCGAGGTCTTCAGCCTGGTGATCAGTGACGTCAATATGCCGGGCATGGACGGCCACCAGTTGCTTGGCATGCTGCGAGCGCGGCAGCCGCAGTTGCCGGTGTTGCTGATGACGGCTCACGGTGCGGTCGAGCGCGCGGTCGATGCGATGCGCCAGGGGGCGGCGGACTATCTGGTCAAGCCATTCGAGCCCAAGGCGTTGCTCGATCTGGTGGGGCGTCATGCCCTGGGCAGTCTCGGCCTGACCGAGGGCGAAGGGCCGGTAGCGTTCGAGCCGGCGAGCGCGCAGTTACTCGAGTTGGCGGCGCGGGTCGCACGCAGCGATTCCACGGTGTTGATCTCGGGCGAGTCGGGTACGGGCAAGGAAGTGCTGGCGCGTTATATTCATCAGCATTCTCATCGAGCCAATCAGCCGTTCATCGCGATCAACTGCGCAGCGATTCCGGACAACATGCTCGAAGCGACGTTGTTCGGTCACGAGAAGGGTTCCTTCACCGGCGCCATTGCCGCGCAAGCCGGCAAGTTCGAGCAGGCCGACGGCGGCACCATTTTGCTCGATGAAATTTCCGAAATGCCCCTGGGGCTCCAGGCCAAATTACTGCGTGTGCTGCAAGAGCGCGAGGTCGAAAGGGTTGGTGCGCGCAAACCGATCACGCTGGATATTCGCGTGGTCGCCACCACCAATCGCGACCTGGCGGGTGAAGTGGCGGCGGGGCGTTTCCGCGAGGACCTCTATTATCGCCTGTCGGTGTTTCCCCTGGCCTGGCGCCCGTTGCGCGAGCGTACCGCCGACATCCTGCCGCTGGCCGGGCGTCTGCTGGCCAGGCACGTCAATAAAATGAAGCATTCGCCTGCCAGGTTGTCGCCCGAAGCTCAGGCGTGCCTGATCGGTTATCCATGGCCGGGTAACGTTCGTGAGCTGGACAACGCGATTCAGCGTGCGCTGATTCTGCAGCAGGGTGGCTTGATCCAGCCGCAGGATTTCTGCCTCGCCGGGCCGGTGGCTTGCGCGCCACTGCGTGCGTTGGCGCAGGCGCCGGTACGCCCCGTGGAAGTCGAGTCCGAGTCGGTCGGTGCGCTGGGCGATGACCTGCGTCGCCGTGAATTCCAGATGATCATCGATACCTTGCGCGCCGAGCGCGGTCGTCGCAAAGAGGCGGCCGAGCGCCTGGGTATCAGCCCGCGAACCCTGCGCTACAAGCTGGCGCAGATGCGCGATGCCGGCATGGATGTGGAAGCGTATTTGTTCGCCACCTGATGCGTCATGCCGCAACGCAATCCCTGTAGGAGCTGGCTTGCCAGCGAATCGATGGTTGTAGTGACGCAGCCTTCGCTGGCAAGCCAGCTCCTACAGAGAATTGCGTGGAGTCCGGGAAGAGCTGGCACCCTTGTTGCTAACACCTCATTACCCGCCGAGTGAGTGTCAAAAAATTGCGGGTCGTCAAAGAGAGAGACCATGAGCCAAGGTATTGAATTCAATCGGTTGATGCTCGACATGCGCGCCATGCAAATGGATGCCATGTCTGCGCCGAAATCGACGGCCGTCCCTGAAGTGGCGGGCAGCAGCTTTTCCGACATGCTCGGCCAGGCCGTCAATAAAGTGAACGACACGCAACAGGCTTCCACTCAGTTGGCCAGCGCCTTCGAAATCGGCAAAAGCGGCGTCGACCTCACAGACGTGATGATTTCCTCGCAGAAGGCCAGTGTGTCATTCCAGGCATTGACCCAGGTGCGCAACAAGCTGGTTCAGGCTTACCAAGACATCATGCAGATGCCTGTTTAAAGGACGAGATTGAGTCATGGCAGAAGCAGTCGCCGATAACGTTCCGGCCAAGGCCACTCCAATAGACGGCAAGCCGCCGCTGTTCGGGTTGTCCTTCCTGGAAAACCTCTCCGAGATGACCATGTTGCGTCAGGTGGGCCTGTTGGTCGGCCTGGCGGCGAGCGTGGCGATTGGTTTTGCCGTGGTGTTGTGGTCCCAGCAACCGGACTACCGGCCTCTGTACGGCAGCCTTGCCGGCATGGACGCCAAGCAGGTCATGGAAACCCTGGCCTCCGCCGATATCCCGTACACCGTCGAACCCAATTCCGGTGCCTTGCTGGTCAAGGCCGATGACCTGTCCCGCGCGCGGCTCAAGCTTGCGGCCGCTGGTGTCACTCCCAGCGATGGCAATATCGGTTTTGAAATCCTCGACAAGGAGCAGGGACTGGGCACCAGCCAGTTCATGGAAGCGACCCGCTATCGTCGCGGCCTCGAAGGCGAACTGGCCCGGACCATTTCCAGCCTGAACAACGTCAAGGGTGCCCGCGTGCACCTGGCGATCCCGAAAAGTTCGGTGTTCGTACGCGACGAGCGCAAGCCGAGCGCTTCGGTTCTGGTTGAGCTCTATTCCGGTCGCTCCCTCGAACCCGGCCAGGTCGTGGCCATCATCAACCTGGTGGCGACCAGCGTTCCCGAACTCAGCAAGTCGCAGATCACCGTCGTCGACCAGAAGGGCACGCTGCTCTCGGATCAGGCGGAAAACTCCGAACTGACCATGGCCGGCAAGCAATTCGACTACAGCCGTCGCATGGAAAGCATGCTCACCCAGCGCGTGCACAACATTCTGCAGCCTGTGCTGGGCAACGACCGTTACAAGGCCGAAGTCTCGGCCGACGTGGATTTCAGTGCGGTCGAGTCGACTTCCGAGCAATTCAACCCGGATCAACCGGCGTTGCGCAGCGAGCAGTCGGTCAACGAGCAGCGTACCGCCAGCAACGGCCCGCAAGGTGTGCCGGGTGCCTTGAGCAACCAGCCGCCGTCGCCGGCCTCCGCTCCGCAAACCACCGGTGGTGCCACCGCGTCGGCCGGCATGGTGCAGCCAGGCCAGCCGCTGATCGACGCCAACGGCCAGCAAATCATGGACCCGGCCACCGGTCAGCCAATGCTCGCACCGTACCCGGCGGACAAGCGTTCACAATCGACCAGGAACTTCGAACTCGACCGTTCCATCAGCCACACCAAGCAGCAGCAGGGCCGATTGAATCGCCTGTCGGTGTCGGTGGTGGTCGATGATCAGGTCAAGATCAATCCGGCCAACGGCGAAACCACCCGTGCGCCCTGGAGCGCCGATGAATTGGCGCGCTTCACTCGCCTGGTGCAGGACGCGGTCGGCTTCGATGCCAGCCGTGGTGACAGCGTCAGCGTGATCAACATGCCGTTCTCCGCCGAGCGCGGTGAAGTGATTACCGATATTGCGTTCTATTCCCAGCCGTGGTTCTGGGACATCGTCAAGCAAGTGCTGGGTGTGCTGTTCATTCTGGTGCTGGTGTTCGGTGTGCTGCGTCCGGTGCTCAACAACATCACCGGGGGCGGCAAGGGCAAGCAGCTGGCCGGTATCGGCAGCGACGTCGAGTTGGGCGGCATGGGCGGTCTGGATGGCGAGTTGGCCAACGACCGTGTCAGCCTCGGCGGTCCGCAAAGCATCCTGCTGCCGAGCCCGAGCGAAGGCTATGACGCTCAGTTGAACGCAATCAAGAGTCTGGTGGCAGAAGATCCGGGTCGTGTGGCCCAGGTCGTGAAAGAGTGGATTAACGCAGATGAGTGATAACCGAGCCGTTGCCGCCAAACTGTCCAAGGTCGACAAGGCCGCAATCCTGTTGTTGTCCCTGGGCTCCACCGACGCTGCCCAGGTGCTGCGCCACATGGGCCCCAAAGAGGTTCAGCGCGTGGGCGTGGCCATGGCCCAGATGGGTAATGTGCACCGCGAGCAGGTCGAGCAGGTGATGAGCGAGTTCGTCGATATCGTCGGCGACCAGACCAGCCTGGGCGTCGGCTCCGACGACTATGTGCGCAAGATGCTCACCCAGGCCCTGGGCGAAGACAAGGCCAACGGCCTGATCGATCGCATCCTGCTCGGTGGCAACACCAGCGGCCTCGACAGCCTGAAGTGGATGGAGCCGCGCGCCGTCGCCGACGTGATCCGTTATGAGCACCCGCAGATACAGGCAATCGTGGTGGCGTACCTCGATCCGGACCAGGCCGGTGAAGTGCTCGGCAACTTCGACCACAAGGTGCGACTGGACATCATTCTGCGGGTTTCCTCGCTGAACACCGTACAGCCAGCGGCCCTGAAGGAACTCAACCAGATTCTCGAGAAGCAGTTCTCCGGCAACTCGAACGCCTCGCGCACCACCCTGGGTGGCATCAAGCGCGCAGCGGACATCATGAACTTCCTCGACAGCTCCATTGAAGGCCAGCTCATGGACTCGATCCGCGAAGTCGACGAAGACCTGTCCGGCCAGATCGAAGACCTCATGTTCGTCTTCAACAACCTGGCCGATGTCGACGACCGCGGGATCCAGGCGCTGCTCCGCGAGGTGTCCTCCGACGTGCTGGTGCTGGCCCTCAAGGGGTCGGACGAAGGCGTCAAGGAGAAGATCTTCAAGAACATGTCCAAGCGTGCGGCCGAACTGTTGCGCGACGATCTGGAAGCCAAGGGCCCGGTGCGCGTCAGCGACGTGGAAACCGCGCAGAAGGAAATCCTCACCATCGCCCGCCGTATGGCCGAAGCCGGAGAAATCGTTCTCGGCGGCAAGGGCGGCGAGGAAATGATCTAACACCATGGTCAAGAATGATGATGCACCCACTGACCTGATCCGGGCCAGGGATGTCGGTGGCTTCGAGTCCTGGGCGCTGCCCAGTTTCGACCCGCCGGAACCCGAGCCGGAACCAACGCCGGAACCCGAACCGCCGGAAATGGAGGAAGTGCCGCTGGAGGAAGTCCAGCCGCTGACCCTCGAAGAGCTCGAAAGCATTCGCCAGGAAGCCTACAACGAAGGCTTTGCGGTGGGTGAGAAGGAAGGTTTCCACAGCACCACGCTCAAGGTCCGCCAGGAAGCCGAGGTGGTCCTGGCCGCCAAGATTGCAGCGCTGGAGCAATTGATGAGCCATCTGTTCGAGCCCATCGCCGAGCAGGACACCCAGATCGAAAAGTCCCTGGTCGACCTCGTGCAACACATCACCAGACAGGTGATCCAGCGCGAACTGGCCATCGACTCGACACAGATCGAACACGTGATGCGCGAGGCGCTCAAGCTGTTGCCGTTGGGCGTGGGCAATGTGCGGCTGTACATCAATCCGCAGGATTTCGAACAGGTCAAAGCCCTTCGCGAACGCCATGAAGAAACCTGGCGCATCGTCGAGGACGAGTCGTTGTTGCCCGGCGGTTGCCGGGTCGAGACAGAACACAGCCGCATCGACGCCACAGTCGAAACCCGCATTGCGCAGGTGATGGACAAGCTGTTCGACCAGTTGCACGAACAGTCCTTGCACCCGGCCGCACCGGACTTGAGCCTGGAACTGCCGGTCGACAGCAAGCCCGCTGCCGCGCCAGAAGCGGATGTGCCTGATGCGCCTTGAGCGCACCAGCTTCGCCAGGCGCCTGGGCAGTTACGCCGAGGCGACTACGCTTGCCGGCGCGCCGATCCTTGAGGGCCGCTTGCTGCGCATGGTCGGCCTGACCCTCGAAGCCGAAGGTCTGCGCGCCGCCATGGGCAGTCGCTGCATGGTCATCAACGACGACAGCTATCACCCCGTGCAGGTCGAAGCCGAAGTGATGGGTTTCTCCGGCAGTAAAGTCTTTCTGATGCCGGTCGGCAGCGTCGCTGGCATCGCACCCGGTGCCCGCGTAGTTCCCTTGTCCGATACCGGGCGTTTGCCGATGGGCATGAGCATGCTCGGGCGGGTGCTGGATGGCGCCGGCCGTGCACTGGACGGCAAGGGCGGGATGAAGGCCGAAGACTGGGTGCCAATGGATGGCCCGACCATCAACCCGCTCAAGCGCGAACCGATCAGTGAACCGCTGGACGTGGGCATCCGTTGCATCAACGGCATGTTGACGGTCGGGCGCGGCCAGCGGCTGGGCCTGTTTGCCGGTACCGGTGTCGGTAAATCGGTGTTGCTGGGGATGATGACGCGCTTCACCGAGGCCGACATCATCGTCGTCGGGCTGATCGGTGAGCGAGGCCGTGAAGTTAAAGAGTTCATCGAGCACATCCTCGGTGAAGAGGGGCTCAAGCGTTCAGTGGTGGTGGCGTCCCCGGCGGACGATGCGCCGCTGATGCGTCTGCGCGCGGCGATGTATTGCACGCGCATCGCCGAGTATTTCCGCGACAAGGGCAAGAATGTCCTGTTGCTGATGGACTCCCTGACCCGTTTTGCCCAGGCCCAACGGGAAATCGCCCTGGCCATCGGCGAGCCGCCAGCGACCAAGGGCTATCCGCCGTCGGTATTCGCCAAGCTGCCGAAACTGGTGGAGCGGGCCGGTAATGCGGAGAAGGGCGGTGGTTCGATCACCGCGTTCTACACCGTGCTGTCCGAAGGCGATGACCAACAGGACCCGATTGCCGACTCGGCACGGGGCGTGCTCGACGGGCACATCGTGCTGTCCCGGCGCCTGGCCGAGGAAGGGCATTACCCGGCCATTGATATCGAGGCGTCCATCAGCCGGGTGATGCCGGCGGTGGTGTCGCCGGAACACATGGCCCGTGCGCAGTATTTCAAGCAGTTGTGGTCGCGTTATCAGCAGAGCCGCGACCTGATCAGCGTCGGTGCCTACGTCGCTGGCGGTGACCGCGAGACCGATCTGGCGATTTCCTTGCAGCCGCAATTGGTCAAATACCTGCGTCAGGGTCTCAACGACAGCATCAGCCTGGGTGAAAGCGAAGCGTATCTCGCCTCGATCTTCGCGCCCGCGGCGGGCGGTTAAGCGATCATGGCCCTGAGTCGGGCAGGAAGGCTGGCGCCGGTGGTGGAAATGGCCGAAAAGGCCGAGAAAACCGCGGTCCAGCGCCTGGGGCACTTTCAGGGGCAAGTGCGTTTGGCACAAAGCAAACTCGCCGACCTTGAAGCCTTCCGTCTCGACTATCAGGAACAATGGATCGTACGCGGCAGCGGCGGCGTCTCGGGCCAATGGCTGCTGGGCTATCAGGGCTTTCTCGCGCAATTGGGCACGGCCATCGACCAGCAGCGGCAAAGCCTGGCCTGGCATCAGAACAACCTGAACAAGGCTCGGGAAACCTGGCAGCAGGCGTTTGCCCGGGTCGAAGGTTTGCGCAAATTGGTCGAACGCTATGCCGATGAGGCGCGACGGCTGGAGGACAAGCGCGAGCAGAAGCTGCTGGATGAGTTGTCCCAGCGCTTGCCGCGTCAGGATCCGTATTAGAAGATCGCAGCCTGCGGCAGCTCCTACAGGGGATTGCATTCTCATGTAGGAGCTGCCGCAGGCTGCGATCTTTTGATCTTGCTCCTATTCCCACCAAGTGCTAAACCTTCTACACGTACGTTCTCCAAAGACAAGGAAGCCATTGAATGCCAGTCGTTGCCGAAGTGTCCCCTGATGGGCAAAAGTTGACGATATCAGTCAAAGGACGATTCGATTTCGCCAAGCATCAGGAGTTTCGTGAGTCCTACGAAGATAAACAGCTATCGGCGGTTGTGGTCGACCTGAAAGAGGCCACTTACCTCGACAGCTCTGCGTTGGGCATGCTGCTGTTGCTGCGCGATCACGCCGGCGGCGACGACTCCGATGTGCGCGTCGTCAACAGCAATACCGACGTGCGCAAAATCCTCGCCATCTCCAACTTCGACAAGCTGTTCGACATCAGTTGATTGCCATGCAGCCGCTGAAGATCCTGATTGCCGAGGACAGCGCCGCCGATCGCCTGTTGCTGTCGAGCATCCTGCGCCGCCTGGGGCACGATGTGCTGACTGCGGCCAACGGTGCCGAAGCGGTCGACACGTTTCGCCAGCAGCAACCACACCTGGTATTGATGGACGCGATGATGCCGGTGATGGACGGCTTCGAGGCGGCCCGGCAAATCAAGGCCCTGGCCGGGGAAACCCTGGTGCCGATCATCTTCCTCACCTCGTTGTCCGAAAGCGAAGCCCTGGCCCGTTGCCTGGAAGTCGGCGGTGACGACTTTCTGGCGAAGCCGTACAACCAGGTGATTCTCGCCGCCAAGATCAAGGCGATGGATCGCTTGCGGCGCTTGCAGGACACCGTGCTGCAACAGCGTGACCAGATTGCCCGGCACCACGACTACCTGCTCAACGAACAGCGCGTGGCCAAGGCCGTTTTCGACAAGGTGGCGCACTCCGGCTGCCTGAATGCCGCTGCGAATATCCGTTATCTGCAATCGCCCTATGCGCTGTTCAACGGCGATCTGTTGCTGGCCGCGTTCACCCCGGCCGGCGACATGCACGTGCTGCTGGGCGACTTTACCGGCCACGGTCTGCCGGCGGCGGTGGGCGCCATGCCCCTGGCCGAAGTCTTCTACGGAATGACCGCCAAGGGCTATGGCCTGGCGGAAACCCTGCGCGAGATGAATGCCAAGCTCAAGCGCATTCTGCCGGTGGACATGTTCTGCTGTGCCACGTTGCTGTGCCTGAGTTTTCAGCGTCGTTCAGTGGAGGTCTGGAACGGCGGCATGCCCGACGGTTATCTGCATTGCATTGCCAGTGGCGAGCGAACGCCTCTGTCGGCGCGGCACCTGCCTTTGGGGGTGCTGAGTCCGGAGTCCTTCGATGAGCGTACCGAGGTGTTTCCCATGGTGCTCGGGGATCGCGTGTTTCTCCTGTCTGATGGGGTGATCGACACCTGCGACGCCAATGATCAGTTGTTTGGCGTGCAGCGATTGCAGCAGGTGTTCGCCGCCAATCGCCAGCCGGATGTGCTGTTCGAAGAGATCGAGCATGCGCTGCGACAGTTTGGCGGTGAAGCGCGCGACGATGTCAGCATGGTCGAAATCAGCCTGCTGGAGCCGGCGCAGATCACGCCGCCGGCGTTGGTCTACTCCGACAGCGGCCAGTCGTGCCCGCTGGACTGGTCGGTGAGTTTCGAGTTTCGCGCCGCCACACTGAAGCGTTTCAACCCCTTGCCCTATCTGTTGCAATTGCTGCTTGAGGTGCATGGTCTGCGGGGCCAGAGCGGTGCGCTCTACAGTGTGCTGGCGGAACTCTATTCCAATGCGCTGGAGCATGGCGTGCTGGGGCTGGACTCGAGCCTCAAGCGCGATGCATCGGGTTTTGCGCGTTATTATCAGCAGCGTAATACCCGTCTGGACGAACTCCAGGAAGGCTATGTACGGTTGCATTTGCAGGTGACGCCAACAGACGACGGCGGTTGCCTGACCATTCACATCGAAGACAGCGGCAAGGGTTTCGATGTCGAGCGGGTGATGAAAAGACCTGTGGATGACATCCGCCTGTCGGGACGTGGAGTCAGTCTGATCCGCCAGTTGGGGCGTAATGCCCGCTGGACCGACGATGGTCGAAGTGCACGTGTGGAGTTTATCTGGAAGGCTGCGCAGTAATCCGCGCATTCTTGATCAAGGAGTGAGCAAATGAACGACAAAAACGACAAACATGTGGATCGCGGCGTGCTGAGTGCATTGCAGGAAGTGATGGAAGAGGGCTATGCGGATTTGCTGGATATCTTTCTTGCGGACTCCGAAGAGCGCATTAACGTCTTGCGAACGACTGACAGTACTGCACTGCTCGTTGCAACCGCCCATAGCTTCAAGGGCAGCAGCAGCAATATGGGTGCAGTCAGGCTGACCGAGCTCTGCCATCAACTTGAACAGCGGGCCAAAGATTTGCCATGTGCCGCCGTTCAGGAACTGGTCGGCGAAATCGACCGCGAATTCGCCGCTATCCGGCCTCTGTACGAAGCTGAACGACAGCGTTGCCCAGCGAAAATCTGAGCATGCGCTGCATTTTGTCTCCTTCGAGTGAAACTGGCTCGACCTTTGCACTTAACTCGTCCAACTGTACTTACGAGCCCCGTGCAGCGGAGACTGTTTCATGCCCGTTACCCCCAATATTCTGCTTCAGGCCTCCAGGCAGGCCAAGATTCAAGCGGCCTGCGCCAATCCTCCGGCGCTGACCGCTGAGCCTGGGGACAAGGCCGCAAGCTTCGCTCATGTCTATGCCAATCAGGCCCAGAACAAGCCCAATGCGTCGGCGGATGCCTCGGTCAAGCCGAGTCGCGAAAAAAGCTCCGATGTCGCAGGAGAAAAAGACGCTGGCGACGACAAGTCTGCCGCCGGGGAGCCGGTGGTTGCCGATGGCGGCAAATCCTTGCCTTCCGATACGCCGGTGCAGGCTGACGACAAGACCGCCGACAATGAGGCGTCAGATGTCGACCGTGCTCCGGTCGTCGATACCGCACCGCTCGATCCGGCGCTTGATCCCTCACTGCTGCAAGTCATACAGCCAGTAGCGCCTGCGCCTGCGTCGGCACCGACAACGCCTGCCGTGGCCGATGCGGCGCAGCCAGCGGCTGAAGCGCCGGTTGCGGCGGCGATCATGGCGACAAACGCTCCAGCGCCGACCGGCACTGACGGCGATTTCGATCCCGAGACCGATCCGCTCGACGCCTTGCCAGCGGTGCGCCTGGCAATGGAGCAGAGCGGTCACGTATCGGCTTCCAGCCAGGCGCAGCCCAAGACTGCACCGACACAGACTCAAGCCCAGACTGACGGTGAGCTGACATCGGCGCAAAACTTTGCCGCCGGCATGGCGACCCTGCTGGATGTTCAGGCCGACAAGAACAGCACCGGTCAAGGCGACGACAAGGCTTTCAGCGGGTTGCTCGATGACGGCCTGAAGGATCTCAAGTCCGCCAGCAGCGACACCCGTGTCGATGATTTCGCCAACCGTCTGGCCGCGCTGACCCAGGCGGCCACACCGAAGACCGCCAATGCCTTGCCGGTGAACCAGCCGATCGCCATGCATCAGAGCGGGTGGACCGAAGAGGTGGTGAACCGGGTCATGTACCTGTCCAGCGCTAATCTCAAGGCGGCGGACATCCAGTTGCAGCCCGCTGAACTCGGGCGTCTGGACATTCGGGTGAACATGGTTCCCGATCAACAGACCCAGGTTACGTTCATGAGTGCGCATCCGGGTGTCCGTGAGGCGCTGGATGGCCAGGTCCATCGCTTGCGCGATATGTTCGCGCAACAGGGCATGGGGCAGGTCGATGTCAACGTTTCGGACCAGTCCCGTGGTTCGCAGCAAGGGCAGGAACAGGCCCGGCAAAGCCAGAGCGGGCGGACCAATGCCAGCGGCGGTCGCCTCGATTCAATGGATGACGACGTGGCCCCGGGCGTCGCTGAAGTGGCTGCCAATACCACCCGCGTGATCGGCTCCAGTGTGGTCGATTACTACGCCTGATCAAAGCCATCACTCCAATCGTTCCCATGGCATGGGAACGAACCCTCTGTAGGAGCGAGCCTGCTCGCGATGGAGTTAAACGATGACGAGGGCCATCTGAATAAACGCGGCGCTCTCACGTCTTTCGCGAGCAGGCTCGCTCCTACATGGCATAACACTTGCTCTTGCCTTGCCGTGCGACTGTGAAAACCCGAATAGTGACGGATTATTGGCATGGCGAAGAGCGACGCAGCAGTAAAAGACCCCGCAACCAAAGGCAAACTCAAGCTGATTATCGTGATCGTGGTGGCCCTGCTGCTGGCGATCGGTGTGTCCGTGGGGGCGACCTGGTACTTCATGCACAGCGCTCAGAGCAAGCCTGCCGCCGCCGTGGTGGAAACCGTTGCCATCGGCAAACAGCCAGCGATTTTCGAGTCGATGGCGCCGGCTTTCGTCGCCAACTTCAACCAGAACGGTCGCCAGCGCTACATGCAAGTGAGCATCACCATGCTCGCGCGCAACCAGGCAGACCTGGATGCGCTCAAGGTCCACATGCCGGTGATCCGCAATAACCTGGTCATGCTGTTTTCCGGGCAGGACTTCGCGACCCTCGCCTCGCCGGTCGGACAGGAAATGCTGCGGCAGAAAGCCACCGCCAGCGTCCAGGAAGTGGCGCAGAAAGAGCTCGGCAAAGTGGTGATCGAACAGTTGCTTTTCACTAATTTCGTACTGCAGTAGGAACACGACATGGCCGTGCAGGACCTGCTGTCCCAGGATGAGATCGACGCGCTGTTGCATGGCGTCGACGATGGTCTGGTACAGACCGAAAACGCTGCCGAACCCGGCACCGTCAAAAGCTATGACCTGACCAGCCAGGATCGCATCGTCCGTGGACGCATGCCGACCCTGGAAATGATCAACGAGCGTTTTGCCCGCTATACCCGCATCAGCATGTTCAACATGCTGCGTCGCTCGGCGGACGTGGCGGTCGGCGGCGTGCAGGTGATGAAGTTCGGCGAATACGTGCACTCGCTGTATGTGCCGACCAGTCTCAACCTGGTCAAGATCAAACCCCTGCGCGGCACCGCGCTGTTCATCCTCGACGCCAAGCTGGTGTTCAAGCTGGTGGACAACTTCTTCGGCGGTGACGGCCGGCACGCCAAGATCGAAGGGCGTGAATTCACCCCGACCGAACTGCGTGTGGTGCGCATGGTGCTGGAGCAGGCGTTCGTCGATTTGAAGGAAGCCTGGCAGGCGATCATGGAAGTCAACTTCGAGTACATCAACTCGGAAGTGAACCCGGCCATGGCCAACATCGTCGGCCCGAGCGAGGCCATTGTGGTGTCGACCTTCCACATCGAACTCGATGGCGGTGGCGGCGACCTGCACGTGACCATGCCGTACTCGATGATCGAGCCGGTGCGCGAAATGCTCGACGCCGGCTTCCAGTCGGACCTCGACGACCAGGACGAGCGCTGGGTCAACGCCCTGCGCCAGGACGTGCTGGACGTCGACGTGCCGATCGGTGCCACGGTGGCCCGTCGTCAGTTGCGCCTGCGCGACATCCTGCACATGCAACCGGGGGATGTGATCCCGGTCGAGATGCCGGAAGAAATGATCATGCGCGCCAACGGCGTGCCGGCCTTCAAGGTCAAGATGGGCTCGCACAAGGGCAACCTGGCGTTGCAAGTGATCGAGCCGATCGAGCGCCGTTGACCGGCGCTCGTACCCATTCGCGATTAACCGAATTCTGAATTTTTGTTCGCCGAGGACACTGACAATATGAACATGCAGGACGATCAGGCACTGGCCGATGAATGGGCTGCGGCCCTGGAAGAAACCGGCGATGCCGGGCAGGCCGACATCGACGCTTTGCTGGCCGCTGACTCCGGCAGCTCCGCGTCCAACCGCCTGCCAATGGAAGAGTTCGGCAGCGTGCCGAAAAACAACGACCCGGTCAGCCTCGAAGGCCCGAACCTGGACGTGATCCTCGATATCCCGGTGTCGATTTCCATGGAAGTGGGCAGCACCGACATCAACATCCGCAACCTGCTGCAACTGAACCAGGGTTCGGTGATCGAGCTCGATCGCCTGGCTGGCGAGCCGCTGGACGTGCTGGTCAACGGCACGCTCATCGCCCACGGCGAAGTGGTGGTGGTCAACGAGAAGTTCGGCATCCGCCTGACGGACGTGATCAGCCCAAGCGAACGCATCAAGAAGCTGCGCTGAGTGAAAAAGGTTCTGGGAGCTTTGCTGGGATCGCTGCTGGCGATGCCGTTCAGCGTGCTGGCGGCCGAACCGGTCGCAACGGCGACCACGGCTGCTGCGCCGGCGGTGAGCAGTGGTGTGGCTGGGCAACTGACGCAACTGGTGTTCGGCTTGCTGCTGGTGCTGGGGCTGATCTTTCTCCTCGCCTGGTTGCTGCGTCGGGTCCAGCAGGCCGGTCCGGCCGGCAAGGGGCAGGTGATCGAGATTGTCGGCTCCCGCGCGCTGGGGCCGCGCGACCGGCTGATGCTGGTGCAGGTCGGCAACGAGCAGATTCTGCTCGGCCTGAGCCCAGGCAACATTGCTGCGCTGCATGTGCTCAAGGAGCCGGTGCAAGTGCCGAGTACCGAGAAGCCGACGCCGGAATTTGCCCAGCGCCTGTTGGAGATGCTGGGTAAAGATCAGAAGGATAAGAAGTAATGGGTGCGCTACGCATCGTCTTGACGCTGGCCCTGATGCTGGCCGCGCCACTGGCATTCGGCGCCGATCCGCTGTCGATCCCGGCCATCACCCTGGGCACCAATGCGCAGGGGGCGCAGGAGTACTCGGTCAGCCTGCAAATCCTGCTGATCATGACCGCGCTGAGCTTTATCCCGGCGTTTGTCATGCTGATGACCAGTTTCACCCGGATCATCATTGTCTTCTCGATCCTGCGCCAGGCCCTGGGCTTGCAGCAGACACCGTCGAATCAGATCCTTACCGGCATGGCGCTGTTCCTGACCCTGTTCATCATGGCGCCAGTATTCGACCGGGTGAACCAGGACGCCTTGCAGCCGTATCTGGCGGAAAAACTGACGGCCCAGGATGCGGTCGCCAAGGCGCAGGTGCCGATCAAGAACTTCATGCTCGCCCAGACCCGCACCAGCGATCTGGAGCTGTTCATGCGCCTGTCCAAGCGCACTGACATCGCGACGCCGGATCAGGCGCCGCTGACCATCCTGGTACCGGCCTTCGTGACCTCCGAGCTGAAAACGGCGTTCCAGATCGGCTTCATGATCTTCATTCCGTTCCTGATCATCGACCTGGTCGTGGCCAGTGTGTTGATGGCCATGGGGATGATGATGCTCTCGCCGCTGATCATTTCCCTGCCGTTCAAGATCATGTTGTTCGTGCTGGTGGATGGCTGGGCGCTGATCATCGGCACGCTGGCCAGCAGCTTCGGCGGTGTCTCGCCATGACGCCAGAAGTCGCAGTCGACATCTTTCGCGAAGCACTGTGGCTGACCACCATGATGGTGGCGATCCTGGTGATTCCAAGTTTGCTGGTGGGCTTGCTGGTGGCGATGTTCCAGGCAGCCACCCAGATCAACGAACAGACCCTGAGCTTCCTGCCGCGCCTGCTGGTGATGCTGGTGACGCTGATCGTCGGCGGTCCATGGATGGTGCAGACCTTCATGGATTACATCCTGCAGTTGTACGGCAGCATTCCTCAGGTCATCGGCTAAACCATGTCACTGCTTGCGCTGACCGATACGCAGATCAGCACTTGGGTGGCGACGTTCATGTTGCCGCTGTTTCGCGTCGGCTCCTTGCTGATGGTCATGCCGGTGTTCGGCACGACCTTGCTGCCGCGGCGCATTCGCCTGTATTTCGCCTTGGCCATTACCGTGGTCATCGCGCCGGGCCTGCCGCCGATGCCGCCGGTGAATGCCCTGGATCTGAGCGGGCTGTTGCTGATTGCCGAGCAGATTCTCATCGGTGCGGTGATGGGCTTCTCCTTGCAGCTGTTCTTTCAGGCCTTTGTGGTGGCCGGGCAGATCGTCGCCATCCAGATGGGCATGGGCTTCGCCTCCATGATCGACCCGGCCAACGGCGTATCGACGGCGGTGATCGGGCAGTTTTTCACCATGCTGGTGACGCTGCTGTTCCTGTCCATGAACGGTCATCTGGTGGTGTTCGAGATCCTCACCGAGAGTTTCACCACGTTGCCGGTGGGTGGCGGCTTGATGGTCAATCACTACTGGGAACTGGCCGGCAAGCTCGGCTGGGTGCTCGGTTCGGCGTTGTTGCTGGTGCTGCCGGCGATCACCGCGCTGCTGGTGGTCAACATCGCGTTTGGCGTCATGACCCGGGCGGCGCCGCAACTCAATATTTTCTCGGTCGGCTTCCCGCTGATCCTGGTGCTTGGGCTGTTCATCGTCTGGGTCGGGCTGGCGGACATTCTCAACCAGTATCAACCGCTGGCCTCCGAGGCCTTGCAGTTATTACGCGAAATGGCGCGGGCGAGCTGAGTCATGGCTGAGAGCGAAAGCGGTCAGGACAAAACAGAAGACCCCACGGAGAAGCGCAAGCAGGACTCCCGTGAAAAGGGTGAGGTAGCCCGGTCCAAGGAACTCAACACCCTGGCGATCATGCTGGTCGGTGCCTCGGCGCTGCTGATTTTTGGCGGCGCCATGGCGCAGGACATGATGGAGCTGATGCGCATCAATTTCTCGCTGCCGCGGGAAGTGATTCTGGATCAGCGCTCCATGGCCACCTACCTGATGCGCTCGGGGCAAATTGCCCTGTGGTCGATCCAGCCCGTGATGATCACCTTGGTGCTGGCCGCCATCATCGGTCCGATTTCCCTGGGTGGCTGGCTGTTCGCGGCGAGTTCCATGGCGCCCAAATTCAGCCGCTTGAACCCCGGTCCCGGCCTCAAGCGCATGTTCTCGACCAAGTCGCTGATCGAACTGCTCAAGGCTTTGGCCAAGTTCATCATCATCCTGTTCGTGGCGCTGGCGGTGTTGTCATCGGACATCGATGACCTGCTGCGCATCGCCCATGAGCCCTTGGACAGGGCGATCATTCACAGCCTGCAAGTGGTGGGCTGGAGCACCTTGTGGATGGCGTGCGGGCTGATCCTGATCGCTGTGGTGGATGTGCCGGTGCAGCTCTGGGAAAGCCACAAGAAACTGCTGATGACCAAGCAGGAAGTGCGTGACGAGCACAAGGATCAAGAGGGGCGGCCGGAGGTCAAGCAGCGGATTCGACAGCTGCAGCGCGAGATGTCCCAGCGCCGGATGATGGCCGCCATTCCCGAGGCTGACGTGGTCATCACCAACCCGACGCACTACGCCGTGGCCCTCAAGTACGACCCGGAAAAGGGTAATGCGCCGGTATTGCTGGCCAAGGGCAGCGACTTCCTGGCCCTGAAGATCCGTGAGATCGCGGCGGCCAACGAGATCCTGCTGCTGGAGTCGCCGGCGCTGGCGCGCTCGATCTACTACTCCACCGAGCTTGAGCAGGAAATTCCCGGCGGGCTGTACCTGGCGGTCGCGCAGGTGCTGGCTTACGTTTATCAGATTCGACAGTACCGGGCGGGCAAGGGCAAGCGACCGGATCCGCTCAAGGATGACCTGCCGATTCCGCCGGATCTGCGCCGCGATTCCTGATTTCGCGTTGTCTCTGCCGACCTCTTCGCTGGCAAGCCAGCTCCTACAGGTTTGGCGATAACCCTGTAGGAGCTGGCTTGCCAGCGAAGAGGCCCGTCCAGGCAATCGAATTGCGCAATGAAACTCTCTATCCCAATCCCTTGCAAAAGTTGGAAAGCTTCTTGCAGTAGCCGCTCTGCGCCTGCTTCGGGCGTCAAAAGTTTGCTTTAAAGGAACGGGGAAAATCGGTGGATCGCTCTCAGTTAATCAACAGTGCCCGCAGCAACATTGCCGACCTCAGTCGAGGCAATCTGGGCGTGCCGCTGTTGTTGCTGGTCATGCTGGCGATGATGATGTTGCCGGTGCCGCCGTTCCTGCTGGACGTGTTCTTCACCTTCAACATTGCCCTGTCCATCGTCGTGCTGCTGGTGTGCGTCTACGCCTTGCGGCCGCTGGATTTCGCGGTGTTCCCGACCATTCTGCTGGTGGCGACGCTGTTGCGCCTGGCGTTGAACGTGGCCTCCACGCGGGTGGTGATGCTCCACGGTCAGGACGGTCATGCGGCGGCCGGCAAGGTGATCCAGGCGTTCGGCGAGGTGGTGATCGGCGGTAACTACGTGGTCGGTATCGTGGTCTTCGCGATCTTGATGATCATCAACTTCGTCGTGGTGACCAAGGGCGCGGGGCGGATTTCCGAGGTGAGCGCGCGTTTCACCCTCGATGCGATGCCCGGCAAGCAAATGGCGATCGACGCCGACCTCAACGCCGGCCTGATCGATCAGGCCCAGGCCAAAGCCCGCCGTTCGGAAGTGGCCCAGGAAGCCGAGTTCTACGGCTCCATGGACGGTGCCAGCAAATTCGTCCGTGGTGACGCCATCGCCGGCCTGTTGATCCTGTTCATCAACCTGATCGGCGGCATGGCGGTCGGTATCTTCCAGCACAACATGAACTTCGCCGACGCCGGCAA
This sequence comes from Pseudomonas sp. P1_C12, assembly GCF_056406435.1. Lineage (NCBI taxonomy): Bacteria > Pseudomonadati > Pseudomonadota > Gammaproteobacteria > Pseudomonadales > Pseudomonadaceae > Pseudomonas > Pseudomonas sp. P1_C12. Next base: position 331,702 of record NZ_JBFUAE010000002.1, on the reverse strand, counting down.
GGTGTATGCGCTGTTGACCATCGGTGACGGTTTGGTGGCGCAATTGCCATCACTGCTGTTATCGACAGCCGCCGCGATCATGGTGACCCGTGCTTCCGGTTCGGAAGACATGGGCAAGCAAATCAATCGCCAGATGTTCGCCTCGCCCAAGGCGCTGGCGGTGGCGGCAGGCTTGATGGCGGTCATGGGCCTGGTGCCCGGCATGCCGCACTTCTCGTTCCTGAGCATGGCGGCCCTGGCGGCCGGTGGCGCTTACCTGTTCTGGAAAAAGCAGAACGTCGCCAAGGTGCAGGCCCTGCAAGAGGTCAAGCGCCAGCAGGAGTTGCTGCCGTCGCCTGCCCGCGCCCAGGAAACCAAGGAGCTTGGCTGGGATGACGTGACGCCCATCGACATGATCGGCCTTGAAGTGGGTTATCGCCTGATTCCGCTGGTGGACCGCAACCAGGGTGGCCAGTTGCTTGCGCGGATCAAGGGGGTGCGCAAGAAGCTGTCCCAGGACCTGGGCTTCCTGATGCCGACCGTGCATATCCGCGACAACCTCGACCTGGCGCCCAGTGCCTATCGCCTGACCCTCATGGGGGTAATCCTGGCCGAAGCAGAGATTTACCCGGATCGCGAACTGGCGATCAACCCGGGACAGGTCTACGGCACGCTCAACGGCATTACCGCCAAAGATCCGGCTTTCGGTCTGGAGGCGGTCTGGATTGAAATCAGCCAGCGCGCCCAGGCGCAATCCCTCGGTTATACGGTGGTCGATGCCAGTACCGTAGTGGCTACCCACTTGAACCAGATTCTCTACAAGCATTCCAGTGAACTGATCGGTCACGAAGAAGTGCAGCAGCTCATGCAATTGCTGGGCAAAAGCTCGCCGAAACTGGCCGAGGAGCTGGTGCCGGGCGTGGTTTCGCTGTCGCAGCTGCTCAAGGTGCTGCAAGCGCTGTTGGCCGAACAAGTGCCGGTGCGCGATATCCGCAGCATTGCCGAGGCCATCGCCAACAATGCCGCCAAGAGTCAAGATACCGCCGCGCTGGTGGCTGCCGTGCGTGTTGGCGTATCCCGTGCAATCGTGCAAAGCATTGTAGGCACTGAGTCGGAGCTGCCAGTCATCACGCTGGAGCCAAGGTTGGAACAGATATTGCTCAATAGTCTGCAAAAGGCCGGGCAAGGCTCGGAAGAGGGCGTTCTGCTGGAGCCAAGCATGGCTGAGAAGCTGCAACGTTCGTTGATCGACGCAGCGCAGCGCCAGGAGATGCAAGGTCAGCCGGTGATTCTGCTGGTGGCCGGTCCGGTTCGCGCGATGCTCTCGCGATTCGGCCGGCTCGCAGTCCCGGGTTTGCACGTGTTGGCTTACCAGGAAATCCCTGACAACAAGCAAGTGACCATCGTTGCGACAGTAGGGCCCAACGGCTGAGGTAGTGGTTTATGCAAGTTAAGCGTTTTTTCGCCGCCGATATGCGTCAGGCCATGAAGCTGGTTCGCGATGAGCTGGGCGCTGATGCCGCCATCATTGGCAACCGCCGGATCGCCGGGGGTGTCGAGCTGACGGCAGCGCTGGATTACAAGTTGTCGGCGCTGGCGCCGCGGGTTCCGAACATGGAACTCGAAGACGAGCTGCGCAAGACTCAGTCGCGGATCGTCACTGCCCAGGCCGAACTGAGCCTGCGTGGCGTCGGCGAGAGCGATAATGCGACCAATCGCCAGTTGTTCGCCGGCTTGCCGCTCACCGCAGCCGAGCCGTTGATCGAGCCGACCTACGCCGAACCCCGTCGCCCCGCACCGGCCGCTGCACCAGCCTCCACTGGCGTGGACCCGCGCGCGTTCGACTCGATGCGTTTCGAACTCAACAGCCTGCGCGAACTCATGGAAGTCCAGCTGGGCTCCCTGGCCTGGAATCAGCTGCAGGGCAGCCGTCCGGACCAGGCCAACCTCTGGCGTCGCCTGCAACGCATTGGCCTGTCAGGCCCGCTGTCGCGCGACCTGTTGGCGCTGATCAGCGAAATCGAAGAACCTCGTCAGGCCTGGCGCATGTTGCTGGCGCACCTGGCGCGCATGATCGTTACCCCCGAAGTCGAGCCGCTGGAGGAGGGCGGTGTGATCGCCATGGTCGGCCCTGCCGGCATGGGCAAGACCACCACCCTGGCCAAGCTGGCGGCCCGTTACGTGCTCAAGTACGGCGCGCAGAACATTGCGCTGGTGAGCATGGACAGCTTCCGCATCGGTGCCCAGGAGCAGCTCAAGACCCTGGGGCGCATTCTCAATGTGTCGGTGACCCACGTCGATCCGGGCCAGTCCCTGGTGCAGGCGCTGGAACCCTTGCTGCGCAAGCGCGTGGTGCTGATCGATACCGCCGGCCTGCAGGCCAGCGATCCGGCCCTGCGCATGCAACTCGAAAGCCTGGCCGGTCGCGGCATTCGCTCAAAAAATTATCTGGTCCTGGCAACCACCAGCCAGAAACAGGTTCTAACCGCCGCCTATCATAGTTACAAGCGTTGCGGGCTCGCGGGCTGCATCCTGACTAAACTGGATGAAACGGCTAGTCTGGGCGAGGTGTTGAGCCTGGCCGTCAGTCATGAGCTGCCGGTGGCCTACCTGACCGATGGCCCGCGGATTCCGGATGATCTCCATCTGCCGCGCCGTCATCAGTTGGTCAGTCGCGCCGTCAGCGTGCAAATGCAGGAAGAACCCAGCGAAGAAGCCATGGCTGACATGTTCGCTGATATTTACCACAGCCAAACCAAGCAGGTTGGCTAAGGTAGTAATGAACAGTTTTTGTACCTACATCGATGGTCTGCCATGCATTGTTCCGTTTGTGAACGCGCAGCCAGTAATGTGGCCTCCGTCTATGCAAGACAAGGTAAAGAAATAACATGGGCAGCATGCATCCCGTACAGGTGATCGCGGTGACCGGCGGCAAAGGTGGCGTCGGGAAAACTAATGTGTCAGTGAACTTGTCCCTGGCTCTGGCTGAGCTTGGCCGGCGCGTCATGCTGTTGGACGCCGACCTGGGGCTGGCGAACGTCGACGTTCTGCTGGGCCTGACACCCAAACGTACCCTGGCCGACGTGATCGAGGGCCGCTGCGAACTGCGCGATGTACTGCTGCAGGGACCCGGCGGCATCCGTATCGTTCCGGCCGCATCCGGCACTCAGAGCATGGTGCATCTGAGCCCCGCGCAACACGCCGGCCTGATCCAGGCCTTCAGCGATATCGGCGACAACCTCGACGTATTGGTGATCGATACCGCGGCGGGCATTGGTGACTCGGTAGTCAGTTTCGTTCGCGCAGCCCAGGAAGTGCTGCTGGTGGTGTGCGACGAGCCGACCTCGATCACTGACGCCTACGCATTGATCAAATTGCTTAACCGTGACTACGGCATGAACCGCTTCCGCGTCCTGGCCAACATGGCCCAGAGCCCGCAGGAAGGGCGCAACCTGTTCGCCAAGTTGACCAAGGTCACGGATCGCTTCCTCGACGTCGCCCTGCAATACGTCGGCGCTGTGCCTTACGACGAAAGCGTGCGCAAGGCCGTGCAAAAGCAGCGCGCTGTCTACGAGGCGTTCCCGCGTTCCAAGTGCTCGCTGGCATTCAAGGCGATCGCACAGAAGGTCGATACCTGGCCGCTGCCTGCCAACCCGCGCGGGCACCTGGAGTTTTTCGTCGAGCGCCTCGTGCAGCAGACAGCAGGACCGGTTCTATGACAGCAAGCGGTTACAACCTCTACAAAAAATCGGCGCGTGATGCGCAGTACGAGCTGATCGAGCGTTACGCGCCGCTGGTTAAACGCATTGCCTACCACTTGTTGGCGCGCCTGCCGGCCAGTGTCCAGGTCGAAGACCTGATCCAGGCCGGGATGATCGGCCTGCTTGAGGTGTCGACCAAATATGACGCCAGCAAAGGCGCCAGTTTCGAGACGTACGCGGGCATTCGAATCCGCGGCGCCATGCTCGATGAGGTGCGCAAGGGGGACTGGGCGCCACGTTCGGTTCACCGCAATACGCGCATGGTCAGCGACGCCATTCGCTCGATTGAAGCGAAAACCGGCCGTGACGCTAAAGATCACGAAGTTGCGGCCGAACTCCAATTGAGTCTCGACGATTACTACGGGATTTTGAACGACACCCTGGGCAGCCGGCTGTTCAGTTTCGACGATCTGTTGCAGGACGGCGAACACGAAGGTCTGCACGAGGATGGCGCGAGTGCTCATATCGAGCCGTCACGCGATCTGGAAGATGAACGCTTCCAGGCTGCGCTGGCGGAGGCGATTGCCAATTTGCCGGAGCGTGAGCGACTGGTGTTGGCGCTGTACTACGACGAAGAGTTGAACCTCAAGGAAATCGGTGAGGTCCTGGGGGTCAGCGAATCTCGGGTCAGCCAGTTACACAGCCAGTGCGCGGCCCGTTTGCGGGGGCGTTTGGGGGAGTGGCGAGCGCGCTGAAGGCAGTGTGGGGGACACTGCGAACGAGGCCGGTGTGGTGTTGAACTGCGCCGGTCGCGATCTGTTGTGCTCCAGACAGTCATTGAGTGCTTTGCCGGATTGATTGAAATGGCGCGTCCAGGTGCTGGGCGCGTTTAAGACTGCTTGGAGGTCGAATTGGACAAGAACATGAAAATCCTCATCGTTGATGACTTCTCAACGATGCGGCGGATCATCAAGAACCTGCTGCGTGACCTTGGGTTCACCAACACCGTCGAGGCCGACGATGGCACTACCGCCATTCCGGTGCTCAACAGCGGAAGCATCGACTTTCTGGTAACGGACTGGAACATGCCTGGCATGACCGGTATCGATCTGCTGCGCCACGTGCGTGCCGATGAAAAGCTCAAGCACCTGCCGGTGCTGATGGTGACCGCTGAAGCCAAGCGCGAGCAGATCATCGAAGCGGCCCAGGCCGGCGTTAACGGCTATGTGGTCAAACCCTTCACGGCCCAGGCGTTGAAAGAAAAAATCGAGAAGATTTTCGAACGCATCGGTTGATGAGTGCGCCACGGGGGAGCTATGGGCAATAACGAAACTTCATTGGGCGACTTTGAGTCGACCCTGAAAAAACACGCCGTCGAATTGGTCGCGAGCCTTGAAAAAGGCAAGTTCGGCGACGCGGTGCAATTGATCCATGAGCTCAACCAGACCCGTGACCGCGGCCTGTATCAGGAAGTGGGCAAGCTCACTCGCGAACTGCATAGCGCGATCGTCAATTTCCAGATTGACCCGCACATGCCGCAAGCCGAAGAAGTGTCCCAGATCACCGACGCCACTGAGCGTCTGGGCTATGTGGTCAAGCTGACCGAGGCTGCGGCCAACCGCACCATGGACCTGGTGGAAAGTGCCACGCCGCTGGTCAATGGCCTGGCGGATGAAGCCCAGGCCTTGAGCACGGACTGGGGACGCTTCATGCGTCGCGAAGTCGGCGCCGAAGAGTTTCGTGAACTGGCCCGCCGGGTCGACGGCTTCCTGGTGCGCAGCGGCACGTATAATCGCGCGGTGTCGGGCAACCTCAACGACATCCTGCTCGCCCAGGATTACCAGGACCTCACGGGGCAAGTGATCAAGCGAGTGACCCAGCTGGTCACCGAAGTCGAAAGCAACCTGCTCAAGCTCGTGCTGATGGCCAGTCAGGTAGACCGCTTTGCGGGCATCGAACATGACCGTGAAGCGATGCTTGCTGAAAAAGATCCACAAAAACATCTCTCTCAGGGTGAAGGTCCGCAGATTCATGCCGATAAAAGAGAAGACGTTGTGTCCGGTCAGGACGATGTGGACGATTTGCTATCCAGCCTGGGATTCTAAATTTTAGAATTTTAGGTTTTTTGGGTTTTTAGACCTGTAGGAGCACCCCCTTAATGAGCTTCGGCGCCGATGAAGAGATCCTTCAGGATTTCCTGGTTGAGGCCGGCGAGATTCTAGAGCAACTGTCCGAGCAACTGGTCGAGCTGGAAAGCCGTCCGGATGATGCGGATTTGCTCAATGCAATTTTTCGCGGTTTTCACACTGTAAAAGGGGGCGCCGGCTTCCTCCAGCTCAACGAGCTGGTGGAGTGCTGCCATATCGCCGAGAACGTGTTCGACATCCTGCGCAAGGGTGAGCGTCGCGTCGACTCGGAACTGATGGACGTGGTTCTCGAAGCGCTGGACGCGGTGAACAGCATGTTCAGCGAAGTCCGCGAACGCAGCCCGATCACGGCTGCGACACCTGAACTGCTCGCGGCGCTGGCCCGTCTGGCCGAGCCGCAATCGGCTGACGAGGTGGCTGCTGCACCTGTCGCCGCCGTGGTCGAAGCGTCTGTGGCTGAAAGCGAATCGGGCGATATCACCGACAATGAATTCGAACAACTGCTGGACTCGCTGAACGCCGTCAAGGCCCAGGCCGAGGCGCCGGCGGCTGTTTCTGCGCCGGTCAGCGATGAAATCACCGACGCCGAGTTCGAGTCGTTGCTCGATCAACTGCACGGCAAGGGCCAGTTCGCCGTTGACGCGGTGGTCCCGGCGCCAGCTGCGCCAGAGGCCCCGAAAGCGGCCGGCGACAGCTCCGATATTACTGACGACGAATTCGAAGCACTGCTCGACCAACTGCACGGCAAGGGTAACTTCGCTGTCGATGCGCTGGAGTCGGCCATTGCTTCCGTACCGGCTGCTGCCGCGCCAACCGCTGCAGCGGCCGGCAGCGATCTGATCAGCGATCACGAATTTGAATCGCTGCTCGATGAGTTGCACGGCAAAGGCAAGTTCAGCGAAGTCGGCAAGGCGACGGTTGCCAGCGGATCGAACACGTCCGTTGCCGCGCCGGCCGCGAAGGCTGCGGCACCGAAACCGGTGGCCAAGGCACCCGAGCCAAAAGCCGAAACGCCGGCTGCTGCCGCTGCACCTGCTGCCGCCCGCGCCCCGGCCGCTCCACCGGCGGAAAAGCCGGCCTGTGAAGCCGAGACCACCGTGCGCGTCGATACCGCGCGTCTCGACGAGATCATGAACATGGTCGGCGAGTTGGTGCTGGTGCGTAACCGCCTGGTCCGCCTGGGCCTCAACAGCGGCGACGAAGCCATGTCCAAGGCCGTGTCGAACCTCGACGTGGTCACGGCCGACCTGCAAACCGCGGTCATGAAGACCCGGATGCAGCCGATCAAGAAAGTCTTCGGGCGTTTCCCGCGCCTGGTTCGCGACCTGGCTCGCCAGCTCAAGAAAGAGATCAACCTGGAGTTGGTCGGCGAAGAAACCGACCTCGACAAGAACCTCGTCGAGGCCCTGGCCGATCCGTTGGTCCACTTGGTGCGCAACGCAGTCGACCACGGCATCGAATCGCCGGAAGAACGCGAAGCCTCGGGCAAGGCTCGTGGCGGCAAGGTCATCCTGGCGGCCGAGCAGGAAGGCGATCACATCCTGCTGTCGATTTCCGATGACGGCAAAGGCATGGACCCGAACGTCCTGCGTTCAATCGCGGTCAAGCGCGGTGTGATGGACAAGGATGCGGCGGACCGCCTGAGCGACACCGAATGCTACAACCTGATCTTCGCCCCGGGTTTCTCGACCAAGACCGAGATCTCCGACGTATCGGGTCGCGGTGTGGGCATGGACGTGGTGAAAACCAAGATTTCCCAGCTCAACGGCTCGATCAACATCTACTCGACCAAGGGCCAGGGTTCGAAGATCGTCATCAAGGTGCCGCTGACCCTGGCGATCATGCCGACGCTGATGGTCATGCTCGGCAACCAGGCATTCGCGTTCCCGCTGGTGAACGTCAACGAGATCTTCCACCTCGACCTGTCGACCACCAACGTTGTGGACGGCCAGGAAGTGGTGATCGTGCGGGACAAGGCACTGCCATTGTTCTATCTCAAACGCTGGCTGGTCAGCTCCGCCGCTCACGAAGAGCAGCGCGAAGGCCATGTGGTGATCCTTTCGGTGGGCACGCAGCGGATCGGCTTTGTCGTCGATCAACTGGTGGGCCAGGAAGAAGTGGTCATCAAGCCATTGGGCAAAATGCTCCAGGGAACGCCGGGCATGTCCGGCGCCACCATCACCGGTGACGGCCGCATCGCGCTGATTCTCGATGTTCCGAGCATGCTCAAGCGTTACGCCACACGGCGTATTTGATTCTGGTGGAGCGGGGCGCCTGGCCTCGCTCCATCTAATGGAGTGTTTATGGCAGTCAAAGTCCTGGTGGTGGACGATTCGGGGTTTTTCCGCCGCCGCGTCTCGGAAATTCTTTCAGCGGATTCCAATATCCAGGTCGTCGGCACGGCGACCAACGGCAAAGAGGCGATCGATCAGGCGCTGGCCCTCAAGCCCGACGTGATCACCATGGACTACGAGATGCCGATGATGGACGGCATCACCGCTGTGCGGCACATCATGCAACGCTCCCCGACCCCGGTCTTGATGTTCTCCTCGCTGACCCACGAAGGCGCCCGCGTCACCCTCGATGCGCTGGATGCCGGCGCGGTGGACTTCCTGCCGAAAAATTTCGAAGACATCTCGCGCAACCCCGAGAAGGTCAAGCAACTGCTGTGCGAGAAGATCCTCAGCATTGCGCGCAGCAATCGTCGAGTCAGCGCCTACAGCGCTCCGACGCCTGTCGCTGCACCAGCCCCGACGCCTGCGCCTTCCAGCGTTGGCAGTTTTGGCAGCAGCGCGCCCGTGCGTCCGGCACCGGCACCGATCCCTGCGCGTACGCATGCGGCCACTGCGTCGTCGCCCGCGCCGAAACGCAAAGCCTACAAACTGGTGGCCATCGGTACGTCCACCGGCGGCCCGGTTGCGCTGCAACGGGTGTTGACCCAATTGCCGGCCAGCTTCCCGGCCCCGATCGTGCTGGTCCAACACATGCCGGCCGCCTTCACCAAGGCCTTCGCCGAGCGCCTGGACAAGCTCTGCCGCATCAGCGTCAAGGAAGCCGAGGATGGCGACATCCTGCGGCCGGGCCTGGCGCTGCTGGCGCCGGGTGGCAAGCAGATGATGATCGACGGCCGTGGCGCGGTGAGAATCCTCCCGGGTGACGAGCGTCTGAATTACAAGCCGTGCGTGGACATCACCTTCGGTTCGGCAGCCAAGTCCTACGGCGACAAAGTTCTGGCGGTGGTCCTGACCGGCATGGGCGCCGACGGCCGTGAAGGCGCGCGCCTGCTCAAGCAGGGCGGCAGTTCGATCTGGGCACAGGACGAAGCCAGTTGCGTGATCTACGGCATGCCGATGGCCATCGTCAAGGCTGAACTCGCCGACGCGGTGTACAGCCTCGACGACATTGGCAAGCACCTGGTCGAGGCCTGCATCTGATGGATGTTCTAAGCCTGATCGGCATCATCATGGCCTTCGTCGCCATCATCGGCGGCAACTACCTTGAAGGCGGTCATCTCGGCGCCCTGGCCAACGGCCCGGCAGCGCTGATCGTGCTCGGCGGCACCATTGGCGCCGCGCTGCTGCAATCGCCGATGAGCGCCTTCAAGCGCGCCATGCAGATCCTTGCCTGGATCCTGTTCCCGCCCCGTGTCGACCTGGCCGGTGGCATCGACCGCGTGGTGAACTGGAGCCTGACCGCCCGCAAGGAAGGCCTGCTGGGCCTTGAAGGTATCGCCGACGCCGAGCCCGACAACTACGCGCGCAAAGGCCTGCAACTGCTGGTTGACGGTGCCGAGCCGGAGGCGATCCGCAGCATTCTGGAAGTGGATTTCTACACCCAGGAAAGCCGCGATGTCGAAGCGGCCAAGGTCTTCGAAAGCATGGGCGGCTATGCGCCGACCATCGGCATCATCGGTGCGGTGATGGGCTTGATTCACGTCATGGGCAACCTGGGCGATCCGTCGCAACTGGGTAACGGCATCGCCGTGGCCTTCGTCGCCACCATCTACGGCGTGGCCAGTGCCAACCTGGTGCTGCTGCCGATCGCCGCCAAACTCAAATCCATCGCGCTGCGCCAGTCGCGTTATCGCGAAATGCTGTTGGAAGGGCTGCTGTCGATCGCCGAAGGTGAAAACCCTCGCTCCATTGAGTTGAAGCTTCAGGGCTTCATGGATTGATGGGGGTAGCAGGGCCTGCTCACAGTAAATGATGGAGCGCGCAGCGCCCTGCGAGCCGCAAGACTAGGCACGAGGAGAGAGGTTTGGTTGCTTCAAATGAACGACGAGTAACGACGTATTGCGGCTCGCAGGGCGCTGCCCTCCGGGTTGGCGCTGTGATTGCGCCAGGCTGCGTTGCGCGACTTGAGAAGGGAGAAGCCATTCTCGGCGTCACGCGCCTTGCCTGGCACAATCACAGCGCCAACGCGCTGCATCATTTACTGTGAGCAGGCCCTGACTATGGCACGTCGTCGCCAGCATGAAGAACACGTCAACCACGAACGCTGGCTGGTGTCCTACGCCGACTTCATCACCTTGCTGTTCGCCTTTTTCGTGGTGATGTACTCGATCTCTTCGATCAACGAAGGCAAGTACAAGGTCATTTCCGAAGCGCTGATCGGCGTCTTCACCGATTCCGATCGTTCGCTCAAGCCGATCCCGATCGGGGATGAGCGGCCGAAGACCGTGACCCCGGCCAAGCCGCTGGTCAAGGACAGTGACCTGGTCGATGCCGGTGTCGCCGGCGCCAGCGATCCGCTCAAAAGCATCGCCGACGACATCAGTGCGGCGTTCGGTGACCTGATCAGCTCCAACCAGATGACCGTGCGCGGCAACGAGTTGTGGGTCGAGATCGAGCTCAATTCCAGCCTGTTGTTCGGCAGCGGCGACGCCATGCCCAGCAACATCGCGTTCAACATCATCGACAAGGTTGCGGCGATCCTGAAGCCATTCGACAACCCGATTCATGTCGAAGGCTTCACCGACGACCAACCGATCCGCACCGCGCAGTACCCGACCAACTGGGAACTGTCTTCGGCCCGCTCGGCCAGCATCGTGCGCATGCTGGCGATGCAGGGGGTGAACCCCGGTCGCCTGGCGTCGGTGGGCTACGGCGAGTTTCAGCCGATGGCCAACAATGCCACCGCTGAAGGCCGCGCCCGCAACCGTCGCGTGGTGCTGGTGGTGTCGCGCAACCTCGATGTGCGCCGCAGCCTGACCGGCACCGGAACCGCCCATGCGCAACCGGATGCCGCATTGAAGCGTGCTGGCACACAAACTGCACCGACCCCGGTCAAGTCGCCGGTACGAGAGAGCGCCGTCAATTCTCCGTCACCCGCATTAACACGATGAGCTATTTCTCGGTCGATCCATTCGGCCGGGAGGAACAATCCGAATGAGAGTCTGGGCAGTCGCCAATCAAAAGGGTGGTGTCGGTAAAACCACTTCCTCCATCGCTTTAGCCGGTTTACTGGCGGAGGCGGGCAAGCGCGTGGTCGTGGTCGATCTCGACCCCCACGGCTCGATGACCAGCTACTTCGGCTACGATCCCGACGCCCTGGAGCACAGCAGCTACAACCTGTTCCTGCACAAGGGCAACGTGCCGCAAGGCCTGCCGGGTCAACTGCTGCTGTCGACCAGCGACGAACGCATCTCCCTGTTGCCCTCCAGCACCGCGCTGGCCACCCTTGAGCGCCAGTCGCCGGGGCAGAGTGGTTTGGGCCTGGTGATTGCCAAGAGCCTGGCGCAACTGTGGCAGGACTTCGATTACGCGGTGATCGACAGCCCGCCCTTGCTCGGCGTGCTGATGGTCAATGCCTTGGCGGCGAGCCAGCAATTGGTGATCCCGGTGCAGACCGAACACCTGGCGGTCAAGGGCCTTGAGCGCATGGTCAACACCCTGGCGATGATCAACCGCTCGCGCAAACAGGCGTTGCCGTTCACCATCGTACCGACGCTGTTTGACCGAAGGACCCAGGCGTCCCTCGGCACGTTGCGCGTGCTGCGCGACAAATTCCCCGACGAAATCTGGCAAGGCTACATCCCGGTGGACACGCGCCTGCGCGATGCCAGTCGGGCCGGTCTAACGCCTTCGCAATTCGACGGCAAGAGCCGTGGCGTTCTCGCTTACCGTGCGTTGCTCAAGCATCTGCTGGCGGCACAACTTGTTCCGCAGGTGGCGTGACATGAGCCCAATTCCTGTAGGAGCTGCCGCAGGCTGCGATCTTTTGATCTTGCTTGGCGGCACCCTTGATATCGCTAAAAGATCGCAGCCTGCGGCAGCTCCTACAGGGGGATGCCGATGAATCGGCCATTGAAGCTCTCATCGCGCCCGCAACTGGCGTTGCAGTCGTATCTGGACAACCTGCTGCAAGAAGCAACCGAGGACATGGCGCCGGAGATCGAGGCGCTGGCCGAGGTTGTCGAAACGGTGAATGTCATCGAAGAGCAAGCCGTGCTGGACGAGTTCCAGGCCGCCGTGCTCGAAGAGCAGGCCCGGGATGCACAGAACACCGCGCCGTTGGTTACGCCGGTAGCACCGGTGGCCAAGGCTCAGGTTGCCTTGGCCGAAGCGCTGGAGCCCGTTCTGGCAGCGGTGTCGACCCTTGCACCGCTGTTGCAAACCCTGGTGGTTCCAACCATTGAAGAGCCTGCAGCGCCGGTGACGCTGGTTATCGAGGTGCCTCAGGCGCTGGTGCCTCCCGTCGTCGAAGTGCATCTGCCGTCAAGCAATACGCCGCCACCGGTGGAAACCGATGGTCGTCCGTCCTGGGCTGCCGAACCCTTCGAATGCCTGCTGTTCGATGTCGCCGGTTTGACCCTGGCGGTGCCGCTGGTGTGCCTGGGTTCGATTTACTCCCTGGCCGGTCATGAACTGACGCCGTTGTTCGGTCAGCCGGAGTGGTTCCTCGGCATCTTGCCGAGTCAGTCGGGCAACCTGAAAGTGCTGGATACCGCACGTTGGGTCATGCCCGACCGTTACCGCGACGATTTCAAGCAGGGTCTGCAATACGTCATTTCCGTCCAGGGCTACGAGTGGGGGCTGGCGGTGCATCAGGTCAGCCGCTCGTTGCGCCTGGATCCGAACGAAATCAAGTGGCGCAGTCACCGTGGTCAACGGCCATGGCTGGCGGGCACGGTGATTGAACACATGTGTGCGTTGCTCGACGTTTCCGCGCTGGCCGAGTTGATCGCCAGCGGCGGCGCAAAGCACATGGACGGCCACAAGCCGACCCACAAAACTACATAACAGAACAACACCGCCAGGGCGGTTTCTTGAGGGGATCAGGGTATGAATGACAAGGCGACGGCGGCAAAGGGTTCCGAAGATCCGATCCTGCAATGGGTCACCTTCAAGCTGGACAACGAGACCTACGGCATCAACGTGATGCGCGTCCAGGAAGTCCTGCGTTACACCGAAATCGCCCCGGTCCCGGGTGCCCCGAGTTACGTGCTGGGCATCATCAACCTGCGCGGCAACGTCGTCACCGTGATCGACACCCGCCAGCGCTTCGGCCTGATGAATGCCGAGATCAGCGACAACACCCGTATCGTCATCATCGAAGCCGACAAGCAAGTGGTCGGGATCATGGTCGACAGCGTGGCCGAAGTGGTTTACCTGCGTCAGTCGGAAATCGAAACCGCGCCGAACGTGGGTAACGAAGAGTCCGCCAAGTTCATTCAAGGCGTGTGCAACAAGAACAACGAACTGCTCATCCTGGTCGAGCTCGACAAGATGATGAGCGAAGAAGAATGGTCGGAACTGGAGAGTATCTGATTGATTCTCGAGGTTGCGGTCATTGTCCTGTTCCTGTTCTGGGCAGGCACGCTGGCGATGTTCCTGGCGTACATTCGCGGTCAAAAGCAGATCGCCGCGCAACAGGCCAAGGGTGATGCGCAGCGAGATCAGCGCATCAAGGACCTGGGCAAGCGCGTCGACGATTACCAGAACGGCAACGTGCGCATGGGTGAAGACCTGCATGAGCTTCGCGCGACAGTCGCGCCATTGCCGGACAAACTCGCCCAGCTGGAACAGCGTGATCCTTCAAGCCTGTCGTTTGCCCAGGCAGCGCGGCTGGTCGGGATGGGCGCCAGCGTCGACGAACTGACTCAGTCCTGCGGCTTGACCCAGGCTGAGGCGGAGTTGATGAGTAAGCTTCACAAGAACTGAGTTTTGCGATCTGGCTGAAGTCGCTTTCGCTGGCAAGCCAGCTCCTACAGGTTCGCGCCGATACCGAACTGTAGGAGCTGGCTTGCCAGCGAAGGCATCCTCGAAATTTCAGTAGTCTTCCCCGCGATCCGACGCATTCCTCTCTATCCTCAGACGGGTACTACGCCGTCGTAGTCTCCTGCCTATAGCTTTTTCAGATCCCGCTATCTTGTGATCGCAACCCGCCATCAGTAGTTTGATCATCTTGTTCAAAATATGCAGTGCCAAGGAGGCTTATGATCGACATTTTGCGCGGTACACCGCTGTGGGTTTATGCGGTTTTTCTGATCTTGACTTATTACGGTGTCATTGCCAGCTTCAAGAATCACGTGTCGAAAAGGTCATTGCAGATCACACCAGTGATATTCGTGACCCTGTCCCTGGCTTCGCTGAATCTCTCCCAAGGTGTAGTCGTTCCACTCTCGGCCTATGTAATCGGGTTATTGGCGGGATGGTTGCTGGCACTGCGCTTTTTCTCGTACAGCAATGTGCAGCGCGAAGGGGAACATCTGGTTCTGCCTGGCACAATCAAGGTTCTGATGGTGTATTGGGGCTTCTTTGCATGGCGTTACTACCTTGGCTATCAGGCAGCGATGTATCCGGAACTGGCCAATGAATTGCCGATGACGGCAGGGTCGGCAATGGGGGCTGGCCTTATCAATGGATTGATTATTGGTCGCAGTCTCAAGCTTTTGCGCATTTTCAGGTCTGATGACGTGACGCCGGCAGAGTTGATGAGTAAGTTGCACAAAAACTGAATAGATCAAAAGATCGCAGATTCAATAATCATCCCCGCGTTCGGTGACATCCTTCTCCACCCTCGGAGCATCCGGATTCTGCCCCTCGGGAAACTTGCCCTTCAGATTCCAGGCAAACGCAATGATCTCGGCAATCGTGAGATAAAGTTCCTGCGGAATGCTGTCCCCCAACTCCATCCGCGCCAACAGCTTCACCAGCTCGGCGTTTTCGTAGATTGGCACTTCATAATCGCGGGCAATCTTCAGAATTTCTTCCGCCAGTTCCTCATCACCTTTGGCCGTGAGGGTAGGAGCATGGCTGCCGTCGTATTTGAGAGCGATGGCCTGGCGTGGGGCGTTGGGGTTTTTCATGCGGTTTCGTCGACCCAGCGTTGTTCGAGGCGGGTTTGCGGGCCTTGGGGTGGCGTGCCGAGGTGGCAATCGAGGTCGCCGACGTTCAGGCCGGCGGAGAGTAAGCGGTCACGCAGCCCGCTCAGGTTGCTTTCGATCAGGCTGGCGGTGTAAGGCCGTTCTGCCCAGAGCTGGCTGGAGAGGCTGCCCTTGATCAGTTGCGCCTGAATTTGCAGCGGCCCCAAAGGCTCCATGGCGAAGGCCAGTTCCACACGCCACAGCTGTTGTTTGGGCTCGCGTTCTTCGCGGCGCTCCTTTGGCTGTTCTTTTTCGGGCGCATCTTCGCGCTGGAACTTGACCTGCAATGGCACGATGTCCTGCAGATTGCGCATCGGGATTTCCAGTTGCCAGGTACTCATCAGCCGTCCGTCGGCGGTTACACCGGTTTGTTCCAGGCTCGACAGTTGATGGCTTTGCAGGCGTGAAACTGCGGCGGCGGCCAGGTGCAGCAGGTGTTCGAGGTCGTTTTCCGCGTCGGCGCTTTGCAACAGGCGTTCGGGCAGCGGGAAACCGGTCGGTGATGGTTTGGCACTGACCTGACCGAGCATGCCCAGGGCGTTGCGGACAAAATTCGGCATGGCCTGGGCCAGGGTATTGGCGGCGATGATCGCGCCGAGGCTGGTGTTGGCCGGCAACCCCTGACTCAATTGCGCAACCAGTTTCAGCAGGTCACCTTTCATGTCCGGTGCGAGTGTCGGGTTTTGCCCGGTCAGCAGTTTGCTTTCGAGAAACACACCGCTGCTGGCCAGGGCCTGGACCAGGCCCTTGGGGGTGCTCAATTGTTGAACATCCGGCAGGCCGGCGAGGAGCCTGCTCGCGGCGCTACGCAGCTCAACGGATGTCTGGTCCGAAGCCGGCAGGTTTTGCAGGAGCTTGAGCAAGCCATCCAGCGAACCCTGGCGGCTTTGCTGGTCGACCAGTTGCCGGGTCACCGCCAGTTGTTCCTGACGGCTGCTCAGCGGTACGAACTTCAAGGTCTGGGCGTCCTGCACCTGCGCGCTCAACAAAGTGCCGATGCGCAAGGGTTGCGGACTGTCGATGCTCAGGGTGCTGCCACTCAGTGCGGTATTGAGCAGACCCACCATCGAGCGAAACACCATGGGTTGGCCGGGCACCTGCGGCAGCACTTGCGAGGTCAGCACTTTGCCCTGCAGCAGGGTGCCGACGGGCAGTTGCGCGGTGTCGAGGCGGGTGAGGGTGGCAACGCTGGCGGCAATGGCCTGTTGCACCGTCACGGCCAGACTGCCGGCCGAGGGTTGGCTGACGACCAGGGTGGTGCCCTGGGCCAGCGGTTGATTGCTGGTGGTCTGGACCGTGGTCTGGCGGCCGCTGTCGAGGGTGACCTTGAGCAGCATCTGGAAAGTCTGATCCGCCTGCTTGAGCGACAGTACTTCGGCCTGGGCGGTTTGACCGATGCTGATCAGCCCCTCCACCGGCGTCAGCAACTTGAGCAACTCACCGCTGACCACCGGCGGGCGCGAAGTCGCCGGGAGGGCTTGCGGTAGCGGGAGGATGTTCATTTCGCCTGTCATACGCGGTCACAACCTGAGGAAAATCCACTCTTTGGAGTAAGGGCTGGCATGTATAATGCCGCGCCGTTGTATCCAAAAATGGCGAAAATTTTGCAATTGTTTGACGCAGCTCTCTAGAACAAGACGTCATTGCATCTATGCTGCATCTCTTTAACGGCCGCGCCAGTGCCGACTTGAACCGTATAAGGCCCGTGAACCCTTGACCAGTCCTGTCCTGCAAACCGTTGCCCTTGCCTGTGAGCGAGACCTTCGGCTGCTCTTCGAAAATCTCGATTTGCGACTGGCCAGTGGCGAAATGGTACAAATCAGCGGCCCCAACGGCAGTGGCAAGACCAGCCTGCTTCGCCTGCTCTCGGGGCTGATGCAGCCGACCGCCGGTCAAGTGCTGCTCAACGGCCAGCCGCTGAACGAGCAACGCGGCGAACTGGCGCGCAACCTGCTGTGGATCGGCCACGCGGCCGGGATCAAGGATTTGCTGACGCCGGAAGAGAACCTGAGCTGGCTGTGTGCCTTGCACCATCCGGCGACCCATGAGGCGATCTGGCAGGCGCTGGCCGCGGTCGGGCTGCGCGGATTCGAGGATGTTCCCTGTCATACCTTGTCTGCTGGCCAGCAGCGCCGTGTCGCCTTGGCACGTCTATATCTGGACAGTCCGCCGCTGTGGATCCTCGATGAGCCCTTTACCGCCCTCGACAAGCAGGGCGTGGCACAGCTTGAATCTCATCTGGCCGGCCACTGCGAACGTGGCGGCATGGTGGTGTTGACCACTCATCACACGCTGAGCCGGATGCCGGCCGGTTATCGCGACATCGATCTGGGGAGCTGGGCCGTATGAGTGTTTTCGGCCTGTTGGTCGCCCGCGAGGCTCGTCTGCTGTTCCGCCGTCCGGCGGAACTGGCCAATCCGCTGGTGTTCTTTGCCATCGTCGTTTCCCTGTTCCCGCTGGCGGTCGGTCCCGAGTCTCAATTGTTGCAAACCTTGTCTCCGGGGCTGGTCTGGGTCGCGGCACTTTTATCGGTTCTGCTCTCGCTGGACGGGCTTTTCCGCAGTGATTTCGAAGACGGATCCCTTGAACAGTGGGTCCTTTCGCCGCACCCCCTGGCTCTTCTGGTTTTGGCCAAGGTGCTGGCACACTGGGCTTTTTCCGGCTTGGCACTGGTTTTGCTCGCGCCCTTGCTGGCGCTGATGCTCGGTTTGCCTGCCGCCTGTCTGCCGGTGTTGCTGCTTTCGTTGTTGCTCGGTACACCGGTACTGAGCCTGCTCGGTGCGGTGGGCGCGGCGCTGACGGTGGGCTTGAAGCGCGGTGGCCTATTGCTGGCACTGCTGATTCTGCCGCTGTACATCCCGGTATTGATCCTTGGCAGTGGCGCCTTGCAGGCTGCCTTGCAGGGGATGCCGGCGACCGGTTATCTGTTGTGGCTTGGTAGCCTGACCGCCCTGGCGATAACCCTGACACCTTTTGCAATAGCTGCTGGCCTGAAGATCAGCGTCGGCGAATAATGAGGTCTGGTCATTTTTTGATCAGTAAAGACCCAAGCTCTTCATAGCAAAGAGCAACCGTGATGGAAACAGTATGAACTGGACGTGGTTTCACAAGCTCGGCTCGCCCAAATGGTTTTACGGCATCAGCGGCAAAATGTTGCCCTGGCTGAGCGTCGCGGCGTTGCTGCTGATCAGTGTTGGCGTGGTCTGGGGCCTGGCCTTCGCGCCGCCGGACTATCAGCAGGGCAACAGCTTTCGCATCATCTATATCCACGTCCCGGCCGCCATGCTGGCGCAGTCCATCTACGTGATGCTGGCCGTGTGCGGTATCGTCGGCCTCGTGTGGAAGATGAAACTGGCCGACGTCGCCTTGCAATGCGCGGCGCCTATCGGCGCGTGGATGACCGCGGTGGCGCTGGTCACCGGGGCGATCTGGGGCAAACCGACCTGGGGCTCGTGGTGGGTCTGGGATGCACGCCTTACGTCTATGCTTATCCTGCTGTTCCTGTACTTCGGTCTCATTGCGCTGGGCAACGCCATCAGCAATCGTGACAGCGCGGCCAAGGCCTGCGCGGTGCTGGCGATTGTCGGTGTGATCAACATCCCGATCATCAAATACTCGGTGGAGTGGTGGAACACCCTGCACCAGGGCGCGACCTTCACCCTCACCGAAAAACCGGCGATGCCTGCCGAGATGTGGCTGCCATTGCTGCTGACGGCGCTGGGTTTCTACTGTTTCTTCGGCGCGGTCCTGTTGCTGCGCATGCGCCTTGAAGTGCTCAAGCGCGAAGCCCGGGCCAGTTGGGTCAAAGCCGAAGTGGAAAACAGCCTGGAGGTCGCTCGATGAGTTTTGCTTCATTCGGCGACTTCATCGCCATGGGTCATCATGGCCTGTATGTCTGGTCAGCCTATGGCATCTGCCTGGCGGTGTTGGTCCTCAACGTGGCGGCGCCGATCCTGGCCCGCAAGCGGTATCTGCAACAAGAGGCGCGTCGTTTGCGCCGGGAGAACGGCAAGTGAATCCGCTGCGCAAAAAGCGTCTTATCATCATTTTCGCGATCCTGGTCGGGGTCGGCGCTGCCGTCGGCCTGGCCCTGAGCGCCCTGCAGCAGAACATCAATCTGTTCTACACACCGACCCAGATCGCCAACGGTGAAGCCCCACAAGACACGCGCATTCGTGCCGGCGGCATGGTCGAGAAGGGCTCGCTGGAGCGTTCCAGTGATTCCCTGGACGTGAAGTTCGTCGTCACCGACTTCAACAAATCCGTGACCATCACTTATCGCGGCATCCTGCCGGACCTGTTCCGCGAAGGGCAGGGCATCGTCGCTCTGGGCAAGCTCAATGCCGATGGCGTGGTGGTGGCCGATGAAGTGCTGGCCAAGCACGATGAGAAGTACATGCCGCCGGAAGTGACCAAGGCGTTGAAAGACAGCGGTCAATCGGCTCCAACGCCCGCGAAGGAGGGTTGATCCATGACATCCGGCATCTTTATTCCCGAGCTTGGCCACCTGGCGATGATCCTGGCCCTGTGCTTCGCCCTGGCTCAGGCCGTGGTGCCGCTGTTCGGTGCCTGGCGCGGTGACCGCCTGTGGATGAGCCTGGCCCAGCCGGCCGCCTGGGGGCAATTCACCTTTCTGCTGTTCGCCTTCGGTTGCCTGACCTACGCCTTCATGGTCGATGACTTCTCCGTGGCCTACGTGGCCAACAACTCCAACAGCGCGTTGCCGTGGTACTACAAGTTCAGCGCCGTGTGGGGTGCCCACGAAGGTTCCTTGTTGTTGTGGGCCTTGATTCTCGGCGGCTGGACCTTCGCGGTGTCGGTATTCTCCCGGCAGTTGCCACAGGTCATGCTGGCCCGCGTGCTGGCGGTGATGGGCATGATCAGCACCGGTTTCCTGCTGTTCCTTATCATGACCTCCAACCCGTTCAAGCGCATCCTGCCGCAAGTGCCCAGCGACGGTGCCGACCTCAACCCCTTGCTGCAAGACATCGGCCTGATCGTTCACCCGCCGATGCTGTACATGGGCTACGTCGGTTTCTCGGTGGCCTTCGCCTTCGCCATCGCCGCGCTGATGGGCGGTCGCCTGGATGCCGCGTGGGCGCGTTGGTCGCGTCCGTGGACCATTGTTGCCTGGGCGTTCCTCGGCATCGGCATCACCCTCGGTTCTTGGTGGGCGTACTACGAGCTCGGCTGGGGCGGCTGGTGGTTCTGGGACCCGGTGGAAAACGCCTCGTTCATGCCATGGCTGGTGGGCACTGCACTGATTCACTCGTTGGCGGTCACGGAAAAGCGTGGCGTGTTCAAGAGCTGGACCGTGTTGTTGGCCATCGCCGCATTCTCCTTGAGTCTGCTCGGTACTTTCCTCGTGCGTTCCGGCGTGCTGACCTCGGTGCACGCCTTTGCCTCCGATCCGGAGCGCGGGGTGTTCATCCTGATTTTCCTGCTGTTCGTGGTCGGTGGTTCGTTGACGCTGTTCGCCCTGCGCGCGCCGGTGGTCAAGAGCCAGGTCGGCTTCAACCTCTGGTCCCGGGAAACCTTGCTGCTGGGCAACAACCTGGTGCTGGTGGTCGCGGCCTCGATGATCCTGCTCGGTACCTTGTACCCGCTGATTCTGGACGCCATGACCGGCGCCAAGCTGTCCGTCGGCCCGCCGTACTTCAACGCGCTGTTCATTCCGTTGATGGCGTTGCTGATGATGGTGATGGCGGTCGGCGTGATCGTGCGCTGGAAAGACACCCCGGTGAAATGGCTGGTGAGCATGCTCACCCCGGTCTTGCTCGGCAGCGCCGCGCTGGCAGTAGTGGCCGGCGTCGCCTACGGCGATTTCAACTGGGCGGTGCTCGCAACCTTCATGCTCGCTGCCTGGGTGCTGTTGGCCGGTGTGCGAGACATCTTCGACAAGACCCGCCACAAAGGCCTGATCAAGGGCCTGCCGACCCTGACCCGCAGTTACTGGGGCATGCAGGTTGCGCACCTGGGCATCGCCGTGTGTGCGCTGGGTGTCGTGCTGTCGAGCCAGAACAGTGCCGAGCGTGACCTGCGTCTGGCGCCGGGCGAGTCCATGGACCTGGCCGGTTATCACTTCATCTTCGAAGGTGCCAAGCACTTCGAAGGCCCGAACTTCACGTCCGACAAGGGCACCGTCCGGGTGATCCGCAACGGCAAGGAAGTCAGCGTGCTGCACCCGGAAAAACGCCTGTACACCGTGCAGAACTCGGTGATGACCGAAGCGGGCATCGACGCCGGATTCACCCGCGACCTCTACGTCGCCCTCGGTGAACCCTTGGGTAACGGCGCCTGGGCTGTGCGCGTGCACGTCAAACCGTTTGTGCGCTGGATCTGGTTCGGTGGTTTGCTGACAGGTTTCGGTGGATTGCTGGCGGCGCTGGATCGGCGTTATCGGGTCAAGGTCAAAAGCCGCGTGCGCGAAGCACTGGGCATGTCGGGAGCCACTGCATGAAGCGTTGGTTGATGTTGTTGCCACTGGCGATTTTTCTGGTGGTTGCTGTATTCCTTTACCGTGGGTTGTACCTGGATCCGGCCGAGCTGCCTTCGGCCATGATCAACAAGCCGTTCCCGGAGTTTTCCCTGCCGACGGTGCAGGGCGACAAGGCCCTGACCAAGGCTGACATTCTGGGCAAACCGGCGCTGGTCAACGTCTGGGGCACCTGGTGCATTTCCTGCCGGGTCGAGCACCCGGTGTTGAACAAGCTGGCCCAGCAGGGCGTGGTCATCTACGGCATCAACTACAAGGACACCAACGCCGATGCCTTGAAGTGGCTGACGGACTTCCACAATCCGTATGTACTGGACATTCGTGACGACGAAGGCTCGCTGGGCCTGAACCTCGGCGTGTACGGCGCGCCGGAAACCTTCTTCATCGACGCCAGGGGCATCATCCGTGACAAGTTCGTCGGCGTGATCGACGAACAGGTCTGGCGCGAAAAACTGGCGGCCAAGTACCAGGCCTTGGTCGACGAGGCCAAGCCATGAAGCGCTGGATTGCTGCCGTTGTCCTGGGCTTGAGCCTGGCGGGCGTGGCCCACGCGGCCATCGACACTTACGAGTTCGCCAAGGAAGGTGACCGCGAACGTTTCCGCGAGCTGACCAAGGAGCTGCGTTGCCCCAAGTGCCAGAATCAGGACATCGCCGATTCCAACGCACCGATTGCCGCCGACCTGCGCAAAGAGATTTTCCGCATGCTGGGCGAGGGCAAGGACAACCAGCAGATCATCGACTTCATGGTCGATCGCTACGGTGATTTCGTCCGCTACAAACCGGCCCTGAATGCCAAGACCGCTTTGCTCTGGTTCGGCCCCGCCGGTCTGTTGCTGGGCGGTGTCGTGATCATCGCGGTGATCGTCCGCCGTCGTCGCGTGCAACGCGCCGGCACCTCGGGCTCGCTGTCTGCCGAGGAGCGCTCGCGCCTCGACCACCTGTTGGATAAAACCAAGAATGATTGATTTCTGGCTCGCTGCAGGTCTGCTGCTTCTGGTGGCCCTGAGTTTTCTGTTGATCCCGGTGCTGCGCAGCCGTCGCGCCCAGCGCGAAGAGGATCGTACCGCCCTGAACGTCGCGCTTTTTCAGGAACGCGTGGCTGAGTTGCAGACTCAGCAGGAAGAGGGCGTGCTCGATGCGGCGCAAATGGACGCCGGTCGCGCGGAAGCTGCCCGTGAGTTGCTGGCGGACACCGAAGGCGCTGAAGCGCCGCAGGTCTCGCGCCTAGGCAAACCCTTGCCATTGCTGGCGGCCGTTCTGGTGCCGGTGCTGGGCCTGGGGCTGTACATGCATTACGGCGCCAGCGACAAGGTTGAGCTGACCCGCGAGTTCGCCCAGGCGCCGCAGACGATGGAAGAGATGACCAAACGCCTGGAGCGCGCGGTTGCCGCACAACCGGATTCCGCCGAAGGCATGTACTTCCTCGGTCGCACCTACATGGCTCAGGATCGCCCGGCGGACGCGGCGAAGATGTTCGAACGCACGGTGAACCTGGCCGGTCGTCAGCCCGAGCTGCTCGGCCAATGGGCCCAGGCCCAGTACTTCGCCGATGACAAGAAGTGGTCGGACAAGGTCCAGGCCCTGACCGACGAAGCGCTCAAGACCGATCCGAAAGAAGTCACCAGCCTTGGCCTGCTCGGTATTGCCGCGTTTGAAAGCGAGCGTTATCAGGACGCCATCGATTACTGGAATCGCCTGTTGGCGCAATTGCCGCCGCAAGACAAGTCCCGCGAGGCGCTGCAAGGCGGGATTGCCCGGGCCACGGAGAAACTGGTGGCCAGTGGCGGCAAGGTTGCGCAGGCACCGGCGGCCAAGGCCTCGGCGTTGCTCAAGGTCAGCGTCGATCTGGCAGCGGACCTCAAGACCAAGGTCCAGCCTGGCGACAGCGTGTTCATCTTCGCCCGTGCGATCTCCGGTCCTCCGGCCCCGCTGGCGGTCAAGCGCATGACGGTGGCCGACCTGCCGGTGACCGTCGAACTGGGTGATGCCGACGCGATGATGCCGCAATTGAAACTGTCGAACTTCCCTGAAGTCCAACTGGTTGCGCGCATTTCCCGCGCCGGCAAACCGACCGCCGGCGAATGGATCGGTCGCAGCCAGCCCCTGGCCAGCAGCACCACCGCGCCGCAAACACTGACCATCGACAGCCCGGACAAATAACAGGAAAACGCAATCATGACCGCATTCGCTCGTATCACCCTGCTCAGCGTCGTTATGGGGTTAAGCGCTTGTGCGGTCCAGCAACCACCGGAACAACAGGCACCACCACCGTTCCCGCCGTCGCAGCCCAGCCCTACGCCATCGACTTCGCCTGTACCGAGCAAGCCGAGCATCCCGGCCAAACCCTCCAAGCCGTTGCCACGCACTTCTGCGAGCTTCGCGCCACCACCTGGGGGCAACAGCCATTGGGATCCGAAGCTTGGGGTCTATGTGCTCGATGATCAGCCCAATACCTTTTATCGCCAGCGTACCTATTACCGTTGGGATAACGGCTGGAGCCGGTCGATCAGTCCGAAGGGGCCGTGGGAGGAGACGGATATTCACGGTGTACCGGGTGGCCTGGGGCGGCAATTCGGGCAGTAACGCACTAAGGCGACTTTCGGGTCGCCTTTTTTGTGCCTGCTGAATAATCCGGTTCAACCCCCAATCCCTGTAGGAGCTGGCTTGCCAGCGAAGGCGGCCTGACAGCCGGCCTGTCTTTTGTTGATTGTGTACATATCCGTTTCTGCGGTAACGGCGGCTTATGGTTTCGCCCTTACGGCGAGTCCCTTTTGGCAAACGCCGGAGTGCCGGCCCAGCCCAAAGGAACCAAAAGGTCTCGCCCCGAACGTCCGGCCCCTCGCTAAGGCTCGGGGTTCCTTCGCTCCGGTATTCATCCGGGGGCATTGCCCTCCGGTCGGCTTCGCTTCGACCTACATGCAATGAGTTCGACTGCGTCGAACGGCGCTGCGCGCCAATCCCCGGATGAACACCTCCACTCAGCCTCCCGAGGGGGCGGGTGGATCAAGATCAAGAGCTGCAGGCGAGCTAACGCTCGGCCTGTTGAGTGGTGAGGAGCGTGGGTGTACGCCGGTCTGCCTTTGCTCTTCTGTAGGCGCGACGGTGCGGCGATCCGACTTGCTCGCGATGACGGCCTGCCAGCCGACCTGGTTTCGCGGATGTATCAATCCGTAGGAGCTGCCGAAGGCTGCGATCTTTTGATCTTGTTTGTAAAAAATAAGGCCAAAAGATCGCAGCCTCGTTGCACTCGACAGCTCCTACAGGGAAACACGCACGCATCAGAACCAGGCCGGCCGGTAAGGCCGCCTCGGGCGCTGTTGCGGTGTACGCCCCCTCGTGAGGCCGAATGTCAGGGGCAAGAGCCCTTGGTTACTTGGGGCTTTTCCAAGTGACCCGCCGTAAGGGCGGAACCAATAGTGGCCATTACCGCTAAAACGGATATGTACACAATCAAAACAGATGCGCCCAACACATAGTCATCGCGGGCAAGCCACCTTCCCACAGCCTCCGACGCCGAACTGACCCGAGCCGAACACCGCCTGCACCTGCGCCGCGAGCTGTGCCACCCGGACATTTTCAGCGTGTTCCGCGATCGGGTGGAGAACCCGCTGGTGCAGTTGGTGTCGGTGATGGACCACTCGCCGGGACAGCGCCAGTTAGTACTGGAATCCAAGTACCGTGAGTGCTACATCAGCAAGTACCACCTGACCACGACTCAGATGGACGAACTCATCACGCTGCGGCATGACCATCGCCGAGTTCCCGACGACCGTCGAGGCGTGGTTACCGGGAGCGCGGCATGAATGTATTGATGGGCACACCGAACATCGTGCGCGGCGAGTCGCACTCGGGTAACGTGGCCGCCGCAGATCTGACCGCAGAGGGTCTGCCGGTGGTCCAGCAAGTATGGCGACAAGCAACGAGGGTGTTTTGATGTCAGGCAGGTTGATCTATCTCATCGGGCCTTCAGGTTCGGGCAAGGACAGCCTGCTGGATGCTGCACGAACACGGTTGGCCGATCGCGGCTGCCGCATTGTGCGGCGGGTCATCACTCGCTCGGCCGAAGCCGTGGGCGAAGCGGCGCTGGGTGTCAGTGCGCAGCAGTTCGCCGATATGGAGGCCCAGGGCGCATTTGCCTTGAGCTGGCACGCCAATGGGTTGTCCTATGGCATCCCGCGGGAAATCGACGATTGGCTGGCCGCCGGGCAGGACGTGCTGGTCAATGGCTCGCGGGGGCATTTGCAGAACACGCGTTCGCGCTATCCGAACGTGTTAGTGCTGTTGTTGACTGTGGATCAAGCAGTACTGCGCCATCGCTTGCTGGAGCGTGGGCGAGAATCGCTGGTCGAAATCGATCAGCGCCTGGCACGCAATGCCCGATTCAGCGAGCAACTGCTGGCGCAAGACCCGACCGTGCACCTGCTTGACAACTCCGGACAACTTGAGCAAACGGTCGAACGTTTGCTGGCCTGCTTTGACGAGCAACCTCCATGTGTCTGACATTGCCGGGAACGAACGACGAGGAATTACCTTCATAGGCGGTCAATGCAGGAGTTGGCACAGCCTGCGATCCTTGATCTTGATTGAGCTGCCTGTCAGGCCAACAACCCCTGCATATACTCCACAAACGCCCGAGCCTTGGCGCTGGCCATTCTCCCCGTGGGGAACACCGCCCACAGATCCAGGTTCGGCAATGCCCAGTCCTTCATCACTTCCCGGACCGAGCCGTCGGCCAGTTCCGGCGCGAACATCCATTGCGAGGCCATGGTCAGGCCTTGATGAGCCAGCACGGCTTCACGCAGGCCTTCAGCGGCATTGACGCGGATCCGGCCGCTGATGATCACAGATTGCTCTTCGCCGGCCTTGTTGAATTGCCAATTGGCGCCGCTGCCAAGGCTGTAGACGATTGCCTGATGCTTGCACAGGTCGGCGGGGCTGGTGGGTTCGCCGTGTTTTTCGAAGTAGGCGGGAGTGCCCAGTACCATGCGCCGGCATTCGGCGATCTTGCTGGCGGTCAGGCCAGAGTCGCTCAAGGCGCCCATGCGCAGGGCGATATCGACGCCTTCTTCCACCAGGTTGACGTTGCGATCGTCGAGCATCAGGTCGATGTTCAGCGCCGGGTGTTGCTCCAGGAAGGGGCCCAGGTGCGCAACGATGTGCAGCCGGCCGAAGGTGACCGCCGCGCAGATGCGCAGGTTGCCGGTCAGCCCGCTGGCCGCACCGCGCGCGGCGTTATCGGCCTCGTCGGCTTCTTCGATGGCGCGCTTGGCCCGTTAGAAAAAGGCCTGCCCGGCCTCGGTGGGCGTCAGGCCCCGGGTCGAACGCAGCAATAGCCGCACCGCCAGCCGCGATTCAAGTTGCGCGATGGTTTTCGACACGGCCGGCTGGCCGATCTTCAGGCGCCGGGCGGCAGCGGAAAACGAGCCGGTTTCCACCACGTAGACGAAGGTTTCCATTGCGCCGAGGCGGTCCATCGGAAGTCCTTGTAGAGATCAATTGTGGGAGCGAGCCTGCTCGCCCCCACAATTGATGAATGGTGTCAGTGCGAACCGCGAATTGTATCCAGCATCGCCTCAGGCTCGGGACGCTGAGTGTAATCCGGGTTGACCTCGGCGTAACGGATCACACCATCTCGGCCGGTCACATAACGCCCCGGCATGGACAGCATCACACTCTGTAAAACAACCGAGCGTCGTACTGCGAGATTTTGTGCTTGAGTAAAGATAACTCTAGGGTTACCTTTTGTTGGGCCGGAGCAAGGAGGCTGGTGGTGCAGAGCAGGCTATTGATCAAGGAATTGATGGAGGCAGGTTGGACTTTGGACAGGGTCACTGGCAGTCATCACATCTTCACTCACCGATACAACCCATACACGATCCCCGTCCCCCATCCGAAAAAGGATTTGCCGATCGGGACGGTCAAGAGCATCAGGAGGCGCGCCGGGCTGTACTGCCCGCCAGCCAGTTACGCAGGAGATCCATAATGCAATATCCAATCTGTATCGAATGGGGCGATGAGCACACCGCCATCGGTATTCAGATCCCCGATATTCCTGGCGCGGTAACCGCCGGGGATACCTTTGAAGATGCCTATAACGCTGCTGTCGAAATTGCCCACGTCATGCTGCAAGAGATCGCGGCAGATGGAGAGACGATTCCAATGCCGACTTCAGCAGCGGTGCATCGTGGTAATCCGGAGTTCGCCGACATGGGCTGGGGAATGCTCGAGCTAGATATTTCGCCGTATATGGGCAAGACCGAGAAGGTCAATGTCACGCTACCCGGCTACGTGATCCAACGCATCGATCGGTATGTGCGTGAGCACAATGTAAAAAGCCGCTCGTCCTTCCTGGCGGATGCGGCGATGGAGAAGCTGGTTCGGCAGTGAGTGGCAGCAATCGCGAGCAAGCTCGCTCCCACAAGGTTAGCGAATAACCTGTAGAAGCGGGCTTGCTCCGGGCGGCGATCCGACGAAGCTTTTAGCGATCTATGCCGTCGCTAACGAAGCCTTCTGCGAAACACTCAAAAACCGCAACAACGCCAGCAACGGAAATGCGCTGCCGACGATCACGATCCACAACCAGCCGCCCTGTTCGTACACCGCGCTGGCCACCGAAGAGCCGAAGGCGCCGCCGATGAAGATACTGGTCATGTACAGCGCATTCAGGCGGCTGCGGCTTTTGCCGTCGAGGGCGTACACCGCACGCTGGCCGAGGACCATGTTCATCTGCACGCAGAAGTCGAGCACCACACCGGTCACAGCCAGGCCGATGACGCTCCAGGCCGGATGGATAAACGCCGGCAGAAAACTCAGGCTGGCGAACAGCAGGGCGAGCAACGATGCGATGCGGGTGTGACCGGCATCGGCCAGGCGTCCGGCGATAGGGGCGGCAATGGCGCCGATGGCGCCCACCAGCGCGAAAATCGCGATCTCGCTTTGCGACAAACCATGGTTGCGCGCCAGCTCCAACGGCACTGCGGTCCAGAACAGGCTGAAGGTGGCAAACATGCACCCCTGGTAAAACGCACGCTGGCGCAGCACCGGTTGTTTGCGCAACAGCGTCCACAGCGAGCCCAGCAATTGGCCATAGGAAGCACTGTGATCAGGTTCACGCTTGGGAATGGTCACTGCCAGCACGATGCTGATGGCTGCCATCAAGACGGCGGCAATCACAAACATCGCCCGCCAGCCGAAGTGGTCGGCCACCACGCTGGACACCGGCCGGGCCAGCAGAATACCGAGCAACAAACCGCCCATGATCCCGCCCACCACACGGCCACGGGTTTCTTCCGGCGCCAGGTGCGCGGCCAGCGGAATCAGGATCTGCACCGAAACCGAACTGAACCCCACCAACAGCGAAATCAGCAAAAACACATTCGGCTGATCGGTGAACGCCGCGCCCAGCAGGCTGCCGATTGCCACCAGCGTGGTGATGATCATCAACCGGCGGTTCTCCAGCAAATCCCCCAGTGGTACCAGGAAAAACAGCCCCAGCGCATAGCCGATCTGAGTCAGGGAAACGATCAGGCTGGCCAAGGTGTTGGTCAGGCCGATGTCCGGCGCGATCAGGCCGATGATCGGCTGCGCGTAGTAGATGTTGGCGACAATAGCGCCGCAGCAGAAGGCGAACAGCAGCACCATCCCTGGGGTCATTGTCGCAGTGCCGTGGGGCACCTGGGTCGCTGGGTTCATAACGGGTCTCGCTGTACGGAAAGGAATGCGCGCAGGCTAATGGGCTGACTGAAACGGCGGAAGTGAGATTGGTGTGATAGCAATCATTCCATTGCGGAATGACTGACGGACGTGTGTGTCGAAGTGCCTTGCATCAGAACATCGAGGGTAGATGATACATTCACTTACATCCTGTTCGATAGCGTGCTTATGTTCTCACTCCACGTCCCGTCACCGGAGGGCCTCTCCATGTATGTGAAGTTTCGTCAGCTGATTCGCTGGGTTTCAGTCGTCTCCTTGATCAGTGTATTCAACGCTGGCCTGGCCCAGGCCGAAGACGCACCGGGCACGCGCATCGGTGTGCGCGGCGAGATCACCGGCGTCAGTCCGGACGTTCTGAAAGTCCACGCCAACAGCGGCGACAACGTGGTGATCAATTTGACCAAGGACACCAAGGTCCGCGCCGTGACCTTGGCCAACATCGAAGACATCAAGCCCGGCAGCTACATCGGCTCTGCGGCCATTCCCCAGGAGGATGGCACCCTCAAGGCCCTTGAAGTTCATGTTTTCCCGCCGGAGCTGGCCGGCAGTGGCGACGGTCATCGGCCCTTCGATCTGGTCAAAGGCAGCAGCATGACCAACGGCAGCGTTGGCGACCTGGTGGTGAGCAACGGTCGAGTGCTGACCGTCAATTACAAGGGCGGCCAACAGAAGATTCTGGTGCCGGAGGACGTACCCATCGTCAACCTGGTGCCGGCCGATCGCAGCCTGTTGAAGGTGGGCGTGAAGATCGTGACCTTTGTCACGCAGGGCGCTGATGGCACGCTCACCGCTCAATCCATCTCGGCGGGCAAGGACGGCGTGACGCCGCCGATGTAGCAGGAGGTCGCAGAACCTGTGGGAGCGAGCAAGCTCGCTCCCACAATGGATTTGCAGTGAATTCTGATCCGTACAAAAAAGGCGACCTGCACCAGTCGCCTTTTTCGTTATCGTCCGGTCATCACTGACCGCTGTAGATCTGGTCGAAAACCCCGCCATCATTGAAGTGGGTCTTCTGCACGGTGCGCCAGTCGCCGAAGGTCTTCTCCACCGACAGGAAGTCCACTTTCGGGAAGCGGTCGGTGTACTTGGCCAGCACGGCCGGGTCGCGCGGGCGCAGGTAGTTCGCCGCGGCAATCTCCTGGCCTTCCGGTGACCACAGGTACTTCAGGTATTCCTCGGCCGCCGCACGGGTGCCTTTCTTGTCGACGGTCTTGTCGACCACCGACACCGGTGGCTCGGCTTCGGCGGAAACGCTTGGGTAGATGACTTCGAACTGATCACGGCCGAACTCGCGGGCGATCATTTCCGCTTCGTTCTCGAAGGTCACCAGCACGTCGCCGATCTGGTTGGTCATGAAGGTGGTGGTGGCGGCACGGCCGCCGGTGTCGAGTACTGGCGCTTGCTTGAACAGCTTGCCGACGAAGTCTTTGGCCTTGTTCTCGTCACCGCCGTTTTTCAGCACGTAGCCCCAGGCCGAGAGGTAGGTGTAGCGGCCGTTGCCGGAGGTTTTCGGGTTCGGGACGATGACCTGAACGCCGTCCTTGAGCAGGTCCGGCCAGTCTTTCAGGGCTTTCGGGTTGCCCTTGCGCACGATGAATACGGTGGCCGAAGTGAAGGGCGCGCTGTTGTTGGGCAGGCGCGTGACCCAGTTGTCCGGGACCAGTTTGCCGTTGTCCGCCAGGGCGTTGATGTCGGTGGCCATGTTCATGGTGATGACATCGGCCGGCAGGCCGTCGATCACCGAGCGTGCCTGTTTGCTGGAGCCGCCGAAGGACATTTGCAGGATGATGTTTTCGTTGTGCTCGGCTTGCCAGTGTTTCTGGAACGCAGTGTTGTAGTCCTTGTAGAAATCTCGCATCACGTCGTAGGAAACGTTGAGCAGCGTCGGTGCAGCCTGGGCGATGTTGCCCAGGGCCAGGCCAGCGGCGAGAAGTGAGGCGCCAAAGAGTTTTTTCACTGCGCATTCCCTGTTCTATGTAGGAGCTGCCGGAGGCTGCGATCTTTTGACTTTGATTTTCAAGATCCAAAGATCGCAGCCTACGGGTTATTTATTAGTTATCAATGAGGTGTCGACTATAGCCGGGCTCGTATAGTCCTTTAAAGATTAAAAAGCTCTTTACTTATTCCAGTTTTTTGAACAATGCATTGCCACAACGGGAACAGAACGAGGCTTCCTGTTCGTGGCTGTCTTTCGCACACACCGGGCAGTCGTGCTGTAACTGGCCGCCACGCATGGCCGTGGCCAGTTCGGCGGTGAAGATCCCGGTGGGCACGGCGATGATCGAGTAACCGGTGATCATCACCATCGACGAGATGACCTGGCCCAGTGCGGTCCTGGGCACGATGTCGCCATAACCGACTGTGGTCAGGGTGACGATCGCCCAGTAGATGCCCTTGGGAATGCTGGTGAAGCCACTTTGCGGGCCTTCGACCACGTACATCAGGGTGCCGAACACTATCACCAGCGTGCAGACGCTGAGCAGGAACACGAGGATTTTCTGCTTGCTGCCGCGCAAGGCATCGAGCAGGTAATGGGCTTGCTTGAGGTACGGACCGAGCTTGAGCACGCGGAAGATCCGCAGCATCCGGATCACCCGGATGATCAGCAGGTACTGGGCATCGCTGTAGTACAGCGCGAGGATGCCGGGCACGATGGCCAGCAGGTCCACAAGCCCATAGAAACTGAACGCGTAGTGCAGCGGTTTGGGCGAGCAGTACAGGCGCAGGATGTACTCGCCGAGGAAGATGATCGTGAAGCCCCACTCGATGTACGCAAGCACGCTGGCGTAGTTCTGGTGGACGTCATCGATGCTGTCCAGGATCACCACCACCAGGCTGGCGAGGATGATCAGCAGCAATGTGGAGTCGAAGCGTCGACCGGCAACGGTGTCGGTTTGGAAAATAATCACGTACAGGCGATTACGCCACGTGTCGTTGCTGTTCATGCACATCGCCTTGGCCGCAAATCAGCGCAGCCTAGGTTGATTCTCCCCGGGAGCGCAAGACGCGCTTTCGACCGTGGCTTTGCCGAGCATTTGCACAACGCTGCGAATCAGCCAGCCGGCAAGAATGAACGGCGCGGTCAGCGTGGGCAGGCCGATGGCAGCAAACACCGGCGTCAGCAACAGTGCCAGGCCGATGCCAAGCAGCGGCAGCCACGGTTGGCGACGCTGCGAGCTGAAGGCGAGGGCGGCCAGCACGGCGTTATAGCCACCGAGGCCGAGCAGTGCGGTATAGAAGTCGTGGTTCAGCAGGCTCCAGCCCATGCCCGCGACAGACGCCAACAACGCCCAGCAGAATGCGCGGCGATCAGCGATCAGCAAACCGGCGGCAATCATCGCACCGGCCAGCGGATGACCGAGGAACATCACCTGGCCGAGGCCTTTGAGTGGTGCGGCGAGCATGTTCAGGGTGCTGACTTCGATCAGGTGCGGCTCTGTCGAGGGCGTGGCGAAGCACAGCAGCAACCAGCCCAGCCCGACGAAGGGGGCGGTGTAGGCAGGCAGGCATTGGCTGAACCGGACGCGCTTGAGCCACTGCTGGGTGATCATCGCGCTCAGGCCACCGGCGGCCAGAATCAGTGGCGGCATCATCGCCGACCAGGGGAAATACAGGCTCAGTAACAATCCGAGCAGGACGCCGTTGTAGCTGAACAACCCGGCCTGACGATCAGCCTTGGCATAGTTGCGGCGTTGCGCGGTGAGCAGCCCGGCGACACCACCGAGCAAGGCGCCGCCGAGCAAGGCGGGTGCAGTGAACAAAATGGCCAGGACGCACAGCAGGCCGCACAGCGGGTTGCGCTGGAGAAAGATCTGGCTGAAGCCGTTGAGCAAGGCTTCGGCCCAGTCGGGGCAGTGGGTGTTGAAATGGTTGGCAGGCATGGCAGTTCTGAAAGTCAGTGGGACCGAGTTGCCTGTTTCGCTGGCAAGTCGGATCGCCGCATCGCAGCTCCTACAGAAATACGCTGTCTCTGTAGGAGCCGGCTTGCCGGCGAAGAGGCCGGTATGGGCGCTAGATCAATGTCTCGATACGCAAAGAGTTAGTCGATCCCGGCTGCCCAAACGGCACACCGGCGGTGATCAGTAACGTGTCGCCACGCTGTGCCATGCCCTGGGCCTGCGCGATCTCCAGTGCCGTCGAGCAGACTTCATCGACCTGACGCAGGCGATCGTTGACCACCGAGTGCACACCCCACGCCACGCTCAGGCGACGGGCGGTTTGCAGGTTCGGTGTCAGGTTGAGGATCGGCACCGTCGGCCGCTCCCGCGCCGCGCGCAGGCTCGACGCGCCGGACTCGCTGTAATTGACCAGCACCGCCACCGGCAGCACGTTGCTGATGCGGCGAATGGCGCAGCTGATCGCGTCGGAAACGGTCGCCTCGGCTTTCGGTCGGCTGACGTCGAGTTGAGTCTGATAGTCCGGACCGTTTTCCACCTGGCGGATGATCTTGCTCATCATCTGCACGGCTTCGAGCGGGTATTCGCCGGACGCGGTTTCCGCCGACAGCATCACCGCGTCCGCACCTTCAGCCACCGCGTTGGCCACATCGGTGACTTCGGCGCGGGTTGGCGCCGGTGAGAAGCGCATCGACTCGAGCATCTGCGTCGCCACCACCACCGGTTTGCCGAGCTGGCGGCAGGTGCTGATGATGTTCTTCTGGATCTGCGGCACGCTTTCGGCCGGCACTTCCACGCCCAAGTCACCCCGGGCGACCATGATCGCGTCGCTCAGTTCGGCGATCTCGCGCAGTTGTTCGACGGCCGAGGGCTTCTCGATCTTGGCCATCAGGAACGCCTTGTCGCCGATCAGGGAGCGGGCTTCGCGGATGTCGTCGGGACGTTGCACGAACGACAGCGCCACCCAGTCCACACCCAGTTCCAGGCCGAAGGTCAAGTCGCGGCGATCCTTGGCGGTCAGCGGGCTCAGGTCGAGCACCGCTTGCGGCACGTTCACGCCTTTGCGGTCAGACAGTTCGCCACCATTGAGCACGGTGGTGTCGATGGCGTCGGCGTACTTGGTCACTACCCGCAGGCGCAATTTGCCGTCGTCCAGCAGCAGGTCCATGCCTGGCTCCAGTGCGGCGATGATTTCCGGGTGCGGCAGGTTGACCCGGCGCTCATCACCCGGCGTGGCATCGAGGTCCAGGCGCAAGGCCTGGCCGCGCACCAGTTGCACCTTGCCTTCGGCAAACTTGCCGACCCGCAGTTTCGGGCCTTGCAGGTCCATCAGAATGCCCAATGGATAATTGAGCTGGCGCTCGACTTCACGGATCCACTGAAAACGCTGGGCGTGGTCGGCGTGATCACCATGGCTGAAGTTCAGGCGGAAGATGTTGACCCCGGCCAGCACCAGCTCACGGATGGCGTCGATGCCATCGGTGGCCGGGCCGAGTGTGGCGAGGATTTTGACCTTTTTATCAGGCGTCATGTTTAGTGCTCTCAAGGATCAGAATGGCGCGGAAGTCGTTGACGTTGGTACGGGTCGGCTCGGTGACGATCAGGGCGTCCAGCGCCTCGAAGTAGCCGTAGCCGTTGTTGTTGTCCAACTCGTCACTGGCGCTCAGGCCCTTTGCCGCAGCACGGGCGTAGCTGTCCGGGGTCATGATCGCGCCGGCGTTGTCTTCGGAGCCGTCAATGCCGTCGGTGTCACCGGCCAGCGCGTAGACGCCGGGCAGGCCCTTGAGGCTGTCGGTCAGGCTCAGCAGGAACTCGGCGTTGCGCCCGCCACGGCCATTGCCGCGCACGGTCACGGTGGTTTCACCGCCCGAGAGAATCACGCAGGGCGCCGCCAGCGGCTGACCGTGCAGGACGATCTGCCGCGCGATGCCGGCGTGGACTTTCGCCACCTCGCGGGATTCGCCTTCGAGGTCGCCGAGGATCAGCGGGCTGAACCCGGCCTGACGGCATTTCACCGCCGCCGCTTCAAGGGATTGCTGCGGGCGGGCAATCAACTGGAAATGACTGCGTGCCAGGCTCGGGTCACCGGGTTTGACGGTTTCCGATTCGGGGCTTTGCAGCCAGTTGCGTACCGAGGCCGGAACCTCGATGGCGTAGCGTTTGAGGATCGCCAGGGCTTCGGCCGACGTGCTCGGGTCGGCTACGGTAGGGCCGGAGGCGATGACCGTGGCGAGGTCGCCCGGCACATCGGAAATCGCATAGGTGTAGACCGTGGCCGGCCAGCAGGCTTTGCCCAGGCGGCCACCCTTGATCGCCGAGAGGTGCTTGCGCACGCAGTTCATCTCGCCGATGGTCGCGCCGGACTTGAGCAGGGCTTTGTTGATCGACTGCTTGTCGGCCAGGGTGATGCCTTCGGCGGGCAGTGCCAGCAGGGCAGAGCCACCGCCGGAGAGCAGGAAGATCACGCGGTCGTTTTCGCTCAGGTCGCTGACCAGTTCCAGCACACGCTTGGCCACGGCCAGGCCAGCAGCGTCCGGCACCGGATGCGCGGCTTCGACCACTTCGATTTTTTCGCAAGGTGCGCCGTGACCGTAGCGGGTCACCACCAGGCCAGAGACTTCACCCTGCCAGCAGCGCTCGACCACTTGGGCCATGGCAGCGGCGGCTTTGCCGGCACCGATGACGATCACGCGACCGCTGCGGTCGGCAGGCAAATGGGCTTCGAGGACTTGTTGCGGATGCGCCGCGTCGATGGCTGTGGCAAACAGCTCGCGCAGCAATTGTTGCGGATCGACCGACATGGCGGGCTCCCGGAATTCTTGTTATTGGGGGGAACGCAACCTGCGGCAACTCTGGATCGGTTACCCATTTGGTGGGATGAACCGGATCCTGTAGGAGCTGCCGCAGGCTGCGATCTTGTTGCGGATAACGCGGTGTGCGTGTGGACGAAAGATCAAAAGATCGCAGCCTTCGGCAGCTCCTACTTGCGAATCGAGAAGTTCGCCATGTGTTCCAGGCCCTTGATCAGCGCCGAGTGGTCCCAGTTGCTGCCACCGATGGCCGCGCAGGTGCTGAACACTTGCTGGGTGTTGGCGGTGTTCGGCAGGTTGATGTTCAGCTCCTTGGCGCCTTGCAGGGCCAGGTTCAGGTCCTTCTGGTGCAGGCTGATGCGGAAGCCTGGATCGAAGGTGCCTTTGATCATGCGCTCGCCGTGCACTTCGAGGATCTTCGAGGACGCGAAACCGCCCATCAGCGCTTCACGCACCTTGGCCGGATCGGCACCGTTTTTCGAAGCGAACAGCAGGGCTTCAGCCACGGCCTGGATGTTCAGGGCCACGATGATCTGGTTGGCCACTTTGGCGGTTTGACCGTCGCCGTTGCCACCGACCAGGGTGATGTTCTTGCCCATGGCCTGGAACAGCGGCAGGGCGCGTTCGAAGGCGTCGGCATCGCCGCCGACCATGATGCTCAGGGTCGCCGCCTTGGCGCCGACTTCACCGCCGGACACCGGGGCGTCGAGGTATTGCGCGCCTTTTTCGTTGATCTTCGCGGCGAAAGCCTTGGTGGCGGTCGGCGAGATCGAGCTCATATCGATCACCACTTTGCCTTTGCCAACACCGGCGGCAATGCCATCGGCGCGGAACAGCACGTCATCGACCTGCGGGGTATCCGGCACCATGACGATGATGAACTCGGCTTCCTGGGCGACTTCCTTCGGGTTCGCCAGGGCAACGGCGCCAGCGGCGACCAGGTCGGCAGGGGCGGCGTCGTGGTGTGCCGACAGGAACAGGCTGTGACCGGCTTTCTGCAGGTTCAACGCCATTGGGTGGCCCATGATGCCGGTGCCGATAAATCCGATTTTAGCCATGAGAAAATCCTCTCTTGTATTTATGTGGTCCCTGTAGGAGCTGCCGCAGGCTGCGATCTTTTGACTTTAAAGCTGAAGATCAAAAGATCGCAGCCTGCGGCAGCTCCTACAGTGATGACCGTGTTCTATCAGATTGCGTTGTGGGTCTTGAGCCAACCCAAGCCCGCTTCAGTGGTGGTCAGCGGCTTGTATTCGCAACCGACCCAACCCTGATAACCGATGCGGTCCAGGTGTTCGAACAGGAAGCGGTAGTTGATTTCACCGGTACCTGGTTCGTTGCGTCCCGGGTTGTCCGCGAGCTGCACATGGTTGATCTCGTCCAGGTGCGATTGCAGGGTGCGGGCCAGATCGCCTTCCATGATTTGCATGTGATAGATGTCGTATTGCAGGAACAGGTTGGCGCTGCCGACCTGCTCGCGAATCGACAGGGCTTGCGCCGTGTTGTTCAGGTAGAAGCCTGGAATGTCACGGGTGTTGATCGCTTCCATCACCAGCTTGATACCCGCCGCTTGCAGCTTGTCGGCGGCGTACTTGAGGTTGGCGACGAAGGTTTTTTCCACGGTGGCATCGTCAAAGCCCTGAGGACGAATACCGGCCAGGCAGTTGACCTGGGTGTTGCCCAGCACTTGCGCGTA
Source organism: Pseudomonas sp. P1_C12 (assembly GCF_056406435.1). Lineage (NCBI taxonomy): Bacteria > Pseudomonadati > Pseudomonadota > Gammaproteobacteria > Pseudomonadales > Pseudomonadaceae > Pseudomonas > Pseudomonas sp. P1_C12. The sequence continues at coordinate 293,898 of NZ_JBFUAE010000002.1, read as the reverse complement.
AGCGATAGCCAGGTCGACACCGGCACGGAACTCTTCAACCCGGTCCGGCAGGCACGCGATACCGCGTTCGCCCTTGGCCCAGTCACCGGCCGGCAGGTTGAACAGCACTTGGGTCAGACCGTTGGCGTCGAGCTTGGCCTTGATTTCGGCGGAGCTGAAGTCGTACGGGAACAGGTATTCGACACCACTGAAGCCGGCCTTGGCGGCCGCTTCGAAACGGGCAAGAAAGTCCTGTTCGGTGAACAGCATGGACAGGTTGGCTGCGAAACGCGGCATGGTGGTCTCCCGTAAATGTGTGAAGGCCCCTTGTAGGAGCGAGCTTGCTCGCGAAAGCGGTGGGTCAGTCAACATCTCTGTTGGATGTGAAGCAGTCTTCGCGAGCAAGCCCGCTCCCACAGGGGGAGCGGTCAGCAGTTAATCGAGCAACGAAATCGCAGTCGGTGCGTCGTCGCCAACCAGCGCCAGGTCTTCGAACTCGTTGACGGCGTTGATCTCGGTGCCCATGGAAATGTTGGTCACACGCTCCAGGATAATCTCGACGATCACTGGAACCTTGAACTCTTCGATCAGCTCCTGGGCCTTGCGCAGGGCAGGCTGGATCTGAGCCGGTTCGAACACACGCAGTGCCTTGCAGCCGAGGCCTTCGGCCACTGCGACGTGGTCGACACCGTAACCGTTGAGTTCCGGAGCGTTGAGGTTGTCGAAGGACAGCTGCACGCAGTAGTCCATGTCGAAACCGCGCTGCGCCTGACGGATCAGGCCCAGGTACGAGTTGTTCACGACAACATGTATGTACGGCAGCTTGAACTGCGCGCCGACCGCCAATTCCTCAATCATGAACTGGAAGTCATAGTCCCCCGACAGGGCCACGACTTTACGGCTCGGATCAGCCTTGACCACGCCCAGCGCTGCCGGAATGGTCCAGCCCAACGGGCCTGCCTGACCGCAGTTGATCCAGTGACGTGGCTTGTAGACGTGCAGGAACTGCGCGCCGGCAATCTGCGACAGCCCGATGGTGCTGACGTAGCAGGTGTCTTTGCCGAACACCTGGTTCATTTCTTCGTAAACGCGTTGCGGCTTGACCGGCACGTTGTCGAAGTGAGTCTTGCGCTGCAGGCTGGCTTTGCGCTGCTGGCAGTCTTGCAGCCAGGCACTGCGGTTCTTCAGCTTGCCGGCGGCTTGCCATTCGCGAGCGACTTCGATGAACACGGTCAGCGCGGCAGCGGCGTCGGAAACGATGCCCAGGTCCGGGGTGAACACGCGGCCGATCTGGGTCGGTTCGATATCAACATGAATGAACTTGCGGCCTTCGGTGTACACGTCAACGGAGCCGGTGTGGCGGTTGGCCCAACGGTTGCCCACGCCGAGCACGACGTCGGATTTGAGCATCGTGGCATTGCCGTAGCGGTGCGAAGTCTGCAAGCCAACCATGCCCACCATCAGCGGGTGATCGTCCGGGATGGTGCCCCAGCCCATCAAGGTCGGGATCACCGGAATGCCGGTCAGCTCGGCGAACTCCACCAGCAGGTCACTGGCATCGGCATTGATGATGCCGCCACCGGCCACCAGCAATGGACGCTCGGCCTGATCCAGCATGGCCAAGGCTTTTTCAACCTGGACGCGGGTAGCGCTCGGCTTGGCCAGTGGCAGTGGCTGGTAAGCGTCGATGTCGAATTCGATTTCAGCCATCTGCACGTCGAACGGCAGATCGATCAGCACCGGGCCTGGACGGCCGGAGCGCATTTCGTAGAAGGCTTTCTGGAACGCGTAAGGCACCTGGCCCGGTTCCATGACGGTGGTCGACCACTTGGTGACTGGCTTGACGATGGTGGTGATATCGACAGCCTGGAAGTCTTCCTTGTGCATACGGGCGCGGGGTGCCTGGCCGGTAATGCAGAGGATTGGAATCGAGTCGGCCGAGGCGCTGTAGAGCCCGGTGACCATGTCGGTGCCGGCAGGGCCGGAAGTACCGATGCACACGCCGATGTTGCCGGCCTTGGTGCGGGTGTAGCCCTCGGCCATGTGCGAGGCGCCTTCAACGTGGCGAGCGAGTACGTGATCGATGCCGCCGACCTTTTGCAAGGCGGAGTACAGCGGGTTGATGGCGGCACCGGGGATGCCAAAAGCGGTATCGACCCCTTCACGGCGCATCACCAGAACGGCGGCTTCGATTGCTCTCATTTTGCTCATGGTTTTGTGCCTCTTTACGTTTTGTAATTGTATACAAGTGGCTTTGCGCAGAGTGTATTCACGGCGGACGGCGCAGGTCAATCCATTTTCTCAAGCGCTTGTTTCATTCGTCGGAAGGCCAATCTACTGTGGCTTTTCGTCGCATGTGGCGCCTTTCGATAATTATTGTATACAAAAAAATAACTCATTGTGTTCTATTTGTTGCATCGGGCTGCCGCGCAGCCCACCGGCTTTCCGAAAAACAAAATGAGGACGGCACCATGAGCGCTTTAACCTTGAAAGTCGCAGTCAACCTGGTCAACGAGGCCATCACCGCAGGGCGTGCAATATCCGCGGCGCCCTTGACCATTGCGGTACTGGATGCCGGCGGGCATCTGATCACCCTGCAACGTGAAGACGGCGCCAGCCTGCTGCGCCCGCATGTCGCCATCGGCAAAGCCTGGGGCGCCATCGCGCTGGGCAAGGGTTCACGCCTGCTGGCACTGGACGCCCAGCAACGCCCGGCGTTCATCGCCGCGTTGAACAGCCTGGGGCAGGGCAGCGTCGTGCCGGTGCCGGGCGGCGTGTTGGTTCGGGATCAGGACGGGACTGTATTGGGGGCGGTGGGCATCAGCGGGGATCTGTCAGATGTTGACGAGCAATGTGCGATCCGCGCGATCGAGGGGCAGGGGTTGAAGGCAGATGCGGGGGTGGCTGGTTGATCTTCGGCGTCTGATTTACCGCTTTCGCGGGCTTGCTCGCGAAAGCAATCTCCCAGACTCATCCAGCTGAAAGTCTGCGCCATTTCGCGCAGCCATTCGCGAACTACTTTCCTCCGCACTTTCGCCCCAGAACAGCTTTTTAGCTGCCTGCTTTTCCCGTTGAAATTTCCATCCGGTAAATTCCTGTTTTTTAGAATTTTGTGCGAAACATTTGGGTATTGCCGAATATTTTCGCAAGAATATTCACAGGTATCACTCGTATCATTCTCTCGGAACAAGCCGAGAGCTTTGCAATGAAAACAACACTATCGTGGTGGGATATCAGCCCGCCTTTGAGCACCGCTACACCTACCTGGCCGGGTGACACACCTTTTCAGGAAGAGCGTGTGTGGAGCTTCGGACCCGAGTGTCCGGTGAATGTCGGGCGTATCACCCTGTCGCCTCACACGGGTGCCCATGTCGACGCGCCGCTGCATTACAGCGCTGATGGCGCGGCCATTGGCGATGTGTCACTCGATGTCTATATGGGGCCTTGCCGTGTGCTGCATTGCCTGAACAGCGGCCGGCTGGTGCACCCCGAGCAGCTTGAAGGTCGCTTGCAAGACCTGCCTGAACGGGTGCTGCTGCGCACCTGGCGACAAGCGCCGTTGAGCTCCTGGGATCCGGATTTCACCGCAGTCGCCAAAGAAACCGTCGACCTGCTGGCGAGCCTCGGCGTGCGCTTGATCGGTATCGATACGCCGTCGCTGGACCCTCAGCAATCCAAAACCATGGATTCGCACAATGCCGTAGCCCGACATGGCATGGCCATCCTCGAGGGCATCGTGCTCGATGACGTCCCGGAAGGGGACTATGAATTGATCGCGCTGCCGCTGCGTTTTGCCCATCTGGACGCCAGTCCGGTCAGGGCGATTTTGCGTCCACTGAATAATCCACTGAATAAACTGCAACTTGAGGAGCCGACTCAATGAGCCAATGCCCCTATTCACCTGCAAACCAGACGGAAGAATGGCATAACGCCGAGCTGAATTTTTCCGACTCCATGAGCTACGGCGACTACCTGGATCTGGGGCGCATTCTCAGCGCACAGCACCCGTTATCTCCGGACCATAACGAGATGCTGTTCATCATCCAGCATCAGACGTCAGAGCTGTGGATGAAGCTGATGCTGCACGAGCTCAAAGCCGCCCGTGAACACATTCGACTGGGAGAGTTGCCACCCGCTTTCAAGATGCTGGCGCGGGTCTCGCGGATTTTTGATCAACTGGTGCATGCCTGGACGGTGTTGGCCACCATGACACCCACCGAGTACCACGCGATACGGCCCTTTCTGGGGCAGTCATCGGGCTTCCAGTCGTTCCAGTACCGCGAGATCGAATTCATTCTGGGCAATAAAAGCGCGACCCTGTTGCGCCCCCATGCGCATCGGCCGGAACTGTTGCAGTCGCTTGAAAAAGCGATTGCCACACCGTCGCTGTATGACGAGGCGATTCGCTTGATGGTCCGCGCTGGCTTGACCATCGACCCACAGCGTTTCGAGCGCGATCCGACCAGTCCGACGGCGCATGACGCGTCAGTCGAAGCAGCCTGGCGCGAGGTCTACACCGACCCTTCGCGTTATTGGGATCTCTATCAGTTGGCGGAGAAACTCATCGACCTTGAGGATTCGTTCCGTCAATGGCGCTTCCGGCATGTGACCACAGTCGAGCGGATCATCGGCTTTCAACCAGGGACTGGCGGCACAGAAGGTGTCGGTTATCTGCGCAAGATGCTCGATACCGTGTTGTTCCCGGAGTTGTGGCGAGTGCGCTCAACTCTCTAATTTACCGAGAGTAATGTCTGAACGCTTAAACCGAGCGGCAATTGAATAAATTGATGCATTCAAACCATGCCTGACCATAACAATTAGAAGGTAACCAGATGGCGGATGAAATCTTGCGACAAGGCGAGCTCAAGCGAGGGCTGAAAAATCGTCATATTCAGCTGATCGCATTGGGCGGAGCGATAGGTACCGGGTTGTTTCTCGGCTCTGCCGGAGTACTCAAATCGGCCGGGCCGTCGATGATCCTCGGCTATGCGATTGCCGGCTTCATTGCCTTTCTGATCATGCGCCAGCTGGGCGAGATGATAGTCGAGGAACCGGTAGCCGGCTCCTTCAGTCATTTTGCCCACAAGTACTGGGGCGGCTATGCCGGCTTTCTGTCCGGCTGGAACTACTGGGTGCTGTATGTGCTGGTGGGCATGGCCGAGTTGACGGCTGTCGGCAAGTACGTGCAGTTCTGGTGGCCGGAAATCCCCTCTTGGGTCAGCGCGGCGGTGTTCTTCGTCCTGGTCAATTTGATCAATATGATGAACGTCAAAGTCTTCGGCGAGATGGAGTTTTGGTTTGCAATCATCAAGGTCGTAGCGATCATTGGCATGATTGCCCTGGGCTGTTACATGTTGTTCAGCGGAACGGGCGGCCCGCAGGCCTCAGTCAGCAATCTGTGGAGTCACGGCGGCTTCTTTCCCAACGGCACCACCGGATTGCTGATGTCCATGGCGTTCATCATGTTCTCCTTCGGCGGTCTGGAGCTGGTCGGTATCACCGCCGCTGAAGCCAGCGAGCCGGGAAAAGTGATTCCCAAGGCGATCAACCAGGTGGTTTATCGCGTGCTGATCTTCTACGTCGGCGCACTCACCGTGTTGCTATCGCTGTATCCGTGGGATCAACTGCTACAGACACTGGGCGCTTCGGGCGATGCCTATAGCGGCAGCCCGTTCGTGCAGATCTTCTCCTTGATCGGCAGCGACACCGCAGCGCACATCCTCAACTTCGTGGTGCTCACCGCGGCGCTCTCTGTCTATAACAGTGGCGTCTACTGCAACAGCCGCATGCTCTATGGTCTGGCCGAACAGGGCGACGCGCCCAAGGCGCTGATGAAACTGAACAAGCAGGGCGTGCCCCTACTGGCGCTGGGCGTATCTGCGTTGATCACCATGCTGTCCGTGCTGGTTAACTACCTCGCCCCGCATGAAGCGCTTGAGTTGCTCTTTGCACTGGTGGTCGCATCGCTGATGATCAACTGGGCGATGATCAGCCTGACGCACCTGAAATTTCGCAAAGTCATGGGCCAGCAAGGCATCGTGCCGGGTTTCAAAGCGTTCTGGTTCCCCTACAGTAATTACCTGTGCCTGGCCTTCATGGCCATGATCGTCTGCGTCATGCTGATGATTCCAGGGATACGTGCTTCAGTCTTCGCCATACCGGTGTGGATGTTGATCATCTTCGGCTTTTACCGGATGCGTATGGCCAAGGATAGGGCCTTGCCGGTGGTTCAATAGCCTTCCCCTGACAAAAGCCCCGACATTCAATGAGTTACGGGGCTTTTTAAACTGACAAAACAGCCGTTTTGTGGCGTGGAACTTGCTCTTTTCAAGCCTGATACGCGCTATCAGAGCGCGCTGAAAAATATTGCCGTGGGTGCGTCGTGATGAGTAGCAACGCTGATCCGCAGTTTCGCGACATTTGTATCGATCACTATGACCTCGAGGGTGCAAGGAACTGGATGTCTGGTATCTGCGGGCCGCACCGCCTCCAGACTTCGACGCCTGAGCGGATCCGCTTTCATCACAGCGCCAATGTGTTCAAGTCGATGGCTACGACCCTGGGCACTCTCTCATATGGCACCGATGTCACCATCGATATCGAAGACGCCGAACACTTCAGCAGCTACAGCCTGAGTTTGCCGTTGGTGGGCGAGCAGGAACTGAGCAAGAACGGCAGCGTGGTGAGATCCAACCGCGATCAAGGGGGGATCATTTCCCCGAATGAGAACCAGATGCTGGAGATCTCTGGCGACTGTCGCAAAGTCCAGGTGGTGATCACCCGCGTCGCCATGAGCGAGTCGCTGGAAGGCATGCTGCAGCGACCGCTGGATACACCACGCTGTTGGGGTTGTTGCTGATGGGCGCGGTGATGATCACCACCTACTTCACCGATGCCTTCAAAATGACCTTGGTATTCGGTGTGCCTTTCCTGCTGATCCTCACGGTTGTCTACTGGATCTTCTTCAGAAAACCCGGGGCAGCCGTGGCGTTGAATCCGCTGCCGAAGGTTTAGAGGGCGGAAACATGCAATCCCGACCGGCAGTTTTCATGGACTGCCGAGTCGGCATTGATCCTGGGCCGCTATCAGTCCGGCTCACACCCCTTGAGCACCAACCGGATAATCGTCTGCGCTGCCGCTTCGTAATCTTCTTCATCCAGCCTGGCCTTGCCGGTGATGGCGGTGATCTGCCAGTCGAAGTCGGCGTAGGTCTGGGTCGCGGCCCAGATGCTGAACATCAGGTGGTTGGGGTCGATGGGGGCGATTTGCCCGCGGTCGATCCAGGTCTGGATGCAGTCGATGTTGTGCCTGGCCTGGCCGTTGAGCTGCTCGACCAGGTCGGGGCTCAAATGCGGGGCGCCGTGCATGATTTCGCTGGCGAACACCTTGGAGGCGAAGGGCAGGTCGCGGGAAATGCGGATTTTCGAGCGGATGTAGCCACTGAGCACTTCGCTGGGCACGCCGTCGGCGTTGAACGGTGTCGACGCCTGCAGGATGGGCTCGATGATGCTTTCCAGGACCTCGCGGTAGAGGTTTTCCTTGGATTTGAAGTAGTAGTAGACGTTGGGCTTGGGCAATCCCGCCTTGGCTGCGATGTCGCTGGTTTTGGTCGCAGCGAAGCCTTTGTCGGCGAATTCCTCACTGGCGGCACGCAGGATCAGTTGTTTGTTGCGCTCGCGGATAGTGCTCATAAACCGGGTGATTCCTTGCCTGTTCTGGCGGTTGCGCATGGTATCACCGGCCTCGCGCGACGCTCAAGAATGCACCGCGACCCGTTATGCCGCGCTATGCTGCTGCGCATTCATTGCAGAAGGAAACCCGATTTATGGCAGGAAGCAGTTTGCTGGTGCTGATTGACGACATCGCCGCCGTACTGGACGACGTGTCATTGATGACCCAAATGGCCGCCAAGAAAACGGCCGGCGTACTCGGTGACGACCTTGCCCTCAATGCCCAGCAAGTCAGCGGCGTGCGTGCCGAGCGGGAAATCCCGGTGGTCTGGGCGGTCGCCAAGGGTTCGTTCATCAATAAACTGATCCTGGTGCCGTCGGCGCTGGCCATCAGTGCGTTCATTCCGTGGCTGGTCACGCCATTGTTGATGGTCGGCGGTGCCTATCTGTGCTTCGAAGGGTTTGAAAAACTCGCCCACAAGTTTCTGCACAGCAAGGCCGAAGATCAGGTCGAACATGCTGAACTGGTCGAGGCGGTGGCAGACCCGGCGGTGGATCTGGTGGCGTTCGAAAAGGACAAGATCAAGGGCGCGATCCGCACCGACTTCATTCTCTCGGCAGAAATCATCGCCATCACCCTCGGCACCGTGGCCGGTGCGCCGTTGAGCCAGCAAGTCATCGTGCTGTCGGGGATCGCAATCGTCATGACCATCGGCGTCTATGGCCTGGTGGCGGGTATCGTCAAGCTGGATGACCTTGGACTCTGGTTGACTCAAAAGCCCGGGCAGATGGCGAAAAGCATCGGTGGCGCCATTCTGCGTGCTGCGCCGTACATGATGAAGAGCCTGTCGGTGATCGGCACCGCGGCGATGTTTCTGGTCGGTGGCGGCATCCTGACCCACGGTGTGTCGGTGGTGCATCACTGGATCGAAAATGTCAGCGCCGGGGCGGGCGGTGGCGGGTTTTTCGTGTCGATGCTGCTCAATGGGTTGGCGGGGATTGTGGCTGGGGCGACGGTGTTGGTGGGCGTTTTGGCTGCCAGCAAAATCTGGAAAGCACTGAAAAGCTAAAGACAACACCTGACAAGTGTGGGAGCGAGCAGGCTCGCTCCCACAGTGTTTTTGGGGTGCCGGGATTACTCGGCGATCTGCAACTTGCGCGCCTCGGTGTAGACGTAACGCACTTTCTCGTATTCGAATGGCGAGTTCGTCTGGCCATAGCGGAAGGTGGTCTGGTGGCGCTTGTCGATGCTGCGCAGGATCCAGACTTCCGGATGGTTGGAACTGACTTCGGCCACGTTGAGGAAGTTGATCGCATTCTCGGCCGTGTAATCCACCGCCAGGCCGCCGGTGTCGCGCAGGTTCGACGGACCGAGGATCGGCAGGACGAAATAAGCGCCGCCCGGCACGCCGTAGAAGCCCAGGGTCTGGCCGAAGTCTTCGCTTTGGCGCGGCAGACCCATGGCGGTGGCCGGGTCCCACAGGCCGGCGATGCCGATGGTGGTGTTGAGCAGCAGGCGTCCGGTGGTCTCCATCGAGCGCTGGCCCTTGAGTTGCAGCAGGCTGTTCAACAGGTTCGGCACGTCGCCGAGATTGTTGAAGAAGTTGCTGACACCGGTACGCAGAAAGCTCGGGGTGACGTAGCGGTAACCATTGACCACCGGCAGGAACACCCATTGGTCGAAGCGGTAGTTGAAGTGATAGACGCGCCGGTTCCACTCTTCCAGCGGATCGTAGACGGCCAGCGCGCTGAGCGTCGAACGCTCGAACTCGCGCTGGTCCAGGCCCGGGTTGAATTTGAGTTTGCTCAGCGGTTCCTTGAAACCATCACTGTCGACGACCACGGGGGCGTTGGCTTTGCTGTTGTCGGCATTGGCGACGCCTGCACAGAGTAACGCTGCGAAAAGCAGGAGGTATTTAGCCACGGAAGAACTCCAGCATGGCGTCGCTGTTGACGCGGTAGTTAATGTTGCCGCAATGGCCGCCCAGCGGGTAAACGGTCAGGCGATCGCCGAAGGTCCGGCGCAGGAAACCGAGGTCGCCAGGGCCGAGGATCACGTCGTCGGCGTTGTGCATGACGGCGATTTTCGGGCTGTCGTGCAGATAGTCCTTCAGCGCATACAGGCTCACCTGGTCAATCAGTTGCAGCAGGCTGCCACCGTCGGTACGGGCGCGCCACATCGGGATGACTTGTTCGGTGATGTAGCAGTCGAAGTCGCATTGCAGTGCACGCTTGAGGAATGGCGTGAGGCTGGTGCCCTCGGTGATCGGGAACTTGGGTGGGGTGATCAGGCCGCGACGGTTGATCAGGTCTGAAGTGAAGGCGATGTCGGCTGCCGAAAAGCGGAACGAGGTACCGATCAGCATGGCCATCTGTTCGTTGGTCAGGTGCTGTTTGGACTGCTGGAAGTCGTAGAGCAGGGCGTCGTTGAGGTCGATGTAGCCCTTCTGCTGGAAGTAGCGGGTCAGTTTGTTCAGTACCAGTTCATAGAACGTGGTGCTGTTGTTGATGCCCTTGACCTCGGTCTGGACCAGCTTGTCGAGGTTGGTGATCGAGGTGTAGAGGTTGACCGGCGGGTTGAGCAGCAGGACTTTCTTGAAGTTGAAGCTGCGGCGGGTTTCGTCCAGGTGCGCGACGAAAGCGGCATCCAGTCCACCCAGGCTGTAGCCGGTCAGGTAGTAATCGGTGACCGGCACTTTCGGGTTCTGTGCCCGCACGGCCTGCATCACCCGGTACAAATCTTCGGCATCTTCCTTGGACACACCCGGCGTGGCGAAGCGTGATGCGGCGCTCATGAAGTCATAGCTGGTAGGCGATGACAACTGCACCACGTGGTAGCCGGCTTTGTAATAGAGCTTCTTCAGGTATTCATTCAGGCTGCTGTCATAGCGCGCACCGGTGCCGGCGATCAGGAAAATCAGCGGTGCGGCGTGATCCTGCGTGGCAATGCGGTAGTCGAGTTTCTTGACCGCCCAGAAATTGTCCGGCAATTCGAACGCCCGTTCCGGACGCAAGGTGACGCTGCGCACTGTCTGATCGATGTCATCGTCCAGGGGCAACTCCGGACGCAAGTCCGGCGGCGTGGTCGCGATGGTCGCCTCGAACGGGTTGGTCAGGGGGTAGCCATAACTGGCGGCATCTATATCGACCGCCAGTGCGGACGCACTCAAAATAAGGCCGCCAAACAGGGCGGCGAAGCGCAAGGAACGGAGCATGACTAAATCCCTTAGAAGAAGGTGCCGAATGAATTTCGCAGGCTATGACCATCGGATCTGCGCCAAAGTGCCAACCATCGGCACGAAACAGGCCTGATTGTGCAGTAGTAGTAGCTGGACGATACACTTCGCCGCGATTGAAAGACCAGTTAACAGTTGTTATCGCTTGCGAAACGCCTTCGGGCGATTAAGCTGGCCGCCGTTTTTCGCCAATTGGAGTGTTTCATGTCTCGCCGTCTGCCCGTGATTCTGCTGCTTGTATTGCTGCCTGTATGGCTGGCCGCCAGTTATGGCGCGCGTTATGGCTTCATGGAGGATGCACAGTGGGTCGGCATTTGCGTGGATGAGGCAAGTCGCTGGGAATGCCAGGTGCGATCGAATCTGGGGCTGATGATCCATTTCGGCGTTCTGGGCTGGGCTGCGCTGGGCGCGGCGATCATCGGCTTTGTCGTGCCGGGGCGGGCAGGCTGGTGGCTGGCGGTGCTGGCGCTGGTGTTCGGGTTTCCGGCGCTGGCGTTGTACAACACGACGCTGGCGGTGTTTGCGGTGGTGATAGCGGGGTTGCGGTTGGTCAGAGAGTCTCGCGGCGTCTGAGCCGACGCTTTCGCGAGCAGGTCGGATCGCCGCACCGTCGCTCCCACAGTAGATCTTCAGTGAACACAAAATTTGCGTGCGACAAAGATCAAATGTGGGAGCGAGCTTGCTCGCGATGAGGCCAGTCAGGTCGCTAAAGAGTTAAGCCTTGCGAACGCGCAAGCAACGCCACAATGCTGCCACCATCAACACACTCACCAGCGCCCAACCCCAGGCCTGCTGATTCTGCAAGCCTTCACGAAACAACTGCGGCGCAATGCCGGCACCGATGATGAAGGTCAGCAACGCAATCTCGCGGCGCGGCACATTCACCGGGCGGCACAGATAAACCAGCGCCGGCACGATGAACGCGACACTCGGGAAGCTGCGATAACGCGGATCGAACAGCAGTTCCAGCATCATCACGGCTGCAGCGAAACCTGTCGTTGCAACCAGCCAGCCAGCACGGCGTTCCAGCAAGTTGAAAGCCTGGCCGCGCCAACCGGTACGAGGGCTCAACGTCAGCGCAGCATGGGCCAGCACCAGCAGATTCAGCGCGGTCAGCAATCCGACCCATAGCCATTCACTGGTAAAACGCGTGGTCACCCGTGCCAGGTCACCCCAGGCGCCTATCGAACACGCCGCCAACGCGCCGAGCAAGGGCAGCACCAGCGCCGAACGCGTCGTGCGAACCCTGCCGCCGAGCAGCAACGTGCCGATGAAGATCAAGCCACCCACCGCCAGCCATTGCGACCAGTAGGGTACGTTTGTCACTGGCCCGGCCAGCACGCCCTTGTCCTGGCGATCGGCATCGAACAGCCCCCAGTAACCACCCACTGCACCTTCACTGGCGCGTTTCCATGGCTGGTCGAAGGCTTCGATCAGGTTGTAGTGCCAGCCCCGTTGCTCGGCCATGGCGACAAAACCGCGAATGAACCTGGCTTCGTTGACCCGGCTCGGCAGCGCTGTTTCGCGCTGACGGCCTTCGCTGGGCCAGCCGGTTTCGCCAATCAGTACATCCTTGGGCGCGAACTTGTTGCCGAACACCTGGCGTACTTCGGCCACATGTTGCAGGGCGGCGTCGATGTTCGATGGATCATCTTCCCAGTACGGCAGCAAATGGATGGTCAGGAAGTCCACGGCGGGGGCGATTTCCGGGTGCTTGAGCCAGAACTCCCAGACGTCGGCATAGGTGACAGGCTGTTTGACCTGGCTATGGACCTTGTTGATCAGTTTCGCCAATTGCGCGCCAGTGACTTCCTTGCGCAGCAGGGTTTCGTTGCCGACGATCACGGCGCTCACCACATCCGGGTTGGCATTGGCCGAGGCGATCAGCAGGTCGACTTCTTTTTCCGTGTCCACCGGGTTGCTGTTGACCCAAGCGCCAATCATCATTTTCAAGCCGTGCTTGCGCGCCAGTTCCGGCAGGGCTTCGAGGCCGGTCATGGAATAGGTGCGGATGCATTCGAAGCTTTTGGACAGCAGCGCGAGGTCGGCATCCATGCGCTCGGGGCGCAGCTTGAAGGGCTGGTCGAACGGCGATTGGTCTTTGTCGAACGGCGTGTAGGACGCGCATTGCAGCTTGTGCGTTGCGCTGGCCACGTCCGGCAATATCACCGGTTTGCCGAGGCCGTACCAGAAGCCGCCCAGGGCAAACAGCCCGAGCAGGCAAGCGAATAGATAAGCAGCAAAAGGGAAGCGGGATGTCGCGGACATGGAAAGGCCGTGTGGGAGCAAAGCGGCGCATGTTACCTGCATTTACCGTGTGCTTGGTGGCTTGCATGATTTTGATATGCAAAGTTCGGGCGGAGTCTGCGGTGCGTTGGTCGCGCTCAAGATTAATGGCGTTCTGATGTCGTTTCTCGTTGCCTTGAGGTCGCTGGCAGAGCAGGTCGCCAAGAGCGTCAGGTTGATCATCGAAGGCGTCAGTACTCCGCTGATGTTCGAACGAGTTTGCGGTAAGGCGTGATGGGGGCGCTGTGCACCATAACAATACGTTTAAGCGACTCGGCATCCGTCGAGCGCAGCACTTTCGGGGAAGTAACGATGAAGATGCGACGACTCTTGGGCGCAGGTGCCGCTTTGGTGCTGGCGATCAGTTCTACCGTGGCCAGTGCCGCTGGGAAGGAAGTGACGATCGGTTATGTCGACGGCTGGTCGGACAGTGTTGCCACGACCAACGTGGCTGCCGAAGTGATCAGGCAGAAACTCGGTTATGACGTGAAGCTGCAAGCCGTCGCCACCGGGATCATGTGGCAAGGCGTGGCCACCGGCAAGCTCGACGCCATGCTGTCGGCCTGGCTGCCGGTGACCCACGGCGATTACTGGACGAAGAACAAGGATCAGGTCGTCGATTACGGCCCGAACTTCAAGGACGCGAAAATCGGCCTGATCGTGCCGGAATACGTCAAGGCGAAGTCCATTGACGACCTCAAGACCGACGACACCTTCAAGAACCGCATTGTCGGCATCGACGCCGGTTCGGGCGTGATGCTCAAGACCGATCAGGCGATCAAGGACTACGACCTGACCGGCTATCAACTCAAGGCCAGTTCTGGCGCCGGCATGATCGCCGAGCTGACCCGTGCCGAGAAGAAGAACGAATCCATCGCAGTGACCGGCTGGGTGCCGCACTGGATGTTCGCCAAGTGGAAACTGCGCTTCCTCGAAGATCCGAAAGGCGTGTATGGCGCGGCTGAAACCGTGAACAGCATCGGCAGCAAAGGCCTGGAGGCCAAGGCGCCGGAAGTGGCCAAGTTCCTGAAGAACTTCCAGTGGGAATCCAAGGATGAAATCGGCCAGGTGATGCTGGCGATCCAGGACGGTGCCAAGCCTGAAGCGGCGGCGAAGGATTGGGTCGCCAAACACCCTGATCGTGTTGCTGACTGGACTAAATAACAGGCACGTCGCTGTACTCTGTAGGAGCGAGCCTGCTCGCGATAGCAGTCTGTCAGTTAACTGAGAAGTCGCCTGACACGACGCTATCGCGAGCAGGCTCGCTCCTACATTTATATGTTCATGCTGATAATTGGCGAAAACACCATGTGGGTCTAAGACTAAGGTCGTCTGGAACCTGCCCCGCAGCCGCATAGAGTGGATACCGTTGCAACTCAATCTGTGCTGCGAGGATAAAAACAATGAACGACAGCATTTACCTCTCGATTCAAAACAGCCCGCGCTTCAAGGAGCTGGTTAGCAAGAGGGAACGATTCGCCTGGATTCTGTCGGCGATCATGCTAGGGCTTTACTCCGGATTCATCCTTCTGATTGCCTATGGACCGCAGGTGCTGGGGGCGAAAATCAGCCCTGAGTCCTCGATTACCTGGGGCATACCGATCGGTGTCGGGCTGATTGTTTCGGCTTTCGTCCTGACCGGTATTTACGTACGACGCGCCAACGGCGAATTCGACGACCTGAACAATGCGATTCTCAAGGAGGCTCAGCAATGATCCGCCGTCTAATGGCTCTTTTGAGTATCGCAGCTTTCGCGCCTGGCGCCTGGGCGGCTGACGCCCTGACCGGTGCCGTGCAGAAGCAACCGCTTAATGTGTCGGCGATCTTGATGTTTGTCGCCTTCGTCGGTGCCACCCTGTGCATCACCTATTGGGCTTCCAAGCGTAATAATTCGGCAGCCGACTACTATGCCGCTGGCGGCAAGATCACCGGTTTCCAGAACGGTCTGGCGATTGCCGGTGACTACATGTCGGCAGCGTCCTTCCTGGGTATTTCCGCGCTGGTGTTCACCTCCGGCTACGACGGCCTGATCTATTCGATCGGTTTCCTGGTGGGCTGGCCGATCATTCTGTTCCTGATCGCCGAGCGCCTGCGTAACCTGGGCAAATACACCTTTGCCGACGTGGCGTCCTATCGCCTGGGGCAAACCCAGATCCGCTCGCTGTCCGCTTGCGGTTCGCTGGTGGTGGTGGCGTTCTACCTGATCGCGCAAATGGTCGGTGCCGGCAAGCTGATCCAGTTGTTGTTCGGTCTCGATTACCACGTTGCGGTGATCCTGGTCGGTATTCTGATGTGCCTGTACGTGTTGTTCGGCGGCATGCTGGCGACCACCTGGGTGCAGATCATCAAGGCAGTCCTGCTGCTGTCCGGTGCTTCCTTCATGGCACTGATGGTGATGAAGCACGTCAACTTCGACTTCAACATGCTGTTCTCCGAGGCGATCAAGGTTCACCCGAAAGCTGAAGCGATCATGAGCCCGGGCGGTCTGGTGAAAGATCCGGTCTCGGCGTTTTCCCTCGGTCTGGCGCTGATGTTCGGTACCGCTGGCCTGCCGCACATCCTGATGCGCTTCTTCACCGTGAGTGACGCAAAAGAAGCCCGCAAGAGCGTGTTGTACGCAACCGGTTTCATTGGTTACTTCTACATCCTGACCTTCATCATCGGCTTCGGCGCGATCCTGCTGGTCAGCACCAACCCGGCCTTCAAAGACGCTGCTGGCGCCTTGTTGGGTGGTAACAACATGGCGGCGGTGCACCTGGCCAACGCGGTGGGCGGCAGTATCTTCCTGGGCTTCATCTCGGCGGTAGCGTTCGCGACCATTCTGGCAGTGGTTGCCGGTCTGACCCTGGCCGGTGCTTCGGCGGTGTCCCACGACCTGTACGCCAGCGTGATCAAGAAAGGCAAGGCCAACGAGAAGGACGAGATTCGCGTCTCGAAAATCACCACCATCTTCTTGGCGGTGCTGGCAATTGGCCTGGGTATCCTGTTCGAGAGCCAGAACATTGCGTTCATGGTGGGCCTGGCGTTCTCCATCGCGGCGAGCTGCAACTTCCCGGTGCTGCTGCTTTCCATGTACTGGAAGAAGCTGACCACTCGCGGTGCGATGATCGGTGGGTGGATGGGGCTGATCAGTGCCGTGGGCCTGATGGTGCTTGGTCCGACTATCTGGGTGCAGATCCTGCATCACGAGAAGGCCATCTTCCCGTATGAGTACCCGGCGCTGTTCTCGATGATGATTGCCTTTGTCGGGATCTGGTTCTTCTCGGTTACCGACAAGTCCACTGCTGCGGACAATGAGCGGGCGCTGTTCTTCCCGCAGTTTGTTCGTTCGCAGACGGGTCTTGGGGCGAGTGGTGCTGTTTCGCACTAAGCGTTTGGGTTTGACTGTTTAAGTTGTGTTGTTTGGAAATGCCCTGGTCGAGAGATCGGGGCATTTTTTTATTGGGCGGTAATCGACCTGAATTTCGTGGATGTGCCGATTTACTGTAGGAACTAGCCTGCTCGCGAAGGCGGCCTGACAGCCGACCTGTCTTTTGTTGACCGCGTACATATCCATTCCTGCGGTAACGGCGGCTTATGGTTCCGCTCTTACAGCGGGTCACTTTGGCAAACGCCCCAAAGTAACCAAAGGTCTCGCCCCTTACGTACGGCCCCTCGCTGCGGTATTCATCCGGGGCATTGCCCTCCGGTCGGCTTCGCTTCGACCTACATGCAATGAGTTCGACTGCGTCGAACGGCGCTGCGCGCCCATCCCCGGATGAACACCTCCGTTCAGCCTCCCGAGGGGGCGGGTGGATCAAGATCAAAAGCTGCAGGCGAGCTAACGCTCGGCCTGATGAGTGGTGAAGAGCGACTGTGTACACCGCTCTGTCTTTGCTCTTCTGTGGGAGCGAGCTTGCTCGCGATGGCGGCCTGCCAGCCGACCAGGTACCTCACAGACGAACGACCCCAGCAAACAGGCCGGCCGGTAGGCCGCCCCCGGCCATGGATGGCCGATGGCGGCGGGCCCACGGAGCAGGACCGGAGCGAGGGAATGCCGAGCCTAGGCGAGGCACCGAATGTCAGGGGCAAGAGCCCTTGGTTACTTGGGGCCGGGCGGCGTTCCGCTTTTCCAAGTGACCCGCTGTAAGAGCGGAACCCTAAGTGGCCGTTACCGAAGAAACGGATATGCGCTCGATCAAAAAAAAACGCGACAAAGCGCACAAACAAAAACGGCCTCCTGCTCTTTATATAAAAAGCAGAGGCCGTTCCCGGTACAACTCAACACCCTACAGCAAGATAGCGCTTACTTGCGGTCTTCCAGCTTGGTGATATCACGCGACTCGTAGCCGGTGTACAGCTGGCGCGGACGGCCGATCTTGTACGGGCTGGAGAGCATTTCTTTCCAGTGGGAGATCCAGCCGACGGTCCGCGCCAGGGCGAAGATCACGGTGAACATGCTGGTTGGAATGCCGATCGCCTTGAGGATGATCCCCGAGTAGAAGTCGACGTTCGGGTACAGCGAGCGCTCGATGAAGTAAGGGTCGGTCAGCGCGATCTCTTCCAGGCGCATGGCCAGTTCGAGTTGCGGATCGTTGTTGATGCCCAGTTCCTTCAGTACTTCGTCGCAGGTCTGCTTCATGACGGTGGCACGTGGGTCGCGGTTTTTGTAAACCCGGTGACCGAAGCCCATCAGTTTGAACGGATCGTTCTTGTCCTTGGCCTTGGCGATGTACTTGTCGATGTTCGAAACATCGCCAATCTCGTCAAGCATGGTCAGAACGGCTTCGTTTGCACCTCCGTGGGCAGGGCCCCACAGTGCAGCGATACCGGCGGCGATACAGGCGAACGGGTTGGCGCCCGAAGAGCCCGCCAGGCGCACGGTGGAAGTCGATGCGTTCTGCTCGTGGTCGGCATGGAGGATGAAGATCCGGTCCATGGCCTTGGCGAGTACCGGGCTGATCGGTTTGATCTCGCACGGGGTGTTGAACATCATGTGCAGGAAGTTTTCCGCGTACGACAGGTCGTTGCGCGGGTACATCATGGGTTGGCCCATGGAGTACTTGTAAACCATTGCTGCCAGGGTCGGCATCTTGGCAACCAGGCGGATCGCGGAAATTTCGCGATGCTGCGGGTTCTTGATGTCCAGGGAGTCGTGGTAGAAGGCCGAGAGGGCACCGACTACGCCGCACATGACGGCCATCGGGTGGGCGTCGCGACGGAAGCCGTTGAAGAAGGTCTTCAGCTGCTCGTGGACCATGGTGTGGTTCTTCACGGTGCTGACGAACTGTGCCTTCTGTTCTGCGGTCGGCAGTTCGCCGTTGAGCAGCAGGTAGCAGGTCTCCAGATAGTCCGACTTCTCGGCCAACTGTTCGATCGGGTAGCCGCGGTGCAGCAGAATGCCGTTGTCGCCATCAATATAGGTGATCTTCGACTCGCACGAGGCGGTCGACATGAAACCCGGGTCAAAGGTGAAACGGCCCGTGACCGTCAGGCCCCGAACATCGATAACATCGGGACCAACGGTGCCGGTTAAAATGGGCAGCTCGACGGGGGCTGCGCCCTCGATGATCAACTGCGCTTTTTTGTCAGCCATGTGGCCTCCTATTTATGCTTGAAATCATCAGACAGACCCCCCACGCAGGGCCCGCACCACTATAGTGAGATAAATTCGAATGTCAATTTGCCTAAAGTCTTGCTCCAGAAGGCTTTAACCGGACTTTTTTCTCGAAATTGGCTGCCATTTACGCCTTTTATGTCAGTTGCGCAATCAGCTGTTTGGGTTAGGTCTTTGCGTTGTCATTAGTAGCCTAACTGTCTATACTCGGCCACCGACCGCCAGGGGCTTTTGGGCCTGCTTTATTGGGGGTCGCATCCCTGGGTGGTGGTTACCTGACCAGTGCACTCCCCAACAACTTTGCCCTGATTGTTAGGGGCTCTTCAGTGTGAAAAAAAAGCCGTGAAAAGCCAACGACCTGTAAACCTAGACCTAAGGACCATCAAACTCCCCATCACCGGCGTTACGTCGTTTCTTCACCGTGTTTCCGGCATCATCCTCTTCCTGGGCCTTGGCTTCATGCTTTATGCATTGGGCAAATCCCTGGGTTCCGAGGAAGGTTTTGCCGAGGTGAAGGCATGCTTGACCAGCCCGCTGGCCAAGTTCGTAGCATGGGGCCTCCTGTCCGCTCTTCTGTATCACCTGGTAGCCGGTGTGCGCCACTTGATTATGGACATGGGCATCGGTGAGACGCTGGAAGGCGGCCGCCTGGGCTCGAAAATTATCATCGCCGTTTCCGTGGTGTTGATCGTTCTGGCAGGAGTTTGGATATGGTAACCAGCGTTACGAACCTTTCGCGTTCCGGTCTGTATGACTGGATGGCGCAACGTGTGTCTGCGGTCGTTCTCGCGGCTTATTTCATTTTCCTGATCGGATACCTTGCTGCGAACCCGGGCATTGGCTACGACCAATGGCACGGCCTGTTCGCCCACAACGGGATGCGTATCTTCAGTCTGCTGGCCCTTGTGGCCCTGGGTGCTCACGCCTGGGTCGGCATGTGGACCATCGCGACCGACTACCTGACGCCGATGGCGCTGGGCAAGTCCGCGACTGCAGTGCGTTTCCTTTTCCAGGCAGTATGCGGCGTTGCGATGTTCGCTTACTTCGTCTGGGGTGTGCAGATTCTCTGGGGTATCTGATTCATGGCTAACATTCCAACGATTTCTTTCGACGCCATCATTATTGGTGGTGGCGGTGCCGGCATGCGCGCAGCGCTGCAACTGGCACAGGGCGGTCACAAGACTGCCGTGATCACCAAGGTTTTCCCGACCCGCTCGCACACTGTATCCGCTCAAGGCGGCATCACCTGCGCAATCGCGTCTGCTGACCCGAACGATGACTGGCGCTGGCACATGTACGATACCGTCAAGGGTTCCGACTACATCGGTGACCAGGACGCTATCGAATACATGTGTCAGGAGGGCCCGGCTGCCGTTTACGAGCTGGACCACATGGGCATGCCATTCTCGCGTACCGAGCAGGGTCGTATCTACCAGCGTCCATTCGGCGGTCAGTCGAAGGATTACGGTAAGGGCGGCCAGGCTGCTCGTACTTGCGCTGCGTCCGACCGTACCGGTCACGCACTGCTGCACACCCTTTATCAGGGCAACCTGAAAGCCGGTACCGTGTTCCTGAACGAGTACTACGCGGTTGATCTGGTGAAGAACGGCGAAGGCGAGTTCGTCGGTGTGATCGCGATCTGCATCGAAACCGGTGAAACCACCTACATCCGCGCCAAAGCCACCGTGCTGGCGACCGGCGGTGCAGGCCGTATCTACGCTTCGACCACCAACGCCCTGATCAACACCGGTGACGGCGTTGGTATGGCGCTGCGTGCTGGCGTGCCGGTACAAGACATTGAAATGTGGCAGTTCCACCCGACCGGTATCGCCGGCGCTGGTGTACTGGTTACCGAAGGTTGCCGTGGTGAAGGTGGATACCTGATCAACAAGCACGGCGAGCGTTTCATGGAGCGTTATGCTCCGAACGCCAAAGACCTTGCCGGTCGTGACGTCGTTGCCCGTTCGATGGTTAAGGAAATCATCGCCGGCAACGGTTGCGGTCCGAATGGCGACCACGTGATGCTCAAACTCGACCACCTGGGCGAGGAAGTGCTGCACAGCCGTCTGCCAGGCATCTGCGAACTGTCGAAGACTTTTGCGCACGTTGACCCGGTTGTTGCTCCGGTTCCGGTTGTTCCGACCTGCCACTATATGATGGGCGGCGTTGCGACCAACATTCACGGTCAGGCGATCACTCAGGACGCTGATGGTGTTGATGCCATCATCCCTGGTCTGTTCGCAGTGGGTGAAGTGGCTTGCGTATCGGTTCACGGTGCCAACCGTCTGGGCGGCAACTCGCTGCTCGACCTGGTGGTATTCGGCCGCGCTGCCGGCCTGCACCTGGAAAAAGCACTGACCGACGGTATCGACTACGACGACGCCACCGACGCCGACATCAATGCGGCCCTGGCGCGCCTGTCCGCTCTGAACGAGCGTACCGAAGGTGAAGACGTGGCTACCCTGCGTCGCGAGCTGCAAAACTGCATGCAGAACTACTTCGGTGTATTCCGTACCGGCGAATACATGCAGAAGGGTATTGCCCAGCTGGCTGACCTGCGCAAGCGCATCGCCAACGTGAAGATCAACGATAAGTCGCAGGCGTTCAACACTGCACGTATCGAAGCGCTGGAACTGCAGAACCTGCTGGAAGTGGCCGAAGCCACCGCCATCGCTGCAGAAGTGCGTAAAGAGTCCCGTGGTGCTCACGCCCGTGAAGACTTCGAAGATCGTGACGACGAAAACTGGCTGTGCCACACCCTGTACTTCCCGGGTGACAAGCGCGTGACCAAGCGTGCCGTGAACTTCTCGCCGAAGACTGTTCCGACTTTTGAACCTAAGATTCGGACTTATTAAGGGTGGCCGCCATGTTGCAAGTCAGCGTTTATCGTTACAACCCTGATCAGGACGCCGCGCCGTTCATGCAGGAATTCCAGGTCGATACCGGTGGTAAGGACCTGATGGTGCTGGACGTACTGGCCCTGATCAAAGAGCAGGACGAAGGTTTCTCCTATCGTCGCTCTTGCCGTGAAGGTGTTTGCGGTTCCGACGGCATGAACATCAACGGCAAGAACGGTCTGGCGTGCATCACGCCGCTGTCCGCCGTCGTAAAAGGTAACAAGTTGATCGTTCGTCCTCTGCCAGGTTTGCCGGTTATCCGTGACCTGGTCGTCGATATGAGCATCTTCTACAAGCAATACGAGAAGGTTAAGCCATACCTGCAGAACGACACGCCGGCTCCGGCCATCGAACGTCTGCAGTCCCCTGAAGAGCGTGAAAAGCTGGACGGTCTGTACGAGTGCATCCTGTGCGCTTGCTGCTCGACTTCCTGCCCGTCCTTCTGGTGGAACCCGGACAAGTTCCTGGGTCCAGCTGCTCTGCTGCAAGCGTACCGCTTCCTGGCAGACAGCCGTGACACCAAGACGTCCGAGCGTCTGGCTTCGCTGGATGACCCGTTCAGCGTATTCCGCTGCCGCGGGATCATGAACTGCGTCAACGTATGTCCGAAAGGCCTGAACCCGACTAAGGCCATCGGTCACATCCGTAACATGTTGCTCTCGAGCGGCGTGTGATTCAGCTGCTGTACCCGTAGGACCGCAGTACCCGTAGATGCTACGGCGCGGGCTTCAACCGGCGCCGTAGTTTTAACCTGAGCAGCAGCTTAAAAGGCTGCGGCTCTTATTTTGAAGAAATGAGACAAGCAGGGGCATCCGGGCTGGTACCCGGACTATCAGTGTGATCCTAGTGGCTTGTTTTGGTCGCTGCATTCGGACTTCTGCAAGTTTGCTCGGTGTCGACACCGATGGTGTTCCCCTAACCGAGGGTGACCAAGCATGCAAGAAAGCGTGATGCAGCGCATGTGGAACAGCGCCTACCTATCCGGTAGTAACGCTGCCTATGTGGAAGAGCTCTACGAGCTCTACCTGCACGACCCTAACGCTGTGCCAGAAGAGTGGCGCACCTACTTCCAGAAGTTGCCTGCTGACGGCAACACTGCCACCGATGTTTCGCACTCCACAATTCGCGATCATTTCGTCTTGCTGGCAAAGAACCAGCGCCGCGCCCAACCGGTTTCCGCCGGCAGCGTGAGCAGTGAGCACGAGAAGAAGCAAGTTGAAGTGCTGCGATTGATCCAGGCCTACCGTATGCGTGGCCACCAGGCAGCCCAGCTTGACCCGCTGGGACTGTGGCAGCGTCCTGCACCTGCAGACCTGTCGATCAATCATTACGGCTTGACCAATGCCGATCTTGATACGACCTTCCGTGCCGGCGACCTGTTCATCGGCAAAGAGGAAGCGAGCCTACGCGAAATTCACGAAGCGTTGCAGCAGACATATTGCCGCACCATCGGCGCTGAATTCACGCACATCACCGATTCCGAGCAGCGCCAGTGGTTCCAGCAGCGTCTGGAAAGCGTGCGCGGTCGTCCGACGTACTCCGCCGACATCAAGAGCCACCTGCTCGAGCGCGTGACCGCCGGCGAAGGCCTGGAAAAATACCTGGGCACCAAATACCCGGGTACCAAGCGTTTCGGTCTGGAAGGCGGCGAGAGCCTGATTCCGATGCTCGACGAGCTGATCCAGCGTTCCGGTTCCTACGGCACCAAGGAAATCGTCATCGGCATGGCCCACCGTGGCCGTCTGAACGTGCTGGTCAACACCTTCGGCAAGAACCCGCGCGAGCTGTTCGACGAGTTCGAAGGCAAGAAGAAGGTCGAGCTGGGTTCCGGTGACGTCAAATACCACCAGGGCTTCTCGTCCAACGTGATGACCACTGGCGGTGAAGTTCACCTGGCGATGGCGTTCAACCCGTCCCACCTGGAAATCGTTTCCCCGGTGGTCGAGGGTTCGGTTCGCGCCCGTCAGGATCGTCGCAACGACCCGACCGGTGAGAAGGTTCTGCCGATCTCCATCCACGGTGACGCTGCATTCGCAGGTCAGGGCGTGGTCATGGAAACCTTCCAGATGTCGCAGACCCGCGGTTTCAAAACCGGCGGTACCGTGCACATCGTGATCAACAACCAGGTCGGTTTCACCATCAGCAACCCGCTGGACGCTCGTTCCACCGAGTACGCGACCGACGTTGCGAAAATGATCCAGGCGCCGATCCTCCATGTGAATGGCGATGATCCGGAAGCCGTATTGTTCGTGACGCAGCTGGCCATCGACTACCGCATGCAGTTCAAGCGTGACGTGGTAATCGACATGTTCTGCTACCGTCGTCGCGGCCACAACGAAGCCGACGAACCTAGTGGCACCCAGCCTCTGATGTATCAGCAGATCACCAAACAGCGCACCACCCGTGAGCTGTATGCCGATCGTCTGACCCAGAGCGGTGTGCTGGACGCAGAGCGTGTTCAGGCGAAAGTCGACGAATACCGCAACGCGCTGGACAACGGTCTGCACGTAGTGAAGAGCCTGGTCAAGGAGCCGAACAAAGAGTTGTTCGTGGACTGGCGCCCATACCTGGGTCACGCCTGGACCGCGCGTCACGACACGCGTTTCGACCTCAAGACCTTGCAGGAACTGTCCGCCAAGCTGCTGGAAATCCCGGAAGGCTTCGTGGTTCAGCGCCAGGTTGCCAAGATCTACGAAGACCGCCAGAAGATGCAAGCCGGCGGCCTGCCGATCAACTGGGGTTACGCCGAAACCATGGCGTACGCGACCCTGGCGTTCGAAGGCCACCCGATTCGCATGACGGGTCAGGACATCGGCCGCGGTACGTTCTCGCACCGCCATGCTGTCCTGCACAACCAGAAAGACGCGGGCACCTACATCCCGCTGCAGAACCTGTACGACGGTCAGCCGCGTTTTGACCTGTACGACTCGTTCCTGTCCGAAGAAGCGGTACTGGCGTTCGAGTACGGTTACTCGACCACCACGCCGAATGCCCTGGTTATCTGGGAAGCCCAGTTCGGCGACTTCGCCAACGGCGCCCAGGTCGTTATCGACCAGTTCATCACCAGTGGCGAGCACAAGTGGGGCCGTCTGTGCGGTCTGACCATGCTGCTGCCGCACGGTTATGAAGGCCAGGGTCCGGAGCACTCCTCGGCTCGTCTGGAGCGTTACCTGCAGCTGTGCGCCGAGCACAACATTCAGGTGTGCATGCCGACGACGCCGGCTCAGATCTACCACTTGCTGCGCCGTCAGGTGATTCGCCCGCTGCGCAAACCATTGGTAGTCCTGACTCCGAAGTCGCTGCTGCGCCACAAGCTGGCCATCTCGACGCTGGAAGATCTGGCCGAAGGTTCGTTCCAGACCGTTATCCCGGAAATCGATGCCCAAGACCCGAAAAAGGTCGAGCGCATTGTTCTGTGTAGCGGCAAGGTCTACTACGACCTGCTGGAAAAACGCCGTGCCGAAGGTCGTGACGACATCGCCGTCGTGCGTATCGAGCAGCTGTACCCATTCCCTGAGGACGACTTGAATGAAGTCCTGGCTCCTTATACCAACCTCAAACATATCGTTTGGTGTCAGGAAGAGCCGATGAACCAGGGTGCCTGGTACTGCAGCCAACACCACTTGCGTCGCAGCGTCGGCAACCTCAACAAGTCTCTCGTACTCGAGTACGCGGGCCGTGAGGCTTCTGCTGCACCTGCATGCGGTTACGCATCGATGCACGCCGAGCAGCAGGAACAACTGCTGCAAGACGCCTTTACTGTTTAACGCCTTCGCGCACCTGAAACCGAATTTAAGGAACCACAGATAATGGCTATCGAGATCAAAGCCCCCACTTTCCCGGAATCGGTTGCCGATGGCACCGTTGCCACCTGGCACAAACAACCGGGCGACGCGGTCAAGCGCGACGAACTGATCGTCGACATCGAAACCGACAAAGTCGTGCTGGAAGTGCTGGCTACCGCTGACGGCGTGCTGGGCGCTATCGTCAAGAACGAAGGCGATACCGTTCTGTCTGACGAAGTGCTGGGCTCCATCCAGGCTGGCGGTGCTGCTGCTCCAGCTGCTGCCGCTGCTCCGGCTGCTGCCCAGGCTGCTGCTCCAGCTGCCGAAGGCGAAGACGATCCTGTTGCTGCTCCAGCTGCCCGCAAGCTGGCTGAAGAGAACGGCATCAACATCGCTTCCGTTGCCGGCACCGGCAAAGGCGGTCGCGTGACCAAGGAAGACGTGGTTGCAGCCGTTGCTGCCAAGAAAGCCGCTCCGGCTGCCGCGCCTGCCAAGGCTGCTGCACCTGCCGCTGCTGCTCCGGTGTTCGCTGCTGGCGAGCGCATCGAAAAGCGCGTACCGATGACCCGTGTGCGGGCCACCGTTGCCAAGCGCCTGGTTGAAGCTCAGTCGAACATGGCGATGCTGACCACGTTCAACGAAGTCGACATGACCGAAGTCATGGCGTTGCGTTCGAAGTACAAGGATCTGTTCGAGAAGTCCCACAACGGCGTACGCCTGGGCTTCATGTCGTTCTTCGTGAAAGCAGCTACCGAAGCGCTGAAGCGCTTCCCGGCTGTCAACGCGTCGATCGACGGCGGCGACATCGTTTACCACGGCTACGCTGACGTCGGCGTTGCAGTTTCCAGCGATCGCGGCCTGGTTGTACCGGTTCTGCGTAACGCCGAACTGATGAGCCTGGCTGAAATCGAAGGCGGCATCGCCACCTTCGGCAAGAAAGCCCGCGACGGCAAACTGTCGATGGACGAAATGACCGGTGGTACTTTCACCATCACCAACGGTGGTACTTTCGGTTCGATGATGTCGACTCCGATCGTCAACCCGCCACAAGCCGCCATTCTGGGCATGCACAACATCATCCAGCGTCCTATGGCCATCAACGGTCAGGTCGTTATCCGTCCGATGATGTACCTGGCACTGTCCTACGATCACCGTCTGATCGATGGCAAAGAAGCTGTGACCTTCCTGGTGACCATCAAGAACCTGCTGGAAGATCCGGCTCGTCTGTTGCTGGATATCTGATCGAAGCAGCCATGAGCTGCAAGTCGAGCTGTCGGAAAACCCGCAGCCTGGCTTGCCGCTCGCGGCTTGAAGCTTTTCGCTAAAGAGGATTTTTTGAATGTCGCAGAAATTTGACGTAGTAGTGATCGGTGCGGGCCCTGGCGGTTACGTGGCTGCCATCAAGGCCGCGCAGCTTGGTCTTTCGACGGCCTGCATCGAGAAGTACACCGACAAGGAAGGCAAACTGGCTCTGGGCGGTACTTGCCTGAACGTCGGCTGCATTCCATCCAAGGCCCTGCTGGACAGCTCCTGGAAGTACAAGGAAGCCAAAGAAGGCTTCGCGATCCACGGTATCAACCACGCTGGCGTGACCATGGACGTGCCAGCAATGGTCGGCCGCAAGGCCACCATCGTCAAAGGCCTGACTTCCGGTGTCGCCACCCTGTTCAAAGCCAACGGTGTGACATCCATTGAAGGTCACGGCAAGCTGCTGGCCGGCAAGCAAGTTGAAGTCACCAAGCCGGACGGCTCGGTAGAAGTCATCCAGGCCGAGAACGTGATCCTGGCTCCAGGCTCGCGTCCGATCGACATTCCGCCGGCTCCGGTCGACCAGAATGTGATCGTCGATTCGACTGGCGCCCTGGAATTCCAAACCGTTCCAAAACGTCTGGGCGTGATCGGCGCTGGCGTGATCGGTCTGGAACTGGGTTCGGTCTGGTCGCGTCTGGGTGCAGAAGTGACTGTCCTGGAAGCCCTGGACACCTTCCTGATGGCCGCTGACGCCGCCGTTTCCAAGGAAGCGCTGAAAACCCTGACCAAACAGGGTCTGGACATCAAGCTGGGCGCTCGCGTCACCGGTTCCAAAGTGAACGGCGACGAAGTCGTGGTGAACTACACCGATTCCAACGGCGAACAGAACATCACTTTCGACAAGCTGATCGTAGCCGTTGGTCGCCGTCCGGTGACCACTGATCTGCTGGCTGCCGACTGCGGCGTGACCCTGGACGAGCGCGGTTTCGTGCACGTTGACGATCACTGCGCCACCACCGTACCGGGCGTTTACGCCATCGGCGACGTGGTTCGCGGCATGATGCTGGCGCACAAGGCCTCGGAAGAGGGCATCATGGTTGTCGAGCGCATCAAGGGCCACAAGGCCCAGATGAACTATGACCTGATCCCTTCGGTTATTTATACTCACCCGGAAATCGCGTGGGTTGGTAAAACCGAGCAGGCCTTGAAAGCTGAAGGCGTTGAAGTTAACGTCGGCACCTTCCCGTTCGCAGCCTCTGGCCGTGCCATGGCTGCCAACGACACCGGTGGTTTCGTCAAGGTCATCGCAGATGCCAAGACAGACCGCGTACTGGGCGTCCACGTGATTGGCCCAAGCGCTGCAGAACTGGTTCAGCAGGGCGCGATCGGTATGGAATTCGGCACCAGCGCTGAAGACCTGGGCATGATGGTTTTCTCCCATCCGACCCTGTCTGAAGCCTTGCACGAAGCTGCTTTGGCAGTGAATGGCGGCGCCATCCACATCGCCAACCGCAAGAAGCGTTAATAGATAATAAGAAACCACGGCGGTTTGGCCCGTCGTGAGCCTTGCATGCAAGACTCACCGCGGAATATCCGCTGGACGCAGTCTTGCATAGCTGCACCGGGTATCCGGAAAGGCTATGCAAGCAGCAGTCACAGGTGGTGCGGCACTTGAATGAGTGCAGCACCGAATGCGCAGTACCTAACGAAGACGGTAATAAGCATGAATCTTCACGAGTATCAGGGTAAGCAGCTGTTCGCTGAGTACGGCCTGCCAGTTTCCACCGGTTACGCGGTAGACACCCCGGAAGCAGCAGCAGAAGCTTGCGACAAAATCGGCGGCAGCGAGTGGGTTGTCAAAGCCCAGGTCCACGCCGGTGGTCGCGGTAAAGCGGGCGGCGTAAAGCTGGTTCGCAGCAAAGAAGACGCCAAAGCCTTCGCACAGCAGTGGCTGGGCAAGCGTCTGGTGACTTACCAGACTGACGCCAATGGTCAGCCAGTCACCAAGATCCTGGTTGAATCGTGCACTGATATCGCTAAAGAGCTGTACCTGGGCGCTGTCGTTGATCGTTCGAGCCGTCGTATCGTGTTCATGGCTTCCACCGAAGGTGGCGTGGACATCGAGAAAATCGCTCACGACACTCCAGAAAAAATTCTGAAAGCCACTATCGATCCACTGGTTGGCGCTCAGCCATTCCAGGGTCGCGAGCTGGCATTCCAGTTGGGTCTGGAAGGCAAGCAAGTTGCCCAGTTCGCCAAGATCTTCGTAGGTCTGGCCAAACTGTTCAAGGATCACGACCTGGCCCTGCTGGAAGTGAACCCGCTGGTGATCAAGGCTGACGGCGATCTGCACTGCCTCGATGCCAAGATCAACATCGACGCCAACGCCATGTACCGTCAGCCTAAGCTGAAGACTTTCCACGATCCGTCGCAGGACGATCCGCGCGAAGCGCACGCTGCCAAGTTCGAACTGAACTACGTAGCGCTGGAAGGCAACATCGGTTGCATGGTCAACGGTGCTGGCCTGGCCATGGGTACCATGGACATCGTCAACCTGCATGGCGGCAAGCCAGCCAACTTCCTCGACGTGGGCGGCGGTGCTACCAAGGAACGCGTTACCGAAGCGTTCAAGATCATCCTGTCCGACACTAACGTCGCTGCAGTACTGGTCAACATCTTCGGCGGCATCGTTCGTTGCGACATGATTGCCGAAGGCATCATCGGCGCTGTGAAAGAAGTCGGCGTGAAAATCCCGGTTGTTGTTCGCCTTGAAGGCAACAACGCTGAGCTGGGCGCTAAAGTACTGGCAGAAAGCGGTTTGAACATCATCGCTGCTACCAGCCTGACCGACGCTGCTCAACAAGTTGTCAAAGCTGCGGAGGGCAAATAATGAGCGTCCTGATCAATAAAGACACCAAAGTTATCTGCCAGGGTATTACCGGTTCGCAAGGTAGTTTCCACACCCAGCAAGCCATCGAATACGGCACCAAGATGGTTGGCGGCGTAACTCCAGGCAAAGGCGGCACCGAGCACCTGGGCCTGCCAGTGTTCAACACCGTGAAAGACGCTGTAGCTGCCACTGGCGCCACCGCCAGCGTGATCTACGTTCCGGCTCCTTTCTGCAAGGACTCGATCCTGGAAGCTGCCTTCGGCGGCATCAAACTGATCGTGTGCATCACCGAAGGCATTCCTACCCTGGACATGCTGGACGCTAAAGTTAAGTGTGACGAGCTGGGCGTAGTCCTGATCGGCCCTAACTGCCCAGGCGTGATCACCCCAGGCGAATGCAAGATCGGCATCATGCCAGGTCACATTCACTTGCCAGGCAAGGTCGGTATCGTTTCCCGTTCCGGCACCCTGACCTACGAAGCTGTCAAGCAGACTACTGATGCCGGTTTCGGTCAGTCGACTTGCGTCGGCATCGGTGGTGACCCGATCCCGGGTTCGAACTTCATCGACATCCTGAAGCTGTTCCAGGAAGACCCGAAGACCGAAGCGATCGTGATGATCGGTGAGATCGGCGGTTCGGCTGAAGAAGAAGCGGCTGCCTACATCAAGGCACACGTGACCAAGCCGGTTGTTTCCTACATCGCTGGTGTGACTGCTCCTCCGGGCAAGCGCATGGGCCATGCTGGCGCAATCATCTCTGGCGGCAAAGGCACTGCAGACGAGAAATTCGCTGCTCTGCAAGACGCAGGCGTTAAAACCGTGCGTTCGCTGGCAGACATCGGCAAGGCCCTGGCCGAGCTGACTGGTTGGGCTGTCAAGTAAGCCTCGCGCTTGGCTGACGCTTCACCAGACAAAGGCCACCTTCGGGTGGCCTTTGTCATTCTTGAAGATCAAAAGATCGTCCGAACGCGGCCCGAGCCTGCGGCAGCTCCTACATGAGATCACTTTTCCCTGTAGGAGCTGCCGCAGGCTGCGATCTTTTGATCTTTTAATATGTAAACGCGACATGGAAATGTCGTGTATCGGATAGTTCGCCCTCAATCAGTGCGTTTATCGGCCGAATTCGTTAGTCTACGCGCCATTTTTGCGTCTGCGGCCCACAAGGCAGCAACGCGCTAAAAGGGTTGGTCTCATACGGACCGACAGCATTTCCCTCACCCATAGGGAAATCCCTCTCTAAATTCCGATTCAGTAGTGTGGTATTTCCTTAATGAAAGTGTTGAAAGGCCAGGACATCCTGGCACTTGGTTTTATGACGTTTGCCCTGTTCGTCGGGGCTGGCAACATCATCTTCCCGCCTATCGTCGGTTTGCAGTCCGGACCTAATGTCTGGATGGCGGCGCTGGGCTTTCTGGTCACCGCGGTTGGTCTGCCGGTGATCACCGTTGTGGCGCTGGCCAAGGTCGGCGGTGCAATGGATGCCTTGAGCAGCCCGATCGGTAAAGTCGCCGGTGGCCTGCTGGCGGCTGCGTGCTACCTCGCTGTTGGCCCGCTGTTCGCGACGCCACGTACCGCCACGGTATCGTTCGAAGTGGGCCTGGCGCCGCTGACCGGCGAGAGCCCGCTGGCGTTGTTCCTGTACAGTTCGGTTTACTTCCTGCTGGTGTTCTTCATCTCGCTGTATCCGGGCCGTCTGCTGGATACCGTAGGGCGCTTTCTCGCGCCGCTGAAGATCATCGCCTTGGCCGTGCTGGGCATTGCAGCATTCGCCTTGCCGGCCGGTGACATTGGCCAAGCCACGCCTGAATACGTGGCGGCGCCGTTTTCCCAAGGCTTCATCAATGGTTACCTGACCATGGATACCCTGGGCGCCCTGGTGTTCGGCATCGTCATCGTCAACGCCATCCGCTCCCGCGGCGTCGAGTCGCCTGCACTGATCACCCGTTACGCGATCATTGCCGGTCTGATTGCCGGTGTGGGTCTGGCGCTGGTTTACGTCAGCCTGTTCCGTCTGGGTTCGGGCAGCCATGAAGTGGCCGCTGGCGCTAGCAATGGCGCGGCGGTATTGCATGCTTACGTGCAGCACACCTTCGGTTCGCTGGGTAGTGGTTTCCTTGCCGTGCTGATCTCACTGGCGTGCCTGGTGACCGCGGTCGGCCTGACCTGTGCCTGCGCCGAGTACTTCAGCCGTGTACTGCCACTGTCCTACAAGACGCTGGTCATCATCCTTGCTGCATTCTCCCTGCTGGTGTCCAACCTGGGCCTCACCAAGCTGATTGCGTTCTCGATCCCGGTACTGACCGCGATCTACCCGCCATGTATCGTTCTGGTGGCGTTGAGCTTCTGCAAGGACTTCTGGCATGAGCAGGGTCGTATCCTCGGCCCGGTCATGCTGGTGTCGTTCATCTTCGGCCTGATCGACGCCCTCAAGGGGGCAGGCCTGGCGGACTGGATGCCGACGCAAATGGCCCACCTGCCGCTGAGCGAGCAGGGTCTGGCCTGGCTGGTGCCGTCGGTGATGACACTGGTGGTCGCGGTAGTTTGCGATCGTCTGCTGGGCAAGCGCGCCGAAGCCTTGGCTTAAGTCGTTTCACGACCCGCCACAAGCGGGTTCTGAGCAGAAACAGAAATGCCCCGTATCAATCGATACGGGGCATTTTTTATGGGCATCAGGCAGTGTCTTTTTCCCTGCGCTAACGTCGAAGGGTTGCCAAAATCTTATGTGGGAGCGAGCCTGCTCGCGATAGTGGTTTTACATTCAATGGAAATGTTGATTGAACTACCGCTTTCGCGAGCAGGCTCGCTCCCACAAGGTTTCAGTGTTCCGTTACTACTTCACAAGGACCTGCATGTCGTTCATCCAAGCCAACCTGATCCACATTCTTGCCGCTATCTGGTTCGTTATCTGCTGGGGCGGTTACACCCGCTATGCCACATGGAAGGGCCGTGATACGGCGTGCCTGGCCAGTGTTCTGCACCTTTATCGCGAAGACTGGATGCGCCGCATGCTGCTGCGCGACAACCGCATCGCCGATGCCAGCGTGATCGGCAACCTGGAGCGCAATGCTTCGTTCTTCGCCTCCAGCACGCTGATTATCCTGGCGGGTATTCTCACGGTGCTCGGGGCTTCCGAGCGGGCGGTTTCGTTGCTGGCAGATATCCCGATGGTGCAACAGGCGTCCCAAGGCATGTCGGAAATCAAGTTGCTGTGCCTGGCGCTGGTGTTTGTCTATGCGTTCTTTACCTTTAGCTGGTGCATGCGTCAGTACAACTTCGCGGCCATCCTGGTGGGCTCGGCACCCATGGTCGGTGAGCGTCATGTCTCGGAGCAGGAGCGTAAAGCCTTTGCGAGTCGGGCAGCCCGCGTTATCTCCATGGCCGCCAACCAGTTCAACTTCGGGTTGCGTTCATACTACTTCGGCATGACCATGCTGGCCTGGTTCGTTAGTCCATGGCTGTTCATGTTGATGAGTGCCGGTGTGGTGTTCGTATTGTATCGCCGCGAGTTTCACTCCGACGTTCTCGACGTGATGGTCTATACCCCTACAGAGGCGCCCTTGCCCGAGGTGAATAAAGAGGCGGCCTGATCGGGTACCCGCGTGCTGGCTATCCAGTGTGTTACTGGAAGGATCTGGCTCGGTAGCGCAGTCCGGTTTGGCTGGTGGGATTAATCTGTTCGCTGTTGTTGATGATTAGTCCAACCTTTCGAACGATTTTGCTCTAACCACTTTTTTCAAGGCAAAAAAAACCCGCACTTGGCGGGTTTTCTTATGCCACTCTAAAAACCGTATTAGTTCTTAGGTGCTTCCGGAGCAGCCGGAGCAGCCGGAGCGGCCGGAGCGGCCGGAGCAGCCGGAGCAGCCTGATCTTTGGCGGCTTCGGCGTTTTCTTTCGCCGCGTCGTTCACTTTATCCTGAGCTTCGTTCATTTTTTGCTGGGCTTGCTCAGCATGTTGGTTAGCATCTTGAGCTTTGTCCTCGGATTTTTTATCGCAGGCAGCGAGACCGAGGGAAGCGGTCAACATCAAGGCAATAGCTAAAGTCTTACGCATGGGGTGTTTCTCCTGATGAAAAGCATCTACTGGCATTAAGAGCCCAGGCATCAGGGTTAAGTTCCTTAAGTCTTTCAGATATATAAGTTTGTTCTAGTGCGGAACTTTTACCCGGACCGCCACCGCACAGTACGGACATAAACAAGAGTTTTTATCAAATGGCCGAAAACCCCGTTTTTGAGCGTGCGATGCGCTTTCTGTCGGCGCTGCGACATTGTCAGGTACTTGGACTAAACGTTCACAGCGCCAGCAGCGAAGGGCTGACGATTATGCTGCCGTACAGCCCGCAGATCGTCGGCAATCCGGAAACCGGCGTGATTCATGGCGGGGCGCTGACCTCGCTGATGGACACCGCCTGTGGCATGGCGACGCTCTGCGTGCTCCCGGAATTCGAGGTCTGCCCGACCCTCGACCTGCGCATCGACTACATGCACGCCGCCGAGCCACATAAAGATGTCTACGGCTTTGCCCAGTGTTATCGGGTCACCACCGATGTGATTTTTGCCCGTGGCTTCGCCTATCAGGATGACCCTGGGCAACCGATTGCCCATGTGATGGGCACTTTCATGCGCATGGGCAAGGGCATCAAGGGCACCAAGGGCTTTGGTGGCGCGGTTGCCGGAGGTGCGCAATGAGCGAGTCGCTGAAGGACCAATTGCAAAAGGCCCACGAGCAGGGCGATTACGCCTCGCTGCTGGATTTGATTCCCTATGCCCGGCTGATCGGCGTCGAATGTTCACGGGTGGGAGATGAGTTGCTGTTCAAGCTGCCAGCGAACAAGGACAACATCGGTAACCCTTTGTTGCCGGCGATTCATGGCGGTGTGATCGCCGGTTTCATGGAGTTGGCCGCGGCGCTGCACCTGTTGGTGTTTACCGGATCGCCCGGGGTACCGAAGATCATCGACTTCTCCCTGGATTACCTGCGAGCCGGGCAGTTTCGCGATACCTGGGCCCGATGCCAGGTCTGGCGCCAGGGTCGCCGGGTCGCCAATGTGGCGATTACCGCCTGGCAAAGCACCGAAGCCGAGCCCATTGCCACGGCCCGTGCACATTTCAAACTCGAAGAGCCCTTGAAATCCTGAACGGTGCCCCAAACTCTGAGGACAACCCGCCGTCGACCCTCAAGGTCGCGGCTTATGCCATCTGATTGGAGTTTGATGACCATGAGTGTGGAAACTCAAAAGGAAACCCTGGGCTTCCAGACCGAGGTAAAGCAGCTGCTGCACCTCATGATCCATTCGTTGTATTCCAACAAGGAAATTTTCCTTCGCGAATTGATCTCGAACGCCTCTGACGCTGTCGACAAATTACGTTTCGAAGCCCTGGCCAAGCCAGAGCTGCTGGAAGGTGGCGCCGAACTGAAAATCCGCGTGAGCTTCGACAAGGACGCTAAAACCGTCACCCTCGAAGACAACGGTATCGGCATGAGCCGCGAAGACGCGATCACCCACTTGGGTACCATCGCCAAGTCCGGCACCGCCGATTTCATGAAGCACCTGACCGGCGACCAGAAGAAAGACTCGCACCTGATCGGCCAATTCGGTGTCGGTTTCTACTCCGCATTCATCGTCGCTGACAAAGTCGATGTGTTCAGTCGTCGTGCCGGCAGCGCTGCCAGCGAAGGCGTGCACTGGTCGTCCAAGGGCGAAGGCGATTTCGAAGTCGCGACAATCGACAAGGCCGAACGCGGCACTCGCATCGTCCTGCACCTGAAATCCGGTGAAGACGAGTTCGCCGATGGCTGGCGTCTGCGCAATATCATCAAGAAGTACTCCGACCACATCGCCTTGCCGATCGAACTGCCGAAAGAAGTGGCCGCTGCCGAAGGTGAGGAGAAGCCAGTTGTTGAATGGGAAACCGTCAACCGCGCCAGCGCCCTGTGGACCCGTCCGCGTACCGAGATCAAGGACGAGGAATACCAGGAGTTCTACAAGCACATCGCTCACGACTTCGAAAACCCGCTGAGCTGGAGCCATAACAAGGTCGAAGGCAAGTTGGAATACAGCTCGCTGCTGTACGTGCCGGCCCGCGCTCCGTTCGATCTGTACCAGCGTGAAGCACCGAAAGGCCTGAAGCTGTACGTGCAGCGTGTGTTCGTCATGGATCAGGCCGAGTCCTTCCTGCCGCTGTACCTGCGCTTCATCAAAGGCGTGGTCGACTCTAACGACCTGTCGCTGAACGTGTCGCGGGAAATCCTGCAGAAAGACCCGATCATCGATTCCATGAAGTCGGCGCTGACCAAGCGCGTGCTCGACATGCTGGAAAAACTGGCGAAGAACGAGCCAGAGCAATACAAAGGCTTCTGGAAAAACTTCGGTCAGGTCATGAAAGAAGGCCCGGCAGAAGACTTCGCCAACAAAGAAAAAATCGCCGGTCTGCTGCGTTTCGCATCGACCCATGGCGACGATGGCGAACAGGTTGTTGGCCTGGTCGAGTACCTGGCGCGCGCCAAGGAAGGTCAGGACAAGATCTACTACCTGACCGGCGAAACCTACGCGCAGGTCAAAAACAGCCCGCACCTGGAAGTCTTCCGCAAGAAAGGCATCGAAGTGCTGCTGTTGACCGACCGCATCGACGAGTGGTTGATGAGCTACCTCAGCGACTTCGACGGCAAGAGCTTCGTCGACGTGGCGCGCGGTGACCTGGACCTGGGCAACCTGGACTCGGAAGAGGACAAGAAAGCCGCGGAAGAAGTCGCCAAGTCCAAAGAAGGTCTGGTCGAGCGTTTGAAGGCCGCGCTGGGTGAATCCGTTGCTGAAGTGCGGGTTTCCCACCGCCTGACCGATTCCCCGGCGATCCTGGCCATCGGCGAGCAGGACCTGGGCTTGCAGATGCGCCAGATCCTGGAAGCCAGCGGCCAGAAGGTTCCGGATTCGAAGCCGATCTTCGAATTCAACCCGGCGCACCCGCTGATCGAGAAGCTCGACAACGAGCAGAGTGACGAGCGCTTCGGCGACCTGTCGCACATCCTCTTCGATCAGGCGGCGCTGGCGGCCGGCGACAGTTTGAAAGATCCGGCGGCCTATGTGCGCCGTCTGAACAAGCTGTTGGTCGAACTATCGGCTTGATTGTGTTGTAGAAAAACCCGCTTCGGCGGGTTTTTTCATTCCGGTGCTATAACATCAGGAGTCAGAAATGAGCCAAATCACTGTACGTTCCGTTGCCTATCAGATTGACGGCCAGGCTTACGAAAGCCGTCTGGCCTTCGATGCCGACCATAAAGGCCCGCGCCCGGGCTTGTTGATGGCGCCGAACTGGATGGGCGTCGGCGCCGGTGCCGAGGAGATCGCCAAGTCGGTGGCGGCCAACGGCTACGTTGTGCTGGTCGCCGACCTTTACGGTCAATCGGTTCGTCCGACGAACAATGACGAGGCGGGCGCGGCGATGATGCCGTTGAAGAATGACCGTGCGTTGCTGCGCAAGCGCATGCAGGTGGCGTTCGAACAGCTGCAAAGCCAGGGTGAAGTGGCTGTCGATACTTCGAAACTGGCCACTTTCGGTTTCTGCTTCGGCGGTTGCTGCGCCCTGGAGTTTGCCCGTACCGGCGCGCCGGTGAAGGCCGCGGTATCGTTTCACGGCACGCTGGACACACCGAATCCGGTCGATGCGAAAAACATCAAGGGTAAGGTCCTGGTGCTGCACGGTGCTTCCGATCCATTGGTGCCGAAAGAGCAGTTGCCGGCGTTCGAAGATGAAATGAACGCGGCGGGTGTGGACTGGCAGTTGCTGAGCTATGGCGGTGCGTTCCACTCGTTCACCGACCCGCACGCCAAGGTGCCGGGCATGATGATGTATGACGCGAAGGTAGCTGCCCGGGCGTTCACGTCGATGCATAACTTGCTGGATGAAGTGTTCAAGGGCTGATCCGGATCCCTGTAGGAGCCGGCTTGCCGGCGAAGGCGATCTTGAGGACGCTTTCGCTGGCAAGCCAGCTCCTACAGTTGATCGAGTCGTTGGCAAATAATGTGTATGACGCAATTCCCTTGTAGGAGCCGGCTTGCCGGCGATGGCGGCCTGGCAGGCAATACAGTGCTTAAGGCAGCTCGATCCGCTCACTTTCCCCCGGCACCGTCGGCCAATCCCCGGCCGCCCAGCGTCGGCGTGCTTCATCAATCGCCGCCGGATCGCTCGCGACAAAGTTCCAGTTGATCCGCCGTGGTCCGTCCAGCGGAGCACCGCCAAACAACACGGCGTGACTGTCGCTTTCAGCAAACAGGGTCATCTCTTCCCCGGCAGGCAGTACCACCAGCGAATGCGGCTCCAGCGGCTCGCCACCCATTTGCACCTCGCCGCTCAACACATACAGCGCACGTTCTTCATGCTCGGTGGGGATCAGTAATGTCGTCGCCGTTTGCAGGTGCAGTTCCGCGTACAGCGTAGGAGAAAGCACCGGCACTGGTGATTCCAGGCAAAAGCCCGACCCGGCAATCATGCGGATCTTCACCCCCAGGTTTTCGCTGACCGGCAA
This sequence comes from Pseudomonas sp. P1_C12, assembly GCF_056406435.1. Taxonomy (NCBI): domain Bacteria; kingdom Pseudomonadati; phylum Pseudomonadota; class Gammaproteobacteria; order Pseudomonadales; family Pseudomonadaceae; genus Pseudomonas; species Pseudomonas sp. P1_C12. Next base: position 255,788 of record NZ_JBFUAE010000002.1, on the reverse strand, counting down.
AGTCGACGCCGGATGGTGACTGTAATGCCCCGGACCTTGCTCTTTGTCCTTGGGCGAAGCCAGCCAGATCTGCAAGCCGTGCATCGTGAAGCCGCTTTCTTTCAGGGCCTCAGGCGTGCGTTCGACGTGGGCGATGGCGCTACCGGCCGTCATCCAGCTGACATCGCCAGTCCCGACCACTTGATCGGAACCGAGGCTGTCCTTGTGCTGGATTTGCCCCTGGAACAAGTAGGTGAGGGTAGACAGGCCAATGTGCGGATGCTGGCGGATGTTCATGCCTTTGCCCGGCGGATAACGGGTTTCCAGCATGTGGTCGAAAAACACGAATGGCCCGACGTTGCGGCACTTGGCCGATGGCAACGGGCGGAGAATCGGCTGGCCTTCGACATCTTCGGTGCGGGGGCGGATCACGAGCGGAGTGTTCATGGTGCGTTCCAGGCTGAGCGGGTGATGCGTTCGAGCATAACCCGCTTGCGCAGCCCTTGCCGCTATTGGCTGAACGCGCCTTCGGACAAATGCGTTTCGATGCTCACTTCAGACGTGGTCATCAGCTTGTGGATCGGGCAGCGATCGGCCACGCGATGCAGTTCTTCACGCTGGGCGTCGGTGAGTACGCCCTTGAGGGTCAGTTTGACGTGCAGCGCGTATTGGCCTTTCTGTTCCTGACTGTTGTCGCGCTTGACCTCCACGCCGACACCGGTCAGCGGGATGTCCTTCTTCCTGGCATACAGCTTCAGGGTCAGGGCCTTGCAGGCGCCTAGCGCGGCATCGAAATAATCGTGCGGTTCCGGCGCAGAGCCATCACCGCCGGCCGTGACGGGCACGTCGGCGAAGAGTTCGTGGTCATCGATTTGTACGCTGTGGCGAAAACCTTCGGCGCAGACAGTGTTGACGGTGACAGTCATGGGAAACCTCGCAGGTATCAGAAAAACTCATTCGATCAAAAAAGACCTTGAAGGTATAGAACCATTGCGCTTGTCGGGTGTTCCAATTTTCGAACCCACAAAAAAGCCCCGCGATTGCGGGGCTTCATGGTACCGATCCGGATCAGCTGCCTTTGACAGTCTTGCCGTTGACCGTGCCGTCCAGGAGCATGATGTTGTACTCCTTGCCGTCGGTTTCGACCTGTTGCAGGCGGACCAGCAGGTAATCCCAGTCCTTGGCGAACCACATCACGGTGATGCGCTTGTTTTGTGTCGGGTCGCGTACTCGTTCAACCTTGATCGCATCGATCTTGCCGGCCTTGGTGTCGACTTTTTCAGTGCCCAGCACGCGGAAGTCATAGGTGTCGACTTCATTGCCGTCGACCACCTGATAGCTCATGCTTTTCTTGCCTGCGGCAACGTCTTGCTGCAAGGCCAACTGGTAGGTGGATTTGTCGAGCATGCCGCGGTTCAGGGCAACCTTGACCGCGTCGCCGCGATCGGTGCCGGTGATCACTTTGGTGTTCCAGTCGAAATCCAGATCCGATTTCTTGGCCTTGCCCAAACCGCCACGTTCAAAGTGGTACGACACTGGAAGAAGCGTGTCCTTGTCCGGGGTCAGGGTGCTTTCCTCGGACAGGCTGGCGATCATCATCGACGCCTTGAAACTGAGCTTCCATTTGCCGTCGCTGGTTTTTTCGAGGCTGCGCTCGGCAGTGCCGCTCATGGGCAGCTGTTTCCAGTCGGCGGTGTAGCTGGCGGAGAAGGGTTGAAGGTCCGCCGCCTGGGCGAAGGGCAAGGCGAGCAGAGCGCAAGCGAAGAGCAGGGCGCGACGCATAAAATCTCCTAGTTTCGAATCAAGTGGCCGCTGGCCGCGAGTAGCTGTCCATCCAGTAAAGCACCTTGCTCGTCGAGGGTCAGACGACCTTCGGCAAACCAGCGTACGGCCATCGGGTAGATCAGGTGTTCCTGAACATGGACCCGCTGCGCCAGACTCTGCGGCGAATCCTGTAACTCTACCGGTATTACAGCCTGTACGACCAGTGGTCCGCCATCGAGTTCCTCGGTGACGAAGTGCACGGAGCAGCCGTGCTCGGTGTCGCCGGCCTCCAGTGCGCGCTGATGAGTGTGTAACCCTTTGTATTTGGGTAGCAACGAAGGATGGATATTGAGCAGGCGACCCTGATAGTGGCGTACGAAGCCAGCGCTGAGAATGCGCATGAATCCGGCCAGTACCACGAGTTCGGGGTTGAAGGCGTCGATCAGTTCGATCAGCGCGGCGTCGAAGGCCTCGCGACCTTCGAAAGCCTTGTGATCCAGGGTGCGGGTATCGATACCCGCGTCCCTGGCGCGTTGCAGGCCGTAGGCGTCGGCGCGGTTGGAAATCACCGCAGCGATGCGGACCGGGCTGTCGCCGGTCCGCGTGCTGTCGATCAGGGCCTGCAAGTTACTGCCGGTGCCGGACAACAGCACCACCACATCACAGGTTTTAGGCATTAGTGTGCCTTAAGGTTCTTCAGTTCGACCTGAGCCGCGCCTTCGGCAGCGGTGGCGATCTGGCCGATGACCCAAGGCTGCTCGCCCGCTTCGCGCAGAACGTTCAGGGCGGCTTCAACGTGCTCCTGAGCCACGCAGATGACCATGCCCACGCCGCAGTTCAGCACGCGGTGCATTTCGTTCTCGTCAACGTTGCCTTTCTCTTGCAGCCAGTCGAACACTGCCGGGCGGTTCCAGCTGGCCACGTCAACCACGGCTTGCGCGCCTTTTGGCAGAACGCGCGGAATGTTGTCCAGCAGGCCGCCACCGGTGATGTGGGCCATGGCTTTGACAGCGCCGGTTTCCTTGATCAGCTTGAGCAGCGGCTTCACGTAGATACGGGTCGGGGCCATCAGCAGGTCGGTCAGCGGCTTGCCGTCGAGCTGGATGTTTTCGATGTCGGCGCCGGACACTTCGATGATCTTGCGGATCAGCGAGTAGCCGTTGGAGTGCGGGCCGGAAGACGGCAGGGCGAGCAGGGCATCGCCAGCAGCAACCTTGGAGCCGTCGATGATTTCGGATTTTTCCACGACGCCGACGCAGAAACCGGCCAGGTCGTAGTCTTCGCCTTCGTACATGCCCGGCATTTCAGCGGTTTCGCCGCCGACCAGGGAGCAACCCGACAGTTCGCAGCCAGCGCCGATACCGGTCACAACCTGGGCAGCGGTGTCGACGTTCAGTTTGCCAGTGGCGTAGTAGTCGAGGAAGAACAGCGGCTCGGCGCCACACACCACCAGGTCGTTGACGCACATGGCGACCAGGTCGATGCCGATGCTGTCGTGCTTGTTCAGGTTCAGGGCCAGGCGCAGCTTGGTGCCGACGCCGTCAGTACCGGAAACCAGCACCGGCTGCTTGTAGCCGGCCGGGATTTCGCAGAGGGCGCCGAAACCGCCCAGGCCGCCCATGACTTCCGGGCGCGCAGTGCGCTTGGCGACGCTCTTGATGCGTTCGACCAATGCTTCACCGGCGTCGATGTCTACACCGGCGTCCTTGTAGCTCAGGGAGGGTTGCTTGCTCATGATCCAGGCCTTTAGGGGGGGGATTTCTGGGTAACGACCGAGTCCGTCGGGAGCGCCGAAACTGCGTAGGCGAGAACCATGCGCGCTATTCGGACACTACCCGGCTGTTGCCGGTCTGCGAAGGCGCGCGATTTTATCAGGCTTGAGCCGCAGCGGCCATCCTCAGGCCGACAGCAGGGCCATATCCGTTCAAAAAAAACCGTTGATGCGCGGTGTCGGTGGCATCCTGCATGGCTGTATAAGGTATCGCGATTAACCGTCTATCGTTATGACAGTGCGAAAACTTACCCGGAACGTGTGAATGTTTTGCGTCGGGCAACGGTCACAGTCTTGCTCGATCGTCTTCATGCGGTCTGTTCCAGCCGCTCTTGTCGTCAGGAATCTTCCATGCGTTTTTGTAAATTCTTGCTTGTGAGTTGTTTGTCAGTAGTCAGCCTGGTCAGTCACGCCGAAACTGTCAAAGGCCTTTACCAGGTGCGCGAGCCGGTGAATGGCCAATCGCCCGAGGAGCGCGACCAGGCGACCCAGCGTGCGTTGGACACCTTGGTGTTGCGCCTGACCGGCGACCCCAAGGCCGCTCAAAGTCCAGGGCTGGCAGCGATTCGCAAAGACCCGCAACAGATCATCAGCCAATACGGCTTTGAGGCGGGGCCGCCGGAAGTCCTGAAAGTCGATTTCGATCCGGGCACCACCGAGCAGGCCTTGCGCCGCGCCGGCCTGGCGATGTGGGGGGGCAATCGGCCGTCGATCCTCGGCTGGTGGTTGAATGACTCCACCGAGGGTTCAAGCCTGGTGGGCGACGGTCAGGCCAGCGCGGCGCCGCTGCGTCGGGCGGCCCAGCACCGTGGCTTGCCATTGCGCTTGCCGTTGGCGGACTTGAATGAGCAGATCGTCGCGACCGCGCCGAATCTGGAGGGCGCAGATCCCGCGCCTTTGCAAGCGGCATCGGAACGCTACAACGCCGACGCCCTGCTCGCGGTACACGCCAAGGAAGAGGGCGGGCAGTGGCAAGCCAAGTGGCAATTGTGGCTGGGGGATAAAAAAGAGGCGGGTAGCGTGCAAGGCGCCGATCAGGCCGCCGTGGCCGATGCGGTGATGCTGGCGGTCAACGAGCGCCTGGCGCCGCGGTTTGTTGCCAAGGCCGGTGCTTCGAGTGAGCAATTGCTGGAGGTGCAAGGCATGAATCTTGAGCACTACGCGTCCCTTGGGCGCTTGCTGGAGCCATTTGGCGGGCGTGTGCAAAGTGTCGACGGCGACCGGATTGTCTATAGGGTCAATGGCAGCGCCGATCAGCTGCGTGCACAACTGTCGCTGGCGAGGCTGCAGGAAGCGCCTGCGGGTCAGGCACCGGCCCCGGCAGTGCCGGTTCAGCCTGCCGCCGGTGGTGCGGTGCCTGCCCCAGCGCCAGCCCCGACACCACAACTGCGTTATCGCTGGTAGTTTTTCTTTCTTTATATAGAAGCAATGGAGTGGTTCATGGCCGATACGCGGCGTTGGTTCTGGCTCGGTGGGGTGGTCCTGCTTTGTGCGTTTGTCTGGTTGTTGCATCCGATCCTGACGCCATTCCTGGTGGCGCTGCTGTTGGCCTACCTGTTCGACCCGCTGGTGGATCGGCTGGAGAAGGCAGGCCTGTCTCGAACCTGGGGCGTCGTGGCGGTGTTTGCCCTGTTTACATTGATCTTCACCGCGCTGCTGCTGGTATTGGTGCCGTTGCTCGCCAGGCAGTTGTTTCGTTTGTATGAGCTGGCCCCGCAGATGCTCGACTGGCTACAGCACACGGCGTTGCCCTGGGCGCAATCGAAGTTTGGCTTGTCGGAAGGTTTCTGGAAGTTCGACAAGCTCAAGGCCGCCATCAGCGAGCATATGAGCCAAACCACCGATATTGTCGGCGTGGTGCTGAGTCATGCCACTGCCTCGGGGTTGGCGTTGATTGGCTGGCTGGCGAATCTGGTGTTGATTCCGGTGGTGAGCTTCTACTTGTTGCGGGATTGGGACCTGATGATGGCCAAGATCCGCAGCCTGCTGCCCCGTGATCGTGAAGCGCGCGCGGTATCCCTGGCGGGTGAATGCCATGAAGTGCTCGGCGCGTTCGTTCGCGGACAGTTGCTGGTGATGGTGGCCTTGGGTGTGATCTACGCAGCGGGCCTGATGCTGGTCGGGCTGGAACTGGGCTTGTTGATTGGCCTGATTGCCGGTCTGGCAGCGATCGTGCCGTACATGGGGTTTATCATCGGCATTGGCGCGGCGCTGCTTGCGGGGTTGTTCCAGTTCGGTGGTGATCTTTATCCGATGCTCGGCATTGTCGCGGTGTTCATGGTCGGCCAGGCGCTGGAGGGTATGGTGCTGACGCCGTTGCTGGTTGGTGACCGGATTGGCCTGCACCCGGTGGCGGTGATTTTCTCGATTCTGGCCGGTGGTGAGCTGTTTGGCTTTACCGGTGTGCTATTGGCATTGCCGGTCGCGGCGGTGATCATGGTGCTGGTGCGTCATGTGCATGATTTGTATAAGGATTCTGAAATCTACGGGAGTGTCGACGAGCCGGAGTGGTAAGGGGCGTCGATGGTTGATGGCGGGTTGCCCGGGTTCATGCCGGATCAGCCTGCTTGCATCGCGCGACTGTCACATGCACCGCCAAAGAAACTGTCATAAAACCGGTGCATTAACGCAAACCTTTGATTTTGCTTGTTGTCTGTCGCATTGTGCGACCCGGCTCACGGGTATAAACTTCGCAAACTTTACACAGAGGCCACTAACGGTTCCTTTGGAACTGTTCAGTCAGGATGAAACCGATTCAGCTGCCCCTAGGTGTGCGTCTGCGTGACGACGCCACCTTTATCAATTACTACCCAGGCGCCAATGCCGCTGCACTCGGCTATGTCGAGCGGCTGTGCGAAGCCGACGCCGGCTGGACCGAGAGCCTGATATACCTTTGGGGCAAGGATGGGGTCGGGCGTACGCATCTGTTGCAGGCCGCCTGCCTGCGCTTCGAGCAATTGGGGGAACCTGCGGTCTATCTGCCGCTGGCCGAGTTGCTCGATCGCGGTATTGAAATTCTCGACAACCTTGAGCAGTACGAGCTGGTCTGTCTCGATGACCTGCAGGCGGTTGCCGGCAAGGCGGACTGGGAAGAGGCGCTGTTCCATCTGTTCAATCGTTTGCGCGACAGTGGTCGACGCTTGCTGATTGCCGCGTCGACATCCCCCCGTGAGTTGCCGGTGAAGCTGGCGGATCTCAAATCGCGCCTGACCCTGGCCTTGATCTTCCAGATGCGCCCGCTGTCCGATGAGGACAAATTGCGTGCCCTGCAATTGCGCGCATCCCGTCGCGGGCTGCATCTGACCGATGAAGTCGGGCATTTCATTTTGACTCGCGGTACCCGCAGCATGAGTGCGCTGTTCGAGCTGCTCGAGCGTCTCGATCAGGCCTCCCTCCAGGCTCAGCGCAAGCTGACAATCCCGTTTTTGAAAGAAACCCTCGGCTGGTAAACCCGCTGAATCCGGGGCTTTTAGCCAGTTCGGCGAATTACAGGCACCAGAAACCCAGCTTTCCTGCCCGGTTGCAGGCTGCGCGTATGTTTAAAATGGGCTTAAGCGCTTAGATGTAAACGAGAAACGGATAAGTCACAAAAAGATCGATTGAATTTGCAAATGAGGATGATAGCGGGCATAGTCTCGGCTTCTTTACAACTATCAGCCACGGTCGTGCCCATGCTAAATCGCTTCGCACCCCTCGTGCCTCTCGCACTCGTTACCCTGTTGTTCGGTTGCGCTGCCCACACTCCGGTGTCCCAGCAAGCCCCGCAGCAACAGGTTCAAAACTCCGTTACTGCCCAGTCTTCCGCTTTCTTTCAGGAAGAGCTGGCGACCGAAAAAGAACTCGCAGACTTCGCTGGCGGCAAGTCCTACCAGCTTCCGGTCCTGGCCGACAGCATCCTCGAACGTGGCATGTCCCTGATCGGTACCCGTTACCGTTTCGGCGGTACTTCTGAAGCCGGCTTCGATTGCAGCGGTTTCATCGGTTACCTGTTCCGCGAAGAAGCGGGCATGAACCTGCCACGCTCCACCCGCGAAATGATCAACGTGGACGCTCCGCTGGTCTCGCGCAGCAAGCTTGAGCCGGGCGACCTGCTGTTCTTCGCAACCAACGGTCGTCGCGGTCGCGTCAGTCACGCCGGGATCTACCTGGGTGACAACCAGTTCATCCACTCCAGCAGCCGCCGTAGCGGTGGTGTGCGGATCGATAGCCTGGGTGACAGCTACTGGAGCAAGACCTTCATCGAAGCCAAGCGCGCCCTGGCGATGGCACCGAATGCGTCGCCAATCGTCACTGCACGTAAATAAGCGGACAATTTGTAAGGCGAACTTAAAGTCTTACTTGAAGTTTGCCATATAACCGCTAGAATCCTGATATATGAATGATGGCAAACCGCCTGCGTCACGCGCAGGCGGTTTTCTTTTCTGCATTCCCAGCAGAAAAAAGCCGCAGCCAGATCAGGATGCTCTGCTTATGACGACGTCGGCCCGCCTCGCAATCATGTTCTTCGCTGCGCTACTCAGCGCCTGCGCCAGTCGTACACCGCCACCTGCGCCGGTGGTTCGCGCTCCCATCGTATTTGGCTCCTCACAAGCTTTTTCGCCCGAAGCGGAAGACGTGCTGTTTCGCGCGCTCGGCCTTGTGGGCACGCCTTATCGCTGGGGTGGCAACACGCCGGATTCCGGATTTGATTGCAGCGGCCTGATCGGCTACGTGTATCGCGATGTCGCCGGTATTTCCTTGCCGCGCACCACTCGCGAGATGATCTCCATGCAAGCGGCGAATGTGGGCAAGGAAGGCCTGCAAACCGGTGACCTGATTTTCTTCGCCACCAATGGCGGTTCCCAGGTCAGTCATGCCGGCATCTACGTGGGAGAAGGGCGCTTCGTCCACGCACCAGCCACTGGCGGCACCGTGAAGCTCGACAGCTTGTCCAAGGCCTATTGGCAAAAAGCTTATCTGAGCGCCAAGCGTGTTCTGCAGCCTGAACACCTGGCGCGCAACCCGTAACGTCCGGAGCTGCCGGTCATGACTGCTCGCACGCTTAATCTCGACGACGCCCTGTACCAATACCTGCTCGATGTCTCCCTGCGCGAAACGCCACTGCTCAAGCGCTTGCGCGATGAGACCCAGGCGCTGCCGATGGCACGTTGGCAGGTGGCTCCGGAGCAGGGGCAGTTTCTCGCTTTGCTGGTGAAACTGACGGGGGCCGGGCGCTTGCTCGAAGTCGGCACCTTTACCGGTTACAGTGCCCTGTGCATGGCGGCGGCATTGCCGGCTGATGGCTCGCTGATTTGCTGTGATATCCCCGGCGACTACAACGCCATCGCACGGCGCTACTGGCAAGAGGCGGGGCTCGCCGGGCGGATTGACCTGCGACTGGCTCCGGCGCTGGAAACCCTCGCCGAGCTTGAGCGACAAGGGCAGGGCGGGCAGTACGACCTGGTGTTCATTGATGCCGACAAGGCCAACTACCCGGCTTATCTGGAACACGCCCTGGGATTGCTGCGGGTCGGTGGGTTGGCGGTGTTCGATAACACCCTGTGGAGCGGGCGTGTGCTCGAGGCCAGCCCCGAGAGCGCGGACACCCGGGCAATCCAGGCGCTCAACCGAGCGTTGAAAGACGATGTGCGGGTGGATCTGTCGTTGTTGCCGTTGGGTGATGGGCTAACACTCTGTCGCAAACGCTAAGCCTTTGTGGGAGCGAGCCTGCTCGCGAAAGCGGTGTATCAGTCACCAAATTTGTCGACTGACCGTGCGCATTCGCGAGCAGGTCGGATCGCCGCACCGTCGCTCCCACAGGTGATGTATCCCGTTACCTGGCAGCCGAAACCCGCCACACCTTGTTCCCCACGTCATCGGCCACCAGCAGATCGCCTTGCCGGTCGATCACCACGCCCACCGGGCGGCCCATGGCTTGTTCTTTGTCGTTGAGAAAACCGCTGAGCACTTCAATGGGCTTTCCGACAGGTTTGCCTGCGCTGAACGGCACGAAAATCACTTTGTAGCCACTGTGTGGCTTGCGGTTCCACGAGCCGTGCTGACCGATGAATGCCCCTTGGGTGAATGGCGCCGGCAGCTTGCTGTTTTCGGCGAAGGTCAGGCCCAGTGACGCCGTGTGCGGGCCGACGGCGTAGTCCGGGGCAATGGCCTTGGCCACCAGGTCCGGGTTCTGCGGCTCGACACGAACATCGACATGCTGGCCGTAGTAACTGAACGGCCAGCCATAGAACGCGCCGTCTTTCACCGAGGTGATGTAGTCCGGTACCAGATCACCGCCGATTTCATCCCGCTCGTTGACCGCGGTCCACAGTGCGCCACTGTGCGGTTCCCAGGCCATGCCGTTGGGGTTGCGCAGGCCGGAGGCGAAGATCCGGTGCCGGCCGGTGGCACGGTCCACTTCCCAGATCGCTGCGCGACCTTCTTCCTTGTCCATGCCGTTTTCGGCGACGTTGCTGTTGGAACCCACGCTGACGTAGAGCTTGCTGCCGTCCTTGCTGGCGATGACGTTTTTGGTCCAGTGGTGGTTCAGCGGGCCGCCCGGCAGGTCGATCACCTTGATGGCTGGTGACTTGATCTGCGTATCGCCGTTTTCATAATGGAATCGCAGCAGGCTGTCAGTGTCGGCCACGTACAGGTCGTTGCCGACCAGCGTCATGCCGAAAGGGGAATTGAGGTTTTGCAGAAACACCGTGCGGGTTTCCGCGATGCCATCGTGATCCTTGTCCCGCAGCAACGTGATGCGGTTCGGGCTGGGCACGGTAGAGCCGGCACGCCCCATGACTTTCTTCATGACCCAGCCGCGAATGCCATTGCCGTCTTCGGGTTTGGGTGGTGCGGCGGTTTCCGCCACCAGCACATCGCCATTGGGCAGCACATAAAGCCAGCGCGGGTGATCCAGGTCTTCGGCAAAAGCGGCCACTTGAGTGCCCGTGGCGGCGACGGGTTTTGCACCCGGCGGCCAACCGATGGCCGGGGCGATGTTCATGGTCGGGATCAGGGTTTTGTTCGGTTCCGGCAATTGTGGCGATGGACCGGTGCCGTCGGAGACTTGCAGGCGGGAGGTCTCGCCACAAGCGGCGAGCCCTCCGCAGAGTGCGATAACGAGAACGAGCGGGGGCTTGCGCATGCTGGTGTTCCCTATGAATGCCTTGTTCTAATCATAGAGATGCGTTGTCGTCCGATGGTTCAACCCTTAGCCACGTGCTTCCTTGAACAGCACCGCAATGCCGGGGTGATAGTTGCCGGCTTCGTTGCGCAACTTGCGATAGGCGTAAGGGAAGTACCAGGCAACGGCGCAGGTGTGTTCCTTTTGCAGGTCGTCGACCATGTCCTGGAGTTCTTCCGGCGTTGCGCCTTGCTGGGCTTTTTGCGGGGCAACGAACAGGCAGCCGACTTTCAGGTCGCTGGCGTGGCTCAGTCGCTTTGCATCGCTGGTGATGTCGAGCAGGGCCTGGGTCAGGTTGAGGCTGTTGACCCGTGGCCAGCGCTGGCTGGTCTGGATGTACGCGCGGGTTTCGGGCGAGGCGAGGAACAGGTCGGCACGGCTGTTGCGTTCGCCTTCTTCGGTCTGTTTGCGGGTGGGCGTCTGTTGCAGCGTGACCATCTCGGCCATCCAGGCGGCGGCGGACAGCAGCCCGAGGTTGGCCTTTTCGTCGTGCCAGTACGGTGTGTCGCCATCACCGCGGACGGCGTTATAGCGGTCGATGCATTCGAACCAGCGCTCGAGCACCGGGCGCAGGAATTCCAGCTTTGGATTGCTGATGATCATGCCTTGCATGGGTTCACCCTTGTTATTGTGTTGTGGGGTTGTGGCTCTTTGATATCACTGCTTTGGGCGTGGCACAAGATTGACGTCAGTTTATTGATTGATGGCAGATATTCGGTCGATCGCCTCCCGGCTTTAATTGACGCTCCACCCCCAACCCTCTAACCTTCGCGGCTTGTTTCAGGTGCTCTGTGGCTTGGGTCGACAGAGTGAAACAGGGAAGCCGGTGAGTGAGTCCTTCTGTTGGTCGAAGGCCCGCAATTCCGGCGCTGCCCCCGCAACGGTAAATGAGTGAAAACTGTGTGTGATGCCACTGTGTCGATTCGATGCGGGAAGGCGCACAGTCTGGCCTCGCGCCACTCATGAGCCCGGAGACCGGCCTGATTCATCCAGCGGCATCACGGTGGGCGATGCCAGGCTTTTTGCCTTCTATTCTTGTGCCTGCCCGCCGTTATTCCTGCCTCAACGGAGAGCTCCCCCATGACTGATACCCCCGATCGTGACGAACGCCACCTGGCGCGCATGCAGCGCAAAAAAGCCGTGATCGACGAGCGCATCGCCAATTCCCCGAACGAATGCGGCCTGCTGCTGGTGTTGACCGGCAACGGCAAGGGCAAGAGCAGTTCGGCCTTCGGCATGCTTGCCCGCGCCATGGGGCACGGCATGCAGTGCGGCGTGGTGCAGTTCATCAAGGGCCGCAACAGCACCGGCGAAGAGCTGTTCTTCCGGCGCTTTCCCGAGCAGGTGCGCTTTCATGTGATGGGCGAAGGCTTTACCTGGGAAACCCAGGATCGTCAGCGCGACATCGCCGCCGCCGAAGCCGCCTGGGCGGTGTCGCAGCAACTGCTGCGCAATCCGTCCATCGGTCTGGTGGTGCTGGATGAGCTGAACATTGCCCTCAAGCACGGCTACCTCGATCTCGATCAGGTGCTCAGCGACTTGCAGGCCCGACCACCGATGCAACACGTGGTAGTCACCGGGCGTGCCGCCAAGCCGGAAATGATCGAGATGGCCGACACCGTCACCGAAATGGGCATGATCAAGCACGCCTTCCAGGCCGGGATCAAAGCGCAGAAAGGCGTCGAATTGTGAGTCAGCCTCGACTCTGTCCGGCGGTACTGATTGCCGCGCCGGCTTCCGGCCAGGGCAAGACCACCGTCACCGCGGCGCTGGCCCGATTGCATCGCAATCAGGGGCGCAAGGTCCGCGTGTTCAAGTGCGGCCCCGACTTTCTCGATCCGATGATCCTCGAGCGCGCCAGCGGTGCGCCGGTGTATCAGCTGGACATGTGGATGGTTGGTGAGCAAGAAAGTCGCCGGCTGCTGTGGGAAGCCGCTGCTGAAGCCGACCTGATCCTGATCGAAGGCGTCATGGGGCTGTTCGACGGTACGCCGTCGAGCGCCGATCTGGCGCGGCATTTCGGTGTGCCGGTGCTGGGTGTGATCGATGGCACGGCCATGGCCCAGACCTTTGGCGCCCTGGCCCTGGGGCTGGCGCGTTATCAGCCGGACTTGCCGTTCGCCGGGGTGCTGGCCAATCGTGTCGGTACGCTGCGCCACGCGCAACTGCTCGAAGGCAGCCTGACTGAAGGTTTGCGCTGGTACGGCGCGCTGTCCCGGGAAACCGGGATCGAATTGCCGAGCCGGCACCTGGGGCTGGTGCAGGCCAGTGAGCTGAACGATCTCGACCTGCGCCTCGATGCGGCCGCCGATGCACTGGCCAGTAGTTGCGAGGTTGCGCTGCCGCCGGCGGTCGAGTTCGCCGCCCCTGATGTCATTGCAGCCGAACCGCTGCTGGCCGGTGTACGCATTGCCGTCGCCCGCGATGAAGCCTTTGCGTTCACCTACGGCGCGAGCCTGGATCTGCTGCGGGCGATGGGCGCCGAGTTGTCGTTCTTCTCGCCGATCCGCGACCGTGCGTTGCCGGAGTCGGACAGCCTGTATCTGCCCGGTGGTTACCCGGAACTGCACCATGTTGGGTTGGCGCAAAACACCGCGATGCTCGACGCGATCCGTGCCCACCACCGGGCAGGCAAACCGTTGCTCGCCGAGTGTGGCGGCATGCTGTATCTGCTCGATTCCCTGACCGATGTCGAGGGCACTCGCGCCGAACTGGTTGGCTTGCTGGCCGGTGATGCGGTCATGCAAAAGCGTCTGGCCGCGCTGGCGTTGCAAGCGGTGGAACTGCCGGAAGGTTCGCTGCGCGGGCACACCTATCACCATTCGCTGACCACCACTGAACTGGCGCCGATTGCCCGTGGCTTGAGCCCTAACGGCGGACGCGGAGCGGAGGCGGTCTACCGTGAAGGGCGGATGACCGCCTCTTATGTGCACTTTTATTTTCCGTCGAACCCCTCGGCGATTGCCGCATTGTTTGCGCCTGACCTTGAAGCCGCTTTCGCTGCGATGCGGCGATCCGACAAGCCAGCTCCTACAATGGATCAGCTAGCCCCTGTAGGAGCTGCCTTGCCAGCGAAACGGCCATGACGGACGACGCATTTTCCGAAGCCGAACGCGCAGCGGTCTATCGCGCCATCGCCGAACGGCGCGACATGCGCCACTTCAGCGGCGGCACCGTCGAGCCCGAATTGCTGCTGCGCCTGCTCGAGGCCGCACATCAGGCACCGAGTGTCGGCCTGATGCAGCCCTGGCGCTTCATCCGCATCAGCGATCGTGCCTTGCGCGGACAAATCCAGGCCTTGGTGGAAGAAGAACGCGTCCGCACCGCCGAAGCCCTCGGCGAGCGCAGCGACGAGTTCATGAAGCTCAAGGTGGAAGGCATCAACGATTGCGCCGAGGTACTGGTCGCCGCACTGATGGACGACCGCGAGCAGCATATCTTCGGCCGCCGCACCTTGCCGGAAATGGACATGGCCTCGCTGTCCTGTGCGATCCAGAACCTGTGGCTGGCATCCCGCGCCGAAGGGCTGGGCATGGGCTGGGTGTCGCTGTTCGAACCACAGGCACTGGCGGACCTGTTGAGGCTGCCACCGGGAGCCAAACCGCTGGCGGTGCTGTGCCTTGGGCCGGTGAAGGAGTTCTATCCGGCACCGATGCTGGTGCTAGAAGGCTGGGCGCAGGCGCGTCCGCTACATGAATTGCTGTATGAAAACTATTGGGGAGTGAGTCAATGAGTGTGGCGTTGTTGAGTGTCGCTGCGGTTGCGCTGGATGCGCTGCTGGGCGAACCCAAACGCTGGCATCCGCTGGTGGCGTTCGGCCGTTTTGCCGACCGCATCGAGCAACGCTTCAATGGCGGCGGTCGCGGCTGGCGCAGTCATGGCGTCACCGCGTGGGTGATCGCCGTGTTGCCGCTGACGCTGTTGGTCACGGCATTGTCCTGGGCGCCTTATGTCGGCTGGATCATCGAGATTCTCGCGCTCTATTGCGCCCTCGGCATGCGCAGCCTCGGTGAGCACGTCACGCCTGTGGCCAAGGCATTGCGCGGCGATGATCTTGATGAAGCGCGCAAACGTGTGAGTTATCTGGTCAGCCGTAAAACCAGTGATCTGGATAAAACCGAAGTCGCCCGTGCCGCTACCGAGTCGGTACTGGAAAACGGCAGCGACGCAGTGTTCGCGGCGTTGTTCTGGTTTGCCGTGGCGGGTGCGCCGGGCGTGGTGCTCTATCGCCTGAGCAATACGCTGGATGCGATGTGGGGTTATCGCAATGAGCGCTTCGAACGGTTCGGCTGGGCGGCGGCGAAGGTCGACGACGTGCTCAATTACATTCCTGCGCGCCTGGTGGCACTGACTTACGCGCTGCTGGGCAAAACCCGGCTGGCGTTGAAATGCTGGCGCACCCAGGGCCCGACCTGGGACAGCCCGAACGCCGGCCCGGTGATGGCGGCAGGGGCGGGCGCCCTTGGCGTCGAGTTGGGCGGGGCGGCGATTTATCATGGCGAACTGCATCAGCGTCCGCAGTTGGGCGAAGGCGTGCCGGCGGATGCCGACTCCATTGACCGGGGCTGGCAATTGGTCCAGCGCGGGGTATGGTTATGGCTGCTGATTCTCTGCCTGGGGGCCGAATTTTATGCTTGAACACGGGGGGCGATTGCGCAAGGCGGCGCTCGAATACGGCATAGATGAAGCCGACTGGCTGGATCTGTCCACGGGCCTTGCGCCCTGGCCGTTTCCTGTGCCGGATATTCCGCTGCGGGCCTGGGCCCGTTTGCCGGAAGCGGACGATGGTCTGGAGCAAGCCGCCTGTGATTACTACGGCACCTTGCAGGCTTTGCCGGTGGCCGGCTCGCAAATGGCAATCCAGCTGCTGCCGCGATTGCGTCGGGCGGGCAAGGTCGGCGTGCTGTCGCCGTGTTATGCCGAGCACGCTGAAGCGTGGCGTCGTAACGGCTACATCGTGCGTGAAGTGCTGGTGCACGAAGTCGACTTCTTTATCGACAGTTTCGATGTGCTGGTGGTGGTCAATCCGAATAACCCCACAGGCTTGAGCCTGACGCCCAGTCGCCTCCTCGACTGGCACGCGCGGCTGGCCCAGCGCGGTGGCTGGCTGGTGGTGGACGAAGCGTTCATGGATAACACGCCGCATCTGAGCCTGGCTCCGTATGCCCATCAAGTCGGGTTGATCGTCCTGCGCTCCTTCGGGAAGTTTTTCGGCCTGGCCGGAGTGCGCCTGGGGTTTGTGCTGGCCGAGCGCAAGTTGCTCAAGTTGCTGGCTGAACAAGTGGGGCCGTGGGCCGTGAGCGGGGCAACCCGGGTAGTGGGTCAGGCCTGCCTGCGCGATACCGAAGGGCAGACGCGGCAACGGGTGCGCGCGGATGAGGCCAGCGAGCGCCTTGCGTCGTTGCTGGAACAACAGGGGTTCCAGCCTCAGGGCGGTTGTGCGCTGTTCCAGTGGCTGATCACCGAGCGCGCCGAAGAGCTGCATGAGTTCATGGCCCGGCGCGGCATTCTCCTGCGATTGTTCACGCACAACAGCAGCCTGCGATTCGGCTTGCCCGGTGACGAAATCGCCTGGGTACGACTGGCGCGGGCGTTCGACGATTTCGCCAAGGAAAACCAATGACCACGCTGATGGTGCAGGGCACTACATCGGACGCCGGTAAAAGCACGCTGGTAACCGCGCTGTGCCGTTGGGTCACACGTCAGGGCATAAGGGTGGTGCCGTTCAAGCCGCAGAACATGGCACTCAACAGTGCGGTGACCGCCGACGGTGGCGAGATCGGCCGCGCCCAGGCGGTACAGGCCCAGGCCGCGCACCTTGAACCGCACACCGACATGAACCCGGTGTTGCTCAAGCCCAACAGTGACACCGGTGCCCAGGTGATTATCCATGGCCGCGCTGTCACGACCATGAATGCCGTCGCCTATCACGACTACAAAACCATCGCCATGCAAGCGGTGCTGGCCTCCCACGAGCGCTTGAGCGCGGCGTATCCGCTGGTGATGGTCGAGGGCGCGGGCTCGCCGGCGGAAATCAATCTGCGGGCCGGCGACATCGCCAACATGGGTTTCGCCGAAGCGGTGGATTGCCCGGTGCTGCTGATCGCCGATATCAATCGCGGCGGGGTTTTCGCCCACCTGGTAGGCACCCTCGAACTGCTGTCGCCGAGCGAACAGGCGCGGGTCAAAGGCTTCGTGATCAATCGTTTTCGTGGCGACATCGCGTTGCTGCAACCCGGTCTCGACTGGCTCGAAGAGCGCACCGGCAAACCGGTGATCGGCGTGCTGCCGTACGTGATGGACCTGCACCTGGAGGCCGAGGACGGCATCGATCAACGCCAGACCGACAAAGCCGAGCAGGTGCTGAAGGTGGTGGTGCCGGTGCTGCCGCGCATCAGCAATCACACCGATTTCGATCCGCTGCGCCTGCATCCGCAAGTGGACCTGCAATTCATTGGCCCCGGCCAGGCGATTCCGCCTGCCGACCTGATCATTCTTCCTGGCTCGAAAAGTGTGCGCAGCGACCTCGCGTACCTGCGGGCCAACGGCTGGGACACCGCCATCGCCCGGCATCTGCGTTACGGCGGGAAACTGCTGGGAATTTGTGGCGGCCTGCAAATGCTCGGTGAGCAAGTGCATGACCCGCTGGGTCTCGAAGGTGCGCCGGGTTCCAGTGCCGGTTTGGGGCTGCTGGCGTTCCAGACTCTGCTCGAACAAGAGAAGCAGTTGCGCAATGTGCGTGGTCGCCTGGCGCTGGAAGATGCGCCCGTTGCGGGTTATGAAATTCATGCTGGCGTGACCACCGGACCGGCCCTGGAACATGCCGCCGTGCATCTGGATGACGGCCGCTGTGATGGTGCGCAAAGTGCTGACGGGCAGATTTTCGGCACCTACCTGCACGGGCTGTTCGAATCGCCGGCGGCGTGCAGTGCGCTGCTGCGCTGGGCGGGTTTGCAGGAGGTGCAGGACGTGGATTACCACGGCTTGCGCGAACGTGATATCGAGCGGCTGGCGGATCTGGTGGAGAAGCATTTGGATACCGGGCTGTTGCGGAAACTCTGTGGGGTATGAGGTGACTGTCATGGCCCCTTCGCGGGCAAGTCGGACCGCCGCATCGCCGCTCCTACAGGGTTATGAGGTGTACCCAATATTTATGATCGACGCAGGTCAACTGTAGGAGCGGGCTTGCCCGCGAAGGGGCCAGTCGCCTCACCGAAGATTTCAAGGAAACAACCATGCTCCAACTGATCCTCGGCGGTGCCCGCTCCGGCAAGAGTCGTCTGGCTGAAAAACTCGCCATCGACAGCGCTCTGGCCGTCACATACATCGCCACCAGCCAGCCACTCGATGGAGAAATGAGCGAGCGGGTGGCCCATCATCGCGCCCGTCGTCCTGCCGAATGGGCATTGATCGAAGAGCCGGTGGAGCTGGCCCGGGTGCTGCGCGAATCCGCCCGCGCCGACCGCTGCCTGCTGGTGGATTGCCTGACCCTGTGGCTGACCAACCTGCTGATGCTCGACGATGCCGAGCGCTTGCAAGCCGAGCGTGATGCCTTGCTGGACTGCCTGGCGTTGTTGCCGGGTGAAATCATTTTTGTCAGCAACGAGACCGGAATGGGTGTCGTGCCGCTGGGCGAATTGACTCGCCGCTATGTCGATGCAGCCGGTTGGCTGCATCAAGCTCTGGCTGAGCGTTGTCAGCGTGTCGTCCTGACCGTCGCCGGCCTGCCTCTGACTCTGAAAGGAACTGCGTTATGACTCAATCCTGGTGGCTGAACCCGTGCAAGCCGGTCGATACCCAAGCGGTCGAACAGGCCCAGGCGCGGCAACAGCAACTGACCAAACCGGCCGGCTCCCTCGGCCAGCTGGAAGCGGTGGCGGTGCAACTGGCGGGATTGCAGGGGCGGGTCAAGCCGAGTCTGGAGCAGGTGTGGATTGCGATTTTTGCCGGCGACCATGGTGTGGTCGCTGAGGGGGTGTCGGCGTTTCCCCAGGAAGTGACCGGGCAGATGCTGCTCAACTTCGTCAGCGGTGGTGCGGCGATCAGTGTACTGGCGCGGCAGTTGGGCGCTTCCCTTGAGGTGGTGGACCTCGGCACGGTGACGCCGTCGCTGAACCTGCCGGGCGTGCGGCACCTGAATGTCGGCCCAGGCACGGCGAATTTTGTCCAGGGGCCGGCCATGACCCAGGCCCAGGGGAAACTCGCCTTGCAGGCCGGTCGTGACAGCGTGCAGCGGGCAATGTCCACCGGTGCGCAGTTGTTTATCGGTGGCGAAATGGGCATCGGCAACACCACCGCCGCCAGCGCCCTGGCGTGTGCGCTGCTCGATTGCCCGGTGGGCCATTTGACCGGGCCAGGCACCGGGCTCAACGCAGAAGGTGTCAGCCACAAAGCCCAAGTGATCGAACGCGCCTTGGCATTGCATGGTGCGCAGCGTGGCGATGCCTTGCAGACCCTGTTCAACCTCGGCGGTTTTGAGATCGCCGCGCTGGTCGGTGCCTATCTCGCCTGTGCCCAGGAGGGTGTCGCGGTGCTGGTGGACGGCTTTATTTGCAGTGTCGCGGCGCTGGTTGCGGTGCGCTTGAATCCTGATTGCCGTCAGTGGCTGTTGTTCGGTCATCGCGGCGCCGAGCCGGGGCATCGTCATGTGCTGGAAGCCCTGAAGGCGCAACCCTTGCTCGATCTCGGCCTGCGTCTGGGTGAAGGCAGTGGCGCGGCATTGGCTGTGCCGCTGCTGCGCCTGGCGTGCGACCTGCACGGGCAGATGGCGACCTTCGCCGAAGCCGCCGTGGCAGATCGTCCGGCATGACCTTGCGCGTGGATCTGTTGCGGCACGGTGAAACCGAACTCGGCGGCGGCCTGCGCGGCAGTATCGATGATGCATTGACCGATACGGGCTGGGCGCAGATGCGCGCCGCGGTGGTCGGGCAAGGGCCATGGGATCGGCTGGTCAGTTCACCCTTGCAACGTTGTGCGCGGTTTGCCGAGGAACTCGGTGCGCAATCGGGTGTGCCGGTGCACCTGGATAAAGACCTGCAAGAGTTGCATTTCGGCGCCTGGGAAGGGCAGAGCGCGGCGGCGTTGATGGAAACCGACGCGCAGGCGCTGGGTTTGTTCTGGGCCGATCCATATTCGTTCACGCCGCCTCAGGGTGAACCGGTAGCAGATTTTTCGGCGCGGGTGCTGGCAGCGCTGGAGCGTTTGCACGCGACCTGTGCCGGTGAGCGCATTTTACTGATCAGCCACGGTGGAGTGATGCGCCTGTTGCTGGCAAAAGCCCGGGGGCTGCCGCGAGAGCAACTGCTCAACGTTGAGGTCGGGCATGGCGCACTGTTTTCGCTGACGCTGGAGTCCGTCGGCGTGTTGAAGGAAGTGCTCTGACCATGCTGCCATTCTGGATAGCCCTGCAATTTCTCAGCAGCCTGCCGATTCGCCTGCCCGGCATGCCTGAGCCCCGGGATCTGGGGCGGTCGCTGCTGTTTTATCCGCTGGTGGGATTACTGTTTGGCGCGATTTTGTGGGTATTCAACTGGCTGCTGCTGGGCACGCCGACGTTGCTGCACGCGGCGCTGTTGCTGAGCGTTTGGGTGCTGCTCAGTGGAGGGTTGCATCTGGATGGCCTGGCGGACAGCGCCGATGCCTGGCTCGGCGGTTTTGGCGACCGTGAGCGTACGCTGACCATCATGAAAGACCCGCGCAGCGGGCCGATCGCGGTGGTGACGTTGGTGCTGGTGTTGTTGCTCAAGTTCACCGCGCTGCTGGCGTTGATCGAGCAATCGCATTCGCTGGCATTGATCATCGTGCCGTTGATAGGGCGCAGCGCCTTGCTCGGCCTGTTCCTGACCACACCGTATGTGCGCGCCGGTGGCTTGGGTCAGGCGCTGGCCGATCATCTACCGCGTTCGACGGGCAAGCAGGTATTGGCGGTCAGCGCACTGGCTTGTGTGCTGATTGCCGGCGTCAGTGGTGTGCTGGCGCTGGTGCTGGCAGCGCTGGGGTTTGTCTGGTTGCGCCAGGTGATGCTGCGGCGCCTGGGCGGCACGACGGGTGACACGGCGGGTGCGATGCTGGAGTTGCTGGAAGTTGCAGTGCTGGTAGGCTTGGCGCTGTTCTGACTGTTACTCCGGTTCTGTAACTTGATTTAACCGACTCGCGGGTATATACACGCACCATGCTCGATTCCCAATGTTTATGCATCAACCTGCGTCGCGCCGCCCGTGGCGTCAGCAGGCATTATGACGGCGCTCTCGACGGCTTCGGGATCAACGTTGCGCAGTATTCTTTGCTGTGCAACCTGCAACGCCTGGATCAGCCGAGCATCTCAACCCTGGCCGAGGCCATGGGGCTGGATCGCAGCACCTTGGGGCGCAACTTGCGGGTGCTGGAGGGTGATGGCCTGGTGACGCTGGTCGAGGGCGAGGACATGCGCAACCGCATCGTCCTGCTGACCGAGGCCGGGGCAGAGCGCCTCAAGGCCGCCTTGCCGGCCTGGGAGGGCGCGCAGCAGCGTTTGATCGATCGCCTGGGGGCCGAGAAGCGCGAAATCTTACTGAAGCTGCTGGATGAACTGGCATGATGCCGGTTTTTTCGATTATAAGCGGGTATATACCCGCTACCGGAGAACAACAATGACATCGATGTGGCGTACATGCGGCTGGGTTCTGTTGGGGAGTGCGCTGATCCTTGCGTTGTCTCTGGGCGTTCGACATGGCTTTGGGCTGTTTCTGGCTCCGATGAGCGCCGAGTTCGGCTGGGGTCGGGAAGTCTTTGCCTTCGCCATCGCCCTGCAGAACCTGATCTGGGGCCTTGCCCAGCCATTCACCGGCGCGCTGGCCGACCGCTTCGGCGCAGCGAAAGTGGTGCTGATCGGTGGCGTCCTGTACGCAGCGGGTCTGATGTGCATGGGGCTCTCCGACTCGGCGGTGACCCTGTCGCTGAGTGCCGGCCTGCTGATCGGCATCGGACTGTCCGGTACGTCGTTCTCGGTGATTCTGGGTGTAGTCGGCCGCGCGGTGCCACCGGAAAAACGCAGCATGGGCATGGGGATCGCCAGTGCTGCCGGTTCGTTCGGCCAGTTCGCGATGTTGCCCGGCACCCTCGGTTTGATCGGATGGCTTGGCTGGTCCGCGGCGCTGCTGGTGCTGGGCTTGCTGGTGGCGCTGATCGTGCCGCTGGTGAGCATGCTCAAGGACAAGCCGCTGCCTGTCCTGGGGCACGAACAAACCCTTGGCGAAGCGCTGCGCGAAGCCTGCTCCCACTCCGGATTCTGGCTGCTGGCGTTCGGCTTTTTTGTGTGCGGATTCCAGGTGGTGTTCATCGGTGTGCACTTGCCGGCCTATCTGGTGGATCAACATCTTCCGGCGACGGTCGGCACCACGGTGCTGGCGCTGATCGGCCTGTTCAACATATTCGGCACCTATACCGCTGGATGGCTCGGCGGGCGCATGTCCAAGCCGCGGTTGCTCACCGGTTTGTACTTGCTGCGGGCGGTGGTCATTGCGTTGTTCCTGTGGGTGCCGGTGACAACCACCACGGCCTACCTATTCGGCATGGCCATGGGCTTTTTGTGGCTGTCGACGGTGCCGTTGACCAACGGCACGGTGGCGACCTTGTTTGGTGTGCGAAACCTGTCCATGCTCGGCGGGATTGTTTTCCTGTTTCACCAGCTCGGTTCGTTCCTGGGCGGCTGGTTGGGTGGCGTGGTGTACGACCGTACCGGCAGCTATGACTTGATCTGGCAGGTCGCGATTCTCTTGAGCCTGTTGGCCGCCGCCCTGAACTGGCCGGTGCGTGAACGGCCGGTGGCGCGCCTGCAAACACAAATGAGTGCGATATGAACAGTCTCTGGCCTCGTATCACGATTTGCGCTGTCTGCGCCTTGCTGCTTGCCCTGACATGGTGGGGCTGGCATCAGGGCGGGCTGGCGCTTTTGCAGTTGGGCATGGGGACTTGCTAGCGGGATGGCGGGGCGAGTAACGTCGAATCCTGACGAATTCTCAAGGGTGTCCCGACATGCTGATGCGCTGCCTGGCAGTTCCCGCGTTACTGGTCGCGTTTACCGGGTTGGCTCACGCGGCAGGTTGCCCGGATCTTTTGCAAGGCTCGTTGCCCAAGTTGCGTGCCAAGGAATCCATCGATTTGTGCCAGCGCTTCGCCGGTAAACCGTTGGTGGTGGTCAATACCGCAAGCTTCTGTGGCTTTGCTCCGCAGTTCAAAGGCCTTGAGGCGCTGAACCAGCGCTTCAAGGGGCAAGGGCTGGAGGTGATTGGCGTTCCGTCCAATGACTTCAAACAGGAGTCCAGGGACGGTGCCGAAACCGCCAAGGTCTGCTACGTCAACTATGGCGTGACCTTCACCATGACCGAACCGCAAAAGGTTCGTGGCGACGATGCGACGCACTTGTTCCAAGTCCTCGCCCGTCAAACCAGCGCGCCGAAGTGGAATTTCTACAAGTATGTGGTGGATCGCCAGGGCAAGGTGATCGCCAGTTTCTCCAGCCTGACCAGGCCGGATGATCCCGAGTTCATCGCCGCGGTGGAAAAAGCCCTGGCTTCACCGCCGCTCGTTTCGACCCCCTGACCTGCAGGAGCGAGCTTGCTCGCGAAAACCTCAAGGCGTCTCGTACATCCTGAAAGCACGCGTCATCGTTCGCGTCCATCGCGAGCATTCGAGCGTCGACCGGCTGCTCCTGCAAATGAAAAGCCCCGCCTCCGTGAGGAGAGCGGGGCTTTTTTGATTCCGATGGCGAGCGGTTCAGGCTCGCCGGGAATCATCAGAAGCGGTAGGTCGCACCGACACCGAAACCGTTGGCGCTGTTTTCGTACTTGGCGCTGTAACTGTCTACCAGGTTGGAGCGATCCATCTTGACAGCTTCTTCCTTCAGGTAGGAGTAGGCGACGTCGATGGTCAGATCATCGGTGACGTTGTAGCCGGCGCCAAGGCTGAAGATTGTGCGGTCACCTGTAGGAATACGTGGGGATCGGTCGGTATTGTTGGTAGGCGACTGGTCAAAGCTCAGGCCGGTGCGCAATACCCACTGCTTATTCAGCTGGTAGGAGGTACCGATGGCGTAGGCCCAGGTATCGTGCCAGTTCTGCTCTTCCGTAATGGTGCCGAACAGGGCCGGGGACAATGCACCGCCTTGTGCCGCGGTTACGCCGTCGTTGTTGACGGTGATGTCTTTCAAACGGCTCCAGCGAGTCCAGGTGGAACCTGCATAAAGGGTCCACGCATCCGTCAGCTGTTGTGTCACGGAGAAGTCGACAGATTCAGGTGTTTCGATTTTCAGCGAAGCATCGTATCGATTGCTTTTCAGGAGGGCGGAAGGTGAATTTGCGCCTGCGCTGATATCGGTATGACCTTCAATCTTGTATTTCACTTTCGAGTGATAGGTCAGGCCGACACGAGTGGTGTCAGTTGCTTGTACCAGGACCCCGAAGTTGTAGCCAAGAGCGACATCATCCCCTTTGATTTTGACGTGGGTATCGCCAAAAAGAGGTACATCCGACTCCAGAGTGCCGCCAATGCGGTTGATGGTCGGGCCGAAACCAATCGATACTTTGTCGTTAAAGGCGTAGCTGACGGTAGGCTGGAAGGTGACAACCTTGACTTCGCTCTTGCTGCCGAAACCGGCACCCTGGAAGCCATTTTCATAGTCGGTAATCAGACCAAAAGGTGCGTAGACACCGAGGCCGAATGCCCAGTGATCATCAATCGGCTTGACGTAATAGCCCATCGGAACGGCTGTGAATGGCACCATGTCGCCTTTGTTGGTACCCGGGTGGGCGCCTTGGGCGTCTTTGATATCAGACGAGGCATCGATAGCTGCGATCCCGCCAGTGACTTCCTGGCGCTTGATTCGCGACATGCCGGCAGGGTTGCCAAAAACAGTGCTTGCATCATCGGCAGATGAAGATCGTCCCGCAAAACCAGTCCCCATTCCACTGATGCTCTGTTCGTTGAGGGCAAAGCCACTCGCGAAGATCTGGGTGGATGCCAAGGCAACGGCGAGGCTAAGGGTGGTTTTGAGCATTACTTTTTTCATTATTAGAACTCCTGGTGATCACCGGGGCGAAAATTACCAATATTTTCGTCCCGGCGCCATAGGCTGTATCGCTTGATTTAGAGCGGTTTTGTAGGACAATCCGACCAGAATCGCGGCGTGTTGCGCGATCTTTGGATTCAGACGTGTCAGCAGGCGACCTGATTCAGGGGTGAAACACAGGTTTGCCAGGCGCAGGTGAAATCACGCAGACGCCCCTGGGGCTGAAAGGTCTGGCGCCAGATTCTGGCCATACCCAACAAATCATCCGGGGCGGGGAGGGGGGTATTCTGTTCTTCCACCAGCAGCCAGGCGATGGCTGTGGCGTAACGCAGGTTGACGGTCAATTCGAGGTGCGGGCCACTCAGAAACGCATGCTGGCTGGCCAGGCCACGGACCAGGCTTGCACGCTCCGGATCAAGGGCCAGGTAATGGTCCCAAAGGGCCTGGTGGCGGGGCTCGGCGATGCGGTACAGGCCGTGCCCACGGCGGTCATGCAGGGCGGAACCAAGGGCGGACTGGCTGGCGGCAATGCCCAGCAGCAGGGATTCGGCAGTAGCGCTATGGCGTCCGAGGTAGATCAATGTCGGACGAATCACATAACGGCACAGTTCGCTGGCAGCGATACCCATAAAACCCTCGAAACCTGAGTTGGACGGCGATACCTGAAGGGGGGGCTTGGCAGCAGTGAATCGAATCAGGCTCGCCGCAAGCGGGTCAAGCCGCTTGAGTTGAAGTGTAGTGTCATATTTGCGTTGTAAAGGCCTGTTTTTAAAATATTTCCAGCGACCAGTTATAACCGTTATATCGGATCGTGCTTAGTCGTGATTCGAGGAAAGGGAAATATCGAGCAATAAAAAGCCCTGCTTTTCGGGGCAGGGCTTTCGGTTTTTCAGCCTTTCTGGTGTTTCAGGCAACCAGTGCCTGACGGGTACGCTCGATCACGGCCTGCAGCGGCTCGGCGCTGGAGTATTGATCGGGGTACAGGCGTTCGCTGTGACGGGCGATGCCATGTTCATTGACCAGAGTGAAGCTGAAGCAGCCTTTGCGAGCGGCCATGATCAGGCAGTTCATTGGAGCAAAAGCGTTGGTTAGGGTGCGAATGGCATCCTGAGTGTGGATTTGAGTGGACATAATTGGTGTTCCTACAAGCGACACGGATAAGAACCGTGCAAAGTTAAAACGTTCCAGTGACGACGACCACCATTGGTCGAACGAAGAACCCGACTGGAACAAAGCAGCCAGTTTGAAGCGCTGACAAGTTGGCGCGCTTGGGCTGGCAGGTAGGTACTTAGGAGGGCAGGCAACACATCGAGGGCAAAGGTTCTGGGCCCGGGGTGAAGATCCTGATCAATTTGCAGGTTGGTTCGAGCAGAGTAAGCAGGCGGAGCAACACCCTTTGCTTTCGATTCAAAGGTTGTGTTGGCGCAAGATTTACCTGGAAACCATCGAGGTGGTCGATCCCGCTAGTTCGGTGGAGGCTTCCGTTGGGAAGGCTGACCGGGGGGATTTGTTCGACCAGAATTGACTTTCAGCTTGGTACTAACGCCGCGGATACTAACGGATTGAACCGGCCAAGGGAAGTGTGTTAGCGAAAAGAATTTCCCGGCAGGTGCTCAAGCGGGCTGTTTTGTCTTGTAGCCAAGCGTATGAAGTTGCTGTACCTGCGATTGCTACGCCCTGTAGCAGAACAAAATCCGACCATCGGTCATCGACCTTGGTAGCAACGCAGCCGTCTAAACACCGGGTTTGCCAAGGCTTATCCCCAGGCATGACCAAAAAGCGCGCCGAAAAAGTGCATCGATATAACCGTCGCGAAGGCACTTGTGCACATTAGTTGCGCACTCTGTCACCCCGCTGTCATCTCACGTTCAAGCGTAGTGGCTGCCTGTATCCAAAATTTAAGTCAATGAAAAACATCGCTTTTTTTTACTGGTGAAAAAATCGTCAGTTTGACTGCGAGCCCCATTCCACAGGGCTTTGAGCGGGTTCAGGAGCGGTTGTCCACTGAGTTATCCACAGCTTCTGTGGATTGTCCCGAGCGCTTGCTCTAGGACGGGCGTGCCGGGATATTTTCAGCTTTACCTGTAAGAAAAAGAGAGTAAAGTTGCGCGCCTTCCGATCTGCCCCACAGTGCTTTATGAAGTTTCGCTCAGCCTCCGTTTCCTCTTCCTCTACACCACCCTCTGCTGCCCCTACCAAGCGCTTTTCCATGCGCGTGGCAGAGTGGCTGTTGGACAGTCCGCATCTGGGCGAAAACCGTAACGTCAAACACATTGCCGGACGTCTGCTCAAGCAACCGGCCCGTGAAGGCGTGGTGGCTGCGCAAAGTCGCCTTGGCCAATTGATGTGCCGGGAATGCGGGAATGCCCGGGACCGCCGGATCGGCCAGGACCTGCTGCGTCAGGCCGCTCGGGCAGGCGATCGCCGCGCTCAACAGGAACTGGGGCTGATCGAAGACTGAGCTGTCCAAGATCTGGCGCCTTGGTTAACCTTCAGGCTTTATTCGAATGGCAGGAGTGGCTATGGCAATGGACTTGACCAGCGTATTGCTGGGTCTGGCAGCGGCTGCGTTGCCGTTGCTGGTATTGGCCTGGCAACTTCAGCGTCGGGCCAGCACCACGCAAGCCGATGTCGCGCTGCTGCAAGAACGCCTGGCCATGGCGCAACTGGCGCAGGACGGATTGAATGCTCAGCTCGAGTCCAGTCGCGATGAAGCGGCTGATCTGACCCAGGCCAACGCCGCCAAACAGGCGGATCTGGCGGCGCTTCGTCGTGAAGTCGAACTGCTGCAGATCGAGCGCGACGACGCCCGGGACGCCGCCCATGCGTGGAATATCGAACGCGCCGGCAAGGAAGCCGAATTGCGCCGTCTGGATGCCCAGGCCGCGTCGCTCAACGCCGAATTGCGCGAGCAACAGGACAGTCATCAGCAACGCCTCAACGACCTGCAAGGTTCGCGGGACGAGTTGCGCGCGCAGTTCGCCGAGCTGGCGGGGAAAATTTTCGATGAGCGCGAGCAGCGTTTTGCCGAAACCAGCCAGCAGCGCCTGGGGCAGTTGCTCGATCCACTCAAGGAACGCATCCAGTCCTTCGAAAAACGTGTCGAGGAAAGCTATCAGAACGAGGCGCGTGAGCGTTTCTCCCTGGCCAAGGAGCTGGAACGACTGCAACAGCTGAACTTGCGCTTGAGCGATGAAGCCACCAACCTGACCCGCGCCTTGAAAGGGCAGAAGACCCAGGGCAATTGGGGTGAACTGATTCTGGAGCGCGTGCTCGAGCATGCGGGACTGGAGAAGGGCCGCGAGTACCAGACGCAGGTCAATCTCAAGGGACCGGACGGCGAGCGTTTTCAGCCGGACGTGATCATTTATCTGCCGGGCGACAAGCAGGTCGTGGTCGACTCCAAGGTCAGCCTGACGGCCTATCAGCAATACGTGGCGGCTGAGGACGAGGCCATCGGCCAGATCGCCATCAAGCAGCACGTGCTGTCATTGCGTAATCACGTCAAAGGCCTGGCCGGCAAGGATTACAAGCGTCTCGATGGCTTGCACAGCCTGGATTTCGTGTTGCTCTTCGTACCGATCGAGGCGGCGTTTTCTGCCGCGTTGCAGGCTGAGCCGACGCTGTTTCAGGAGGCATTCGACCGTAACATCGTGATCGTCAGCCCCACCACTTTGCTGGCGACCCTGCGTGTCATCGACAGCCTGTGGAAACAGGAGCGCCAGAGCCAGAATGCCCGGGAGATCGCCGAGCGGGCCGGGTGGCTGTACGACAAGTTCGTACTGTTCATTCAGGATCTGGACGAAGTTGGCAATCGCCTGCAGCAACTGGACAAGGCCTACAGTTCGGCACGCAACAAGCTGACAGAGGGGCGTGGCAACCTGGTCAGTCGCAGTGAACAGCTCAAGCTGCTGGGCGCACGGGCGAGCAAGAGCCTGCCGGCGGACTTGCTGGAGCGGGCGATGACGGATGTCGATGGGTTGGTCGAGTTGCCGGAATAAGCCCCCTCGCCACAGTGGGTAAAGTGTTAGCTTGCCGCGCTACAACGGCAAATACCGACTCAACAACGCCCGCAACGCCGCCGGTTTCACCGGTTTTGCCAGATAGTCCAGTCCCGCGGCATGCACCAGGTCGACCGTCTCCGGCCGGCCATCGGCGCTGATCACCACCCCGGGAACCGGCTCGCCCATTTGCGTGCGCAACCAGGCCATCAAATCGGTGCCGGTCTCGCCATGATCGAGGTGGTAATCCACCAGCGCCAATTGCGGGCGCACGCCTTCGCCCAGCAACGCTGCGCATTCTTCGCGATTGCGCGCGGTCCAGACCTGGCAACCCCAGCGGCTGAGCAGGCTGTTCATGCCGATCAGGATGCTGTCCTCGTTGTCGATGCACAGCACCTGCGCCCCATTGAGCAATTTGCCATTGAGCTCGGCGACTTTGACCGGCGCTGCGGTTTGCGCCCGGGCCAGGGGCACGCTGACGCTGAACACGCTACCGCGTCCCGGCCAGGAGCGTACGCGCAAGGTATGACCGAGCACGCGACATAGCCCGTCGGCAATCGCCAGCCCCAGGCCGAGGCCTTTTTCGGCCCGTGTCTGGTGGCTGTCGAGGCGCTTGAACTCTTCGAAAATCACCTGCTGCTTGTCTTCCGGAATACCTGGCCCACGGTCCCAGACTTCCAGGCTCAATGCTTCCCTGTGCCGGCGAACCCCCAGCAGCACCGGCCCTTTGCCGTAGCGGAAAGCGTTGGTCAGGAAGTTTTGCAAAATCCGCCGCAGCAGTTTGATGTCGCTGTCGACCCGTAGCGCGCTGCCGCGAACGCGGAACTCCAGTTTTTGTTCTCGCGCCATCACCTTGAACTCGGTACCAAGGGTGTCGAACAGTTCGTTGAGAGCGAATGGCTGGCGATTCGGGTTGATCTTGCCGTTCTCCAGGCGGGAAATGTCCAGCAGGTCGCTGATCAAGTCCTCGGCCGAGCGCAGTGAGCTGTCCAGGTGCTCGACCAGTTTCTGCGCTTCGCCGGACAAACCATCGTTCTGGTGGGAGAGGGCGGCGGAGAACAGCCGCGCCGCATTCAGCGGCTGCATCAGGTCATGGCTGACAGCCGCGAGGAAACGGGTCTTGGACTGGTTGGCCGCCTCGGCGGTGCCCTTGGCTTCGGTCAGGGCGACGTTGAGCTGTGACAATTCGTGGGTGCGTTCGGTGACCCGTTGCTCCAGGCCTTCGTTGGCTTCGGTCAGCGCCTGCTCGGCTTCGCGGAACGCGGTGATGTCGGTGAAACTCATGACGAAGCCACCGCCTGGCATCGGATTGCCGATCAGCTCGATTACCCGACCGTTGGGGAACAAGCGCTCGGAGGTGTGCGCGCGGCCCTGGCGCATCCAGTGTAGGCGGCGCGCGACGTGAACTTCGGCCTCGCCGGGGCCGCACAGTCCACGCTCGGCATTGTGACGGATGATGTCGGCAATCGGCCGGCCGACTCTGATCAGGCCATCCGGGTAGTTGAACAAATCCAGATAGCGACGGTTCCAGGCCACCAGTTTCAGCGACTGGTCGACCACGCTGATGCCCTGGGTGATGTTCTCGATGGCGCCTTGCAGCAACGCACGGTTGAATTGCAGCACCTCCGAGGCTTCGTCGGCGATGCGCACGACGTCTTCCAATTGCATCTCCCGGCCTTCAATGGCGGCTTTTACCACCGCGCGGGTCGAAGAGGCGCCGAGCACACCGGCCAGCAAGCGTTCGGTATGGGCGATCCATTCACTGTCGGCGTTCTGGTTCGGGTTGAAGCCTTTGCCCTGGCGATAGGCAAAGCGGATGAAGCTTTGACGGGCACGTTCTTCGCCGACGAAGCGCGCCGCCAGTTGCAGCAGGTCGTCGATCTGCACTGAAAGCATCGAGCGTGAGCTGGGGCGGGCACTGATTTCCTGGCCGATGAAGCGGCCCGCCTGCCAGTGCTCGGAAACCCGGGTGCGGGACAGCACCGAGACCCAGGCGAACAGCGTGAAGTTGCCTGCCAGTGACAGCACCACGCCCTGGGTCAGCGGGGTGATCGGCAGATTCAGTGGATTGCTGTGCAGCCAGGCCAGGCCCGGGAACGTGCTCAGGGACAGACCGAGGCTATTAGCGGCAATCGGCAGGATCAGGGTGTAGAACCACAGGAACGTGCCCGCCGCGAGGCCAGCGAAAACGCCGCGGCGGTTGGCCTGTTTCCAGTACAGCGCACCGAGCATGGCGGGGGCCAGCTGGGTCACGGCAGCGAAGGCGATCTGGCCGATTGTCGCCAGACTGGCGGTCGAGCCCAGCAGGCGGTAACTGACGTAGGCCAGCAGCAGAATGACCACGATGCTGACGCGGCGCACCGACAACATCCACTGGCGGAACACTTCGAACGGGCGCTCGGCGTTGTTGCGCCGCAGCAGCCACGGCAACAGCATGTCGTTGGACACCATGGTCGACAGCGCCACGCTGGCCACGATCACCATGCCGGTGGCCGCCGATGCGCCACCGATAAATGCCAACAGGGCCAGCGCCGGGTGCGCCTGGGCCAGGGGCAGGCTGATGACGAACGAGTCTGGCAACACCGAGCTGGGCAGCATCATCTGCCCGGCCAGTGCGATCGGCACGACAAACAATGCCGCGAGGGCGAGGTAGGCCGGGAATACCCACTTGGCCAGGCGCAGATCCTGAGGGTCGATGTTCTCGACAACGGTCACGTGGAACTGCCGCGGCAAGCAAATGATCGCCATCATCGCCACGCCGGTCTGCACCACCATCGACGGCCAGTTGATGGTTTCCTTCCAGTACTGTTCGAGTCGCGGCGCCAACATGGCCTGGTCGAACAGGTCGTCGAAACCGTCGTACAGGCCGTAGGTCACGAAGGCGCCGACGGCGAGAAACGCGAACAGCTTCACCAATGATTCGAAGGCGATGGCCATCACCATGCCGCGGTGGTGCTCCGTGGCGTCGAGGTTGCGGGTACCGAAGACGATGGTGAACAGCGCCAGCACTAGCGATACGATCAGCGCAGTGTCCTGGGCGCGGGTGCCCATGGCATCGGCACCGGCGCCGATCAGCAGGTTCACGCCGAGCACAATGCCTTTGAGTTGCAGCGCGATGTAGGGCAACACGCCGACCATGCAAATCAACGCCACCACCACCGCCAATGACTGGGATTTGCCATAGCGTGCGGCGATGAAGTCGGCGATGGAGGTGATGTTCTCCTGTTTGCTGATCATCACCATTTTTTGCAGGACCCAGGGCGCGCCGAGCAGCAACAGGATCGGCCCGAGGTAGATCGGCAGGAACGACCAGAGCTGTTCGGCGGCCTGGCCCACGGCGCCGAAGAAAGTCCAACTGGTGCAATAGACCGCCAGCGACAGGCTGTACACCCAGGCACGCACACGCGGCGGCAAGGGCGCGCTGCGACGATCGCCATAGAAGGCGATGGCGAACATGATGGCCATATAGGCCAGGGCGACGACGGCAATCAGCCCGGTGGACAGCGACATGGGGACTCCAGACAAAAGACTCCCGGGCTCCCGCCCGGACAGACAGTCTCGCACGACCGCCAGCGTTAGTCAGTGTCGACCAAGGTCGTGGCGTGGCGGGGTGTCGCAGGGGGATTTTCAGTGTCTGGACTGGCCCCATCGCGAGCAGGCTCGCTCCCACAGGGGCCTGCGAACACCGGGCAAATGTGGGAGCGAGCCTGCTCGCGAATGGTTTTTACTGATCCAGCGCAATCTCGATCAACCGATGCAACTCTTCGACCTCCAGCGGCGCCTCGGCAAACAGGATGCGAAACACCGTCGGCGCGGCGATCAGATTGATCAGCCGATCGACACTGGGCGTGGGCTCATCCGGATAGCGATCCAGAATCGTCTGCAGTTGCCCGCCAATGATCGTCGCGCAATAACTCGGCTTCAGCGCCGCCTGCACGTCGCACAGCATGTTGCGGCCGGGCTCGGAGCTCATCTCGTCCAGGTACTGCTCGGCCCAGGCCCGCACGTCGCCGTGAAGGCTGCCGGTGTTGGCCGGCTCGTTGTCGGGTTGCATGCGGGCGAGGGCGACGTCGGCCAGCAGCGCCGACACATCGCCCCAGCGTCGATAGATGGTGGACGGCGTGACACCCGCACGCGCCGCAATTTGCGGCACGGTTACGCTGGCGCGGTCCTGTTCCTC
Organism: Pseudomonas sp. P1_C12; assembly: GCF_056406435.1. Classification (NCBI taxonomy): domain Bacteria; kingdom Pseudomonadati; phylum Pseudomonadota; class Gammaproteobacteria; order Pseudomonadales; family Pseudomonadaceae; genus Pseudomonas; species Pseudomonas sp. P1_C12. The sequence continues at coordinate 222,884 of NZ_JBFUAE010000002.1, read as the reverse complement.
GAGGAGTTGACGCACGGCCGAATGAATCGACTCTTGTACCCGGGCGCTGCGGCCGCCGGGGCGTAATGTGGGAGCTGCCATCTTGTGTTTCCTGTATTGCACCGGATCTTGTGGCTGGCATCCGGTCCTGAAAGCCATGCATCGGACCTTAACACAAAGAATTTGCTTTAAGAGGGATCCAGTAGCACACTCCGCAAAAGCAAAAAATTAGCTTTTGCGGAGTGTATCCATGCCCGGTTCTCATTCAAATCGTGCCAGCCTGTGGTTTCTGGCTGTTACCTTGCTCAGTTTCCTGGCGGCTTCCACTGCGCCGACGCCGCTGTATCACCTGTATCAGGAGCAGATGCGGTTTTCGGCCGCGATGCTGACCCTGATTTTTGCCGTCTACGCCCTCAGCCTGTTGGCGGCGTTGCTGACGGTCGGCTCGCTGTCGGATTACCTGGGGCGCAAACCGGTAATCTTTACGGCGGTGATGCTGAACATCCTGGCGATGTTGCTGTTTATCAACGCCGACAGCGTTGCGTGGCTGATCAGTGCCCGGGTGCTGCAAGGGTTTGCCACCGGCATGGCGACTGCCGTGTTGAGTGCAACGTTGCTGGACACCGATCGCCAGCAAGGCCCGTTGGTCAATAGCGTCGCACCCTTGCTCGGCATGGCTCTGGGTGGAATGGGCTGCGGCTTGCTGGCCGAGTTTGCGCCGGCGCCGTTGCACCTGACCTATTGGCTGTTACTTGTTCTGTTCGCGATGCAGGCTGTAGTTGTCTGGCGTTTGCCGGAGAGTGTCACGCGCCAGTCTGGGGCTTGGGCATCATTGCGACCCACCCTGCATGTGCCGGTCCAGGCGCGCGCGACGTTATGGCGGGTGTTGCCGCTCAACACGGCGACCTGGGCGCTGGGCGGTTTTTACGCGTCGCTGGCACCTTCACTGGTGCGCACGGCGACCGGTTCAACGTCGAACCTGATTGGCGGGGCGACCGTCGCCGCATTGACGGTGACGGGCGCGTTGATGATTTTTACCCTGCGCAACCGACCTGCCACCCTGGCGCTGCAGTTGGGTGCCAGTTTGCTGCCGACGGGCCTTGTCCTGGTTTTACTGGGTGTGCATGGCGCCAGCCTGTCGCTGTTTTTCCTTGGCACCCTCGTTGCCGGTTGTGGATTCGGTGCGGGTTTCCTGGGGGCAGTACGCAGTCTGGTGCCGCTGGCCATGCCCCATGAGCGCGCGGGTTTGATGTCGGCGTATTACGTGCTCAGTTACCTGGCGTTCTGCTTGCCGTCGTTGCTGGCCGGAATCCTGACGCGGACGTTCGGCCTGGTCACCACCACCGATGGCTATGGCGTGGTGCTGATCGTCCTGGCCCTCGGCGCGCTGGTCGGCTTGCTGCGTCAGCGTTCTGCCAACGCCTGTGCGGCTAACCCATGAAAGTGGGTTGGCCGTTGGGCCTGTTTGAGTCTATATTTGCATAATAGATAATATATATAGATATTACCCGTTATATAGATATTCTATTCGGATCTAACATGGGCTCTACCTCACAAGAGGACAGGAGTTCGCCATGACATGCGCCAATAGCATCAAGCCCGGAATCAAACCTTTCAGTCACTTGCAGCATCCCCGCGAGGTGGTCCGCCAGTTCACCCCCAACTGGTTCGCGGCCACCATGGGCACCGGTGTGCTGGCGTTGGCACTGGCGCAATTGCCGCTCGCCATACCTGCCTTGCACGCCTTCGCCGAAGCCCTCTGGCTGTTCAACATCGCGCTGTTTCTGCTGTTTACGGCGCTATACACGGCGCGTTGGGTGCTGTTTTTCGACGAAGCGCGGCGGATTTTCGGCCACTCCACGGTTTCGATGTTTTTCGGCACCATCCCGATGGGCCTGGCGACCATCATCAATGGCTTCCTGGTGTTTGGCCTGCCGCGCTGGGGCGACGGTGTGATTCACGTCGTCGAGGTGCTGTGGTGGCTGGATGTGGCCATGTCGCTGGCCTGCGGTGTGCTGATTCCCTACATGATGTTCACCCGTCAGGAGCACAGCATCGACCAGATGACCGCGGTCTGGCTGTTGCCGGTGGTCGCGGCAGAAGTGGCGGCCGCCAGCGGGGGCCTGTTGGCGCCGCATCTGGCCGACGCTCAATCGCAACTGGTGGTGCTGGTGACCAGCTACGTGCTCTGGGCTTTTTCCCTGCCGGTGGCCTTCAGCATCCTGACCATTCTGTTGCTGCGCATGGCTCTGCATAAACTGCCCCACGAAAACATGGCCGCCTCGAGCTGGCTGGCCCTTGGTCCGATCGGCACCGGTGCGTTGGGCATGCTGGTACTGGGCGGCGATGCACCGCTGATTTTCGCGGCCAACGGTTTGCCAGGCGTCGGTGAGACTGCTGCAGGATTGGGTCTGGTGGCCGGCATCACCCTGTGGGGCTTCGGTCTGTGGTGGATGCTGATGGCGTTGCTGATCACTGTGCGCTACCTGCGTGCCGGCATTCCTTTCAATCTCGGCTGGTGGGGTTTCACTTTCCCGTTGGGCGTCTATTCTCTGGCGACGTTGAAGCTGGCCAGTACCTTGAACCTGATGTTCTTCAGTGTGTTTGGCTGTGTGCTGGTGGCATTGCTGGCGATGATGTGGCTGATCGTCGGCAAGCGCACGGTGCTGGGCGCCTGGCGCGGCGAGCTGTTTGTCTCGCCGTGCATTGCCGGATTGAAGAAATAACCGGCAAAGTTTAGGTAAGGTGTGGCCTGGATCGACTTTTGATAATCCAATAAGAATCCAGGCCACTCGTTACCTATCATCAGGGACACATGGAAGATGAGTCACCCCTCACAGTTCACCTTGCTGCGCACCCGGCGCTTCCTGCCGTTCTTCATCACCCAGTCCCTCGGGGCGTTCAATGACAACGTGTTCAAGCAGTCGTTGATCCTCGCCATTTTGTACAAGCTGACCATCGAAGGTGACCGCTCGATCTGGGTCAACCTGTGTGCGCTGCTGTTTATCCTGCCGTTTTTCCTGTTCTCGGCCCTGGCCGGGCAATTCGGGGAAAAGTTCGCCAAGGATGCGTTGATCCGCCTGATCAAGCTGGGAGAAATCGCCATCATGGCGGTCGGAGCGGTCGGCTTCCTGTTCGATCACCTGTCGTTGATGCTGGTGGCGCTGTTCGCCATGGGCACCCATTCGGCGCTGTTCGGGCCGGTGAAGTACTCGATCCTGCCACAGGCCCTGCGGGAAGATGAACTGGTAGGCGGCAACGGCCTGGTGGAAATGGGCACATTCCTGGCGATCCTCGCCGGCACCATTGGCGCCGGGATCATGATGTCTTCGGCGCATTACGCGCCGGTGGTGTCCATGGCGATCATCGGCACTGCCGTGCTCGGTTACCTGGCCAGTCGCAGCATTCCCCGGGCGGCGGCCGCGACGCCACAAATGCGCCTGAACTGGAACATTTTCAGCCAGTCCTGGGCCACGTTGAAACTGGGCCTTGGGCAAACGCCGGCGGTATCACGCTCGATTGTCGGCAACTCGTGGTTCTGGTTTGTCGGGGCGATTTATCTGACGCAGATCCCGGCCTATGCCAAGGAATGGATGCACGGCGACGAAACCGTGGTGACGCTGATTCTGACGGTGTTCTCGATCGGCATCGCGTTGGGGTCGATGCTGTGTGAGAAATTGTCCGGGCGTAAAGTCGAAATTGGGCTGGTGCCGTTCGGATCGTTCGGCCTGACTGTTTTCGGCCTGCTGTTGTGGTGGCATTCCGGCTCAATACCGGACAGCGCCGCCGGTCATGGCTGGATCGATATCCTCGGTTTCGGCCACGCCTGGCTGGTGTTGCTCGACATCCTCGGCCTGGGCGTCTTCGGCGGTTTCTACATCGTGCCGCTGTACGCGCTGATCCAGTCACGTACTGCGGAAAACGAACGGGCGCGGGTGATTGCCGCCAACAACATCCTCAATGCGTTGTTCATGGTGGTGTCGGCGATTGTCTCGATCGTCTTGCTGAGTGTGGCCAAGCTGTCGATCCCGCAGCTGTTCCTGGTGGTGTCGTTGCTGAACATCGGCGTCAACGCCTACATCTTCAAGATCGTCCCCGAGTTCACCATGCGTTTCATGATCTGGCTGCTCAGCCATTCCATGTACCGCGTCGAGCACCGCAATCTGGATTTGATCCCCGATGAAGGCGCGGCGTTGCTGGTGTGCAATCACGTGTCATTCGTCGACGCCTTGCTGATTGGCGGCGCGGTACGCCGGCCGATTCGCTTTGTGATGTATTACAAGATCTACAACCTGCCGGTGCTGAACTTCATCTTCCGTACCGCGGGGACGATTCCTATCGCGGGGCGTCAGGAAGACATCCAGATCTACGAAAAAGCCTTCACGCGCATTGCCCGGTATCTGAAGGACGGTGAGCTGGTTTGCATCTTCCCCGAGGGTAAATTGACCGCCGATGGCGAGATCAATGAGTTCAAGGGCGGGTTGACGCGAATTCTCGAGGAGACGCCGGTGCCGGTGATTCCGCTGGCCTTGCAGGGGTTGTGGGGGAGTTTCTTCAGCCGCGATCCGGGCAAGGGACTGTTTCATCGCCTGTGGTCGCGGGTGACGTTGGTGGCAGGGTCGGCGGTGGCGGTTGAGGCAGCGGAGCCGGTGGAATTGCAGCGATTGGTGGGGGAACTGCGTGGGGCCGTTAAATAGTTGTAGTCATTGAAGGCCTCTTCGCGGGCAAGCCCGCTCCTACAGGGATCGCGGGAGTGGTGAAAGTCTCCGACACACCATAAAACCTTGTAGGAGTGAGCCTGCTCGCGATTGGCGGTAGTCGCTTAAGCGCTAACCTTGAGCCCAACCAGCCCGGAAATGATCAACGCCACACTCGCCAACCGCACCAGCGCCATGGATTCGCCAAACAGAATGATCCCGGCGATCACCGTGCCAACGGCGCCGACCCCGGTCCAGATCGCATAGGCCGTACCCAGCGGCAATTCCTTCATTGCAAGGCCGAGCAAGCCAAGGCTGATAGCCATGGCCGCAACGGTCAACACAGTGGGGAGCGGGCGGGTGAAGCCGTCGGTGTACTTGAGGCCGACGGCCCAGCCGACTTCGAACAGGCCGGCGAAAAACAGAATGATCCAGGACATGAAGACCTCCATCGTCTGACGGGGTCGTCCCCTGATTAATGACTCGATCGAGCCGCGAGGTCGTCCTCGCGATGCGCAATATGGTGCCCAACATTGACCGGGTGATCAAGTTTTCGAGTCAATCACTGATCTGTTGCGCCGCCATTTCCCGATCCTGTTTCTCGCTCATGCGGCGGAAATACGTGGAGAGCAATGCCCCGGAAATGTTGTGCCAGACGCTGAACAATGCGCTGGGCACTGCCGCCAGTGGTGAGAAGTGCGCACTGGCCAGGGCCGCGCCCAATCCGGAATTCTGCATGCCGACTTCCAGGGCCAGGGACTTGCGCTGGGCCAGAGGCAGCTTGAACAGGCGCCCGGTGAAGTAACCCAGCAGGTAGCCAAAGCTGTTGTGCAGCATGACCACGGCCATGATCAACAGGCCGGACTCGGCAATCTTGGCCTGGCTGGCGGCGACGACTGCGGTGACGATGATCACGATGCTGATCACCGACACCAGCGGCAAAACGTCCACGGCGTGGCGAACCTTGTCGGCGAGCACCCGTTGGGCAACCACGCCCAGCACAATCGGCAGCAGCACCACTTGCAGGATCGACCAGAACAACTCCATGAATGACACCGGCAACCAGGCCGAGGCCAGCAGCCAGATCAGGGCTGGGGTCAGCAGCGGGGCGAGGAGGGTGGTGACGGCGGCGATGGCCACCGACAGCGCCAGGTCGCCACGGGCCAGCCAGGTCATCACGTTCGACGAGGTGCCGCTTGGGCAGCAGCCGACCAGAATCACGCCGACGGCGATTTCCGGCGGCAAGTGGAACACTTGGCAGAGCAACCACGCCACGCCGGGCATGATCACGAAATGTGCAACCACGCCCAGGGCCACGCGCCATGGATGGCGAGCGACTTCGGCGAAGTCTTCGAGTTTGAGGGTCAGGCCCATGCCGAACATCACCAGCCCCAGCAAGGGCACGATGGCGCCTTTGAGACCGAGGAACCACGCCGGTTGCAGAAACGCCACGACAGCGAAAATCAGTACCCAGTAGGCGAAGGTGTTGCCGACAAAACGACTCAATGCAGCCAGTGCGCGCATGGCTTGATCCTTGTTATGTGAAAGCGTTAGGGAGCTAAGCATACGCTGCTCGCAAAAAAAGATCGCAGCCTGCGGCAGCTCCTACAAGGAAACGCATTCCAGATGTAGGAGCTGCCACAGGCTGCGATCTTTTTACAGAGTCTAACGATTCAGGCGATCAGATGCCTTGCGGAGTCTCTTCGCCACCCAGCGCTTCAACCAGCGCCGGCAGGAAGTCGCCGAAAGTCAGCATCATCAGGGTGAAGCTGGCGTCCAGTTGGCCCAGGGCTTCGTCGCCGCCGTCCTGTTCCGCCTGGTCTTGCAGCAGGTCTTCGAATTTCAGGCGCTTGACCACCATTTTGTCGTCGAGGACGAACGACAGTTTGTCCTGCCAGGCCAGGGACAGTTGAGTGACCACTTTGCCCGTGCTCAGGTGCAGCTGGATTTCTTCGCTGGTCAGGTCCTGGCGCTTGCAACGCACAATGCCGCCGTCTTCGTGGGTGTCGCGCAGTTCGCACTCGTCCAGCACGAAGAAATCGTCCGCGGCTTTCTGGGTGGTGACCCACTCGGTCATGGTCGCGGTCGGGGACATCTTCACGGTCAGTGGACGCACCGGCAGGGTGCCGATCACTTCGCGCAGGGTCGACAGCAAGTCTTCGGCGCGTTTCGGGCTGGCCGAGTTGACCAGGATCAGGCCCTGTTTCGGCGCGATGGCGGCGAAGGTCGACGAGCGGCGGATAAAGGCGCGGGGCAGGAAGGCCTGGATGATTTCATCCTTGATCTGATCGCGCTCCTTCTTATAGACCTTGCGCATTTGCTCGGCTTCGATCTCTTCGACCTTTTCTTTGACCGCGTCACGCACGACGCTGCCCGGCAAAATACGTTCTTCCTTGCGGGCGGACACCAGCAGGAAGTCACCGCTGACGTGTACCAGTGGCGCATCTTCGCCTTTGCCGAACGGCGCGACGAAACCGTAGGTGGTCAACTCCTGGCTTGCACATGGGCGCGCCAGTTTGGTGGCCAGTGCAGTTTCCAACGCCTCGGCATCAACAGGCAGATCTTGGGTCAGGCGATAGATAAGCAGGTTTTTGAACCACATGGGGTGAGTCTCTCCTTTATACAAAGGGGGGCATTATTGTCTTCGCCGTGCCATAGGCCAACCTTTCTCTAAGCCTTTGGAAGGCCTCGGAAAATTATTTTAAAAAGTGCTTGCCAGAGGTTGGGTCGCTCCGTAGAATGCGCGCCACACCGAAGCGAAGGGTGATTAGCTCAGCTGGGAGAGCGTCTGCCTTACAAGCAGAATGTCGGCGGTTCGATCCCGTCATCACCCACCATTCGTTTCAAGTGTTACGCGCAGCGGTAGTTCAGTCGGTTAGAATACCGGCCTGTCACGCCGGGGGTCGCGGGTTCGAGTCCCGTCCGCTGCGCCATATTCGGTAACCTGGAACACTGAACGCCAGGTCACCACGGAAAAACCCGCTAACGCGGGTTTTTTTCTGTTCCAAGTTTGTATGTTGTTCCTGCGGGTTGCATCGTTTCACCGGTTTTTAGATTTTTTTGAAAAAACTTCAAATAAATCAACACTTTATAAAAACCTGTGGCATAATGTGCCCCGCAACGAAGGTAAAGGGTGATTAGCTCAGCTGGGAGAGCGTCTGCCTTACAAGCAGAATGTCGGCGGTTCGATCCCGTCATCACCCACCACTTTCAACGCTACGCGCAGCGGTAGTTCAGTCGGTTAGAATACCGGCCTGTCACGCCGGGGGTCGCGGGTTCGAGTCCCGTCCGCTGCGCCATATTCGGTAACCTGGAACGCTGAACGCCAGGTCACCACAGAAAGCCCGCCTTGTGCGGGCTTTTTGCTGTCCGGGATTTGGCTTTCCTCGCTCTCTGTAGGAGCGAGCTAGCTCGCGAAGGTCGTGAACGATAACGCGTAAATTCAGATGCCCAGCGGCGCCCATGGCTTCTTCGCGAGCAAGCTCGCTCCTACAGTCCGGCATTGCGCCTGTGGCGGTAGTCGCTGACGGCTTCATACACGGCCTTGCGCAAGCGATTGATACCGCCGATGGGGCGGTGTGCTTCCACGCCGAACCAGGGATTGAACGACTGGTTGTCGCATTGCAGGTTCAGCGCCGGTGTATCGAAGTCCTGCGCCGGCACGTTGATCCGCGCCACCGTCTCGAAGGGCGCATCGCTTTCGCGCCACTCAATGCTGGTGTCTTCAATCGGCATGTACTTGTTGGCGTCCTGTCGCTGGATTTGCAAGACGAAACACGCGGGTACCCGATCGGTTGACAGCTGTTGATTCAGCGCATTGCGCAGGAAGTTCGGCAGCTTGCGATTTTGTTCCGGCAGGCTGTAGGCCGGGCAACTGTCCGGATCGGGTGCAACCCGGAACTTCGCATTGGCTTCACCGAATTTGTAGGGTGAAACCGAAAAGTACGTCGTCCGGGTTGGGCTTGGCGGGGCAGGGGACAGCGTCGCCAGGGCGATAAACAGGTGGCGAACCTGCCAGGTGCGTGGATCCCGGCCGGGGAAGAAAGCCATCATCTTTTTACCGTCGGCCTGGGCGGCGACGTTCTGACGGTATTCGGCGACATTACTGACAAAGAAGTTCGGGTGGCTGAACATTACAAAGTCCTGTTCGCCTCGCCCCTGCTGATCGCTCAACAGTTGTTTGCCTGGAACATCGAACAGTTTGATCGCCATGCCCCGGGCATCGCGAATGCTATCGAACTGCGGGTAGGCATTGCCGTTGGACAGGCGCATCGTCGCTTGCCAGGTTTTGCCCGGCTCGCTGAACACGCCCTGGCGCAGTTCGCCTGGCAGTTCCGGCAGCACTTGGACCTCAGCCTTCACACAACCGTGGGCCTTGGCATGGGCATCTCGCAGGTAGCGGGTGCTTTCGCGGTGCTGATCGACGATGCGTACGGCAGTCTGGATGATGTCCTGGGTCATCGCTGCCTCACCATCCGCAATCAGCTCCTGCGCCGAGACAGGCCCGCGATGCTGCCAGGCAAACCAGGCGCTGGCCAGGGCCCAGCCAAGCACACCGAGACCCAGCAGCCACAGCAACAGCTTGCCGAGAAAGGCGCCCAGGCGCAGCCAGAGAGTTATCAGCATGGGAAAGTCCTTTTGGCTGAGACTGTGGTCATGGCAATTGCGCTTCCAGCGGGCCGCCCAGCACTTTCAGATATTCCAGCAGTGCCCGGCGTTCTTGCGGCTGCAACCCGCGGCCAATCACGCCATTGCCGAGTTTGCCGGCACGGAATTCATGACCGCTGTTGTGGTTGCCGGTGATTTGCGTGTCGAACAGAAAAGCGTTGTTGAAGGCTTCGGTGCGATATCCCAGATGCTGTGGGTCGAATTCGAAAGTGCCTTTGTAGAACGTGGTCGCACGCTCATCCTGAGGCGACAGCAATTGATAAATGTTCGGTACCGAACCGTTGTGCAGAAACGGCGCTGTCGCCCATACACCCGCCAGTGGCCTGGCCTTGTACGAACGCAATTCGCGCACGCCGATTGGCAGGCCGAAACCGTCCATTTCAGCACGCTCGGCAGGGGTGATATTGGCGTCTTGATATGCACGGTCCTGGACATAGGCGGTGACATAGGCCAGCCCCTTGGCCACGGACATCTTGCTCAGGTCCAGCGGTTCGGTGGGTTTTGGCTCCACGTCAAGGTTTTCCAGCTCCGCCTGCTTCCATTGCAGCGCAGTCAGGTCGAAGCGGTGGTCGGCGATGTTGTTGGCCGCGCCGGGGTCTGTGCCAATGTAATCCACCGGGAGCATTTTCAGATGCTGAACGTATCGCCCGTCGCCCTGGGTGTTGTGCGGTACATGACAACCCGCGCAGTTTTCGGCGAACAAGGCGCGCCCCCTTGCTGCCAGAGGTTTGTCGACCGCGCCCAACAGATCTTCCGGCCAGGCTGGAGGCTTGAGTCGTTGCAGGGTTTCTTCGATCAGGTGCAGGTCGCGCACACGGACACTGGAGGGATAGCGGGCATCGCCCATCAGTGGCTGGTCGTTCTTGTCGAAGAAGTTCAGCGTGGCGCCGACACCCAACGCTTCGCCGATGTTGCGCGCCATCGGTTGTTTCGCCGAACCGTTCCACTGCACCCATTCGAACGTCCACATGTCCCACAACTGCGGATAGTCAACGGGGGCATTGGCCACGCGGTAGTTGTCGGGGGAAATCGCATCACCGAAGCTGGCGTTGGCAATGCGACCGAAGGCGTCTGTGCGCCCGGGGCCTTCCTCGGTCGGATAGAGCCCGCGATGGGTGTCGTTCCAGGCCACCTTGAGGAACGTATCGAGTGAGGATTTGAATTCTTTGCGCAACTGTTGGTGGCGGGCGTCGTAGTCCTGGCCCAGCACATTGCGTGCGAAACGTTCGAACTTCCACGGGTTGTAGTAAGTCGAGGTCAGGCTGGCCACCAGTGCTTGTCCGAAACTGCCCCCTTTGAGTGTAGGAACACTGGACGGCAGGACGTGCTGCGCCGAGCCGCCGTCGATACGCACGGCTTGACCCTTGAAACGCAGTTCACCGGTGTGGCAGGCCGCGCAGGTGACATCCAGAAACACATCCGGGCTCCCCGTATTCTGGTGCCGGGTAAAGCCTGCCGGGAGGTTGCCGGGGTTATTCGGTGTCGGTTTCTGGTCGGGGTCCACCAGGAAACCGAAGCGGGCGAGGTACTCGGGGGCGGCGAAGCGTTGCTGCGAGAAGGGCAGTTCGAGGGCGGTGAACCAGTCATAGCGCAAGCCTTTGACCTGTGTGCCCTGGGGTGTGAAGTAATAGGTCTCGCGATCCGTGGCGCTCCATTGCTCCAGGTAATGCACCTGTTGTGGAGGCGACCAGGCCGGCAATTTCGGGTTGGCGACGTAGTAAAGAACCACGGACATGACCAGCCCGAGCAGTACTGCGATGAGAACCAGCAAGCGAAAGAAGAGGCGCAAGATAAACGTCCTTGTCGAATGATCATGCCGTTATGCCCGAGTACCCGAGGTGCGGCAAGAGGCCATTACACCAGATGTTGTAGGTTCAGGAATCAGTCTGCGTCGGAACAAGATGAAAGAAGCTTCATCAGCCGAATTGTGAATTGCGTTTTAAACACCTGAACTTATCAATTGTTTCCGGCTCTCATGCCGGTAGCCATTGGTCGTGGCGGCCTGATAAGCTCGCGGCTTTACTCGATTGCCCTTTAGGCGCATGAACAAGGAAATAGCATGAAACAGCATCGGTTGGCGGCGGCGGTGGCCCTGGTTGGCCTGGTACTCGCGGGTTGTGATTCGCAGACCAGCGTAGAGCTGAAAACTCCGGCGCAAAAAGCTTCCTACGGCATTGGCCTGAATATGGGCAAGAGCCTGGCTCAGGAAGGCATGGATGACCTGGATTCCAAAGCTGTAGCCCAGGGCATCGAAGACGCGGTCGGCAAGAAAGAGCAGAAGCTCAAGGACGAAGAACTGGTTGAGGCGTTCGCCGCGCTGCAAAAGCGTGCCGAAGAACGCATGGCCAAGATGAGCGAAGAGTCGGCCGCTGCCGGCAAGAAATTCCTCGAAGAAAACGCCAAGAAAGCCGGCGTGACCACCACCGCTTCGGGCTTGCAGTACGAAGTCGTGCAGAAAGCCGATGGCCCTCAGCCAAAGCCGACTGACGTAGTGACCGTTCACTACACCGGCAAGCTGACCAATGGCACCGTATTCGACAGTTCCGTCGAGCGCGGCAGCCCGATCGATCTGCCGGTCAGCGGTGTGATCCCGGGTTGGGTCGAAGGCCTGCAACTGATGCACGTTGGCGAGAAGTACAAACTGTACATCCCTGCTGATCTGGCTTACGGCGCTCAAAGCCCGAGCCCGGCGATTCCGGCCAACTCGGTGCTGGTATTCGACCTGGAACTGCTGGCCATCAAGGATCCGGCAAAAGAAGACGACGCAGCCAAGTAATCGGCGCCTGCTTCGATAACAACGCCTCGCTTTTGCGGGGCGTTGTTGCATCTGGCGTTTGGCACGGGTAAACAAAACGAACAGACGCTCCAGGCCGGAGTCTCAGGCATAGTAGGCGTTGGCGTTAGACGTACAAGTCCGCCAAGTCAATGAAATTATAGGTTTTTTTTGATGGGTAAAAAACGCCCGATCTGAACGGAGGCCTTGTAAAACGGGGCTTGCAGCGATGAAAAGCAGCTCTGTTCACAAGGTTATCCACAATTTGTGTGGATAACATTTTAACGGGAGGAGTCATGAAAGCACCCTGGAATTTCGCTCGTTTCCTGCCGATGGCCGGACGCCTGCTGGCACGCGGCCGATTGCCGACCCTGTTGTTCGCAGTCGCCAGCAAGGGCGCGAGCCAGGGCAACCGACTGGGCAAACTCAAGGATGACTTGAAGCTGTTGCAGGCACTCTGCCTGGCCTACTGGCGTGGTGAATATCGCGCCATCAGCCCCAAGGCGCTGGTTTCGGTCGTCGCGGGCCTGATGTACTTCCTCAGCCCGGTGGATGCGATCCCGGATTTCATTCCAGTGTTCGGCATGCTCGATGACATCGCGGTATTGGCGTGGCTTATGAAAGTGCTCGACAACGAACTCAATGCCTTCCGCGTCTGGCGCAAACGCCAGGTGCCGGAGAAGCTCGCGGTGGTTGAGCGCCTGCCTGATACCCCCGAGCAACTGCAACTTCAAGGCCCGAAAAAACACTGAGCCGATTTCGACCTGTTCACAGATTGATACCCCCCGCGACCTTGGCCGCTGTTAGGATTACACTTCTAGGGAAAAGTGCCGACTCGCTAAGTGTTGTTGTCCTACGGGGTAGTCATGGATATTCAGATAATTACACGCGAAGGCGAGCCCGAATATGCGGTTCTGCCATGGGCTCAGTATCAGGCGTTACTGAAAGCAGCAGGCATCAAGGAGCAAGCGTTACCTGAAGCCACGAAGCTTCAGACGGCAACACCAGACGCGATTCTTCCGGGTCTGGATCAACTACGCAGTTTGCGCGAAGGAAAGGGCATCGCCATCGAGGCGCTGGCCCGCACGGTAGGCATCAGCCCGTCTTACCTGGCCATGATCGAAAGTGGCGAACGTCTGCCCGACGCCGCGATTCGTCGCAGCCTGGCCTGGGAATTGACGGTGCCGGGGTGGAGGGATGAATCGTGAGCGTACGCATCAGTCGTCAACATTGGGACGGATTGCTGGGCGAACTGGATCAGGCGCGTCGTCAGCGCCATCTCCTGACTTATCGGGCATTACTGGAACGTTTGCAGTTGCCGACACCGGCCATGCAAACCCTGACAGCGGCCCTTGAGCATTTGGCGGCCCTGGACGCCAGGGCGGAGCAGCCATTGCGCAGTTCACTGGTGATCAGTCAGGGCGCCAGCCGCTTGCCGCGCACCGGATTCTTTGAATGTGTCGAGCGTCTCGGGCGTTTTTCCGGGCCGTCAGACGGCGTTGCCGCCGCGTCCTGGCATGCTTCGGAAGTGGTGCGGGTGTTCGAGTACGAATACCCGGAATCGGCCGAGGCCTGAGTGTTTTTGCGACTCAAGGCGCGGGCCGGATACTGGCTCGCGCGCCGGTTGTTTCACTGGTCGTGGTTTGTCCGTCAGCCACGTGGCTGGCGCTGGCTCGAAGGCCAGTTCGCCCGCATGGCCAACCTGGGCGATGTCGGCGCCCAGAGCTTCTATGGGCACATCCTGACGTTTCGCGGCGTCGGCCTCGGGGCTCGTGAGGAGGGCGTGCGTTTGTTGCGCCTGGCGGCGTTGGCGGGCGATGGAAAGGCGGCGTATCAAGTGGGCGTGATCAGTCTGGCCGGAACGACGAGCAAGGCTCCGGACCCGGTCGAAGCGGCGCGATTCTGGGCGATCGCGGCGAAGGCCGGGCATCCGTTGGCGCCGATCAAGCTCGAAGAGCTGAAGTCTTCCTCGGCGCCTCGTTGATTGGACAGATGCCGAAAAGCTCCCTTATCGATACCCGGAAACGAGCACCTCATCTACAGTCGAAACCACCAGGCTATCAATCACATGCACGCTAGACCCTTGCACATTCTTCGCATGGTGCTTGGCCTGTGATGCTATCTCGGCCAACTGGCTCGCATCGAGTTGTTCACAGGCCTGTGGATGCAGATGCACCACCCCGATCGACAGTGACAACAGCGCAAACTCCTGACGCACGCCCTGGCGGTTCGGTGCGACAAAGCAGCCGGCTTCCAGGTGCTCGCTACGGTAGAAACGTCGGCACTGGCTCTGGAAGTCGTCGAGCAACTGGTTCAAACGTTTGCGCCAGTCTTCCGGGCCGAGCACCAGCAGGAAGTCATCACCACCGATGTGGCCGACAAAGTCGCGGGCCGGGTCGACGCGGTCGTTCAGGCATTGCGCCAGGCACAGCAGGACTTCGTCGCCGCTGCCGTAGCCGTAGATATCGTTGAAAGGCTTGAAACTGTCGATGTCCACGTAGCAGATCACCGATTCCCGTTGCTGTTGCAGCAGTCGTGTCAGGCATTGCTGGATCGGCACGTTGCCCGGCAGCAAGGTCAACGGGTTGGCGTATCGGGCCTGCTGGATCTTCAGTTCCGTGATCAACTTGAGCACGTCAATCACCCGGCCAAGCCCGAGATAGCCGCCATTGAGCGTGATGATGAAATCCTCCTCGATACGCTGGCGGGCACGGCTGGTGATCAAGCGGCTGACCTGTTGCAGGGACTGGCTCAGCTCGACGGCGAGGAAGTCATCGTTCATCAAGCGGCTGATGGGCTTGCGGGCGAACAAGTCGGTGGCAAAGGGCTTGAGCAGGACGTCGGAGAGCGAATGACGATGAACAATGCCGCAGGGCTGACCCTGTTCATCCAGGACCGCCAGCGAGTTCAGGTTGGCCTGGCGGCGAAAGGCTTCGAGCACAGTGGCGGTCGGGGTGTCGCGGTTCACTGCGGGTTGCTCGTTGAGCAGGGCGCTGAGGTCGCTGCCGTCTTCGCTCAGTACAACGGCGATGCTGTCCTGTCGGGGTATCATTGCCCGGGCATCCCGCGGTGGGTGTTCCTGGGGGCGGCAGAGCAGGTAGCCCTGCACCAGGTCCACACCCATTTCGGTCAGCACCGTGAGCTCTTCCGGTAGTTCGATACCTTCGGCGATGACTTGCGCCCGCGAGGCCTTGGCGATTTGCAGGATCGAGCCGACGAACTCGCGCTTGAGCGCATCCTGATGAATGCCATCAATGAAGTGCCGGTCAATTTTCACGTAGTCCGGCCGCAGTTCAGACCACAACCGCAAACTCGAATAGCCCGCCCCCAGATCATCCAGCGCAATCGAAAACCCCATCGCCCGATAGTGATGCAGGGCGGTTTGCAGCAGCTGGAAATCATCCGTTGGCGTTTGTTCGGTCAACTCGATGACCACCTGGTTCGGAGGGATGCCGAAGTCTTGCAGCAGTTGCAAGGTGCGCCCCGGTTGATGGGCCGCTTCAAGCAGGGATTCCGGGGATACGTTAAGGAACAACAGGCCAGGCAATTGCTGTTCATTGAAGCGTCGGCAAGCGCTCTCGCGGCAGGCAATTTCCAGCTCGCTCAGACGTCCGGCCTGGCGGGCGACGGCGAACAGGGCGACAGGGGAGTGCAGAGGGCTGTTGGACGGGCCGCGACTGAGGGCTTCGTAGCCGAGAATACGCCGTTCAGAGAGGCTGATGATCGGCTGGAACAGGCTGTGCAAACCGCCTTGAGTCAGGATCGAGCTCAATGCACTCAGCTGTTCGGTTGTGGTCATGGCGATCTCTGGCGATAAAAAAAGGACCGGGCGTGCCCTTGGTAAAGAGCACGGCCGGTCCTTTATTTCACGACAGAGTGATGACTGTTTGATGACGCTCCGGGGAGCATCAGTATTAAATTGCCATCAGTTGTGTGTAGAAACTCAGTGCTTGGCCACTGCCGTGTTGAGTTTCAGGTAGTCCAGCAGAATCCGCCCGGTTTCGCTCAGGTAGGCGTCGTCTTCCGGTTTGGTTTTATCATCTTCGGCCGCAATAACGTCCTCGTCTTCTTTCTTCAGCTCTTTGAGTGGTTCTTCGCCCTTGGCTTTGCGACGGATGTTTTCCATGGTCAGCTGTTTGGCTTCGATGTCGGCGTGCTGCGCACGACGCTCGGCTTCATTGAGGCTGACGGTTTTTTCCAACATCAGTTTCTGCGCCAGGGCCAGCTTGTCGCGGATGAATACGAACTCTGCATCCTTGGCCGTACGCACGTCATGCTCGGACTTGAGCTGCGAAATGTACGGCTTGAACGGATCCAGCGCAGGCTTGATGGCGGCCTTGATGGTGTCCCATGGCATGGCTTCCGGCAGGGCGCTTTCACCGATTTCCTTGGTGTCGATGATCGACGGGTAATCGATGTCCGGCAAGACGCCCTGATGCTGGGTGCTCTGCCCGGAAACCCGGTAGAACTTGGCCAGGGTCAGTTTCAGTTCGCCATGATTGAGCGGCTGAATGGTCTGCACGGTGCCTTTGCCGAAGGTCTGGCCACCGATGATCAGTGCGCGGTGGTAGTCCTGCATGGCGCCGGCAAAAATCTCTGATGCCGAGGCGGACAAGCGGTTGACCAGCAACGCCATCGGGCCTTTGTAGAATGCGCCCGGGTTTTCATCTTCCAGGACATCGACGCGGCCATCGGCGTTACGCACGAGCACGGTCGGGCCTTTGTCGATGAACAGGCTGGTCAGCTCGGTGGCCTCTTGCAAGGAACCGCCGCCGTTGTTACGCAGGTCGATGACCACGCCGTCGACTTTCTCTTTCTGCAACTCGGTCAGCAGTTTCTTGACGTCGCGGGTGGTGCTCTTGTAATCCGGGTCGCCGGCACGGAAGGCCTTGAAGTCCAGATAGAACGCCGGGATTTCGATAATGCCGAGCTTGTAGTCCTTGCCGTCCTGCTTCAGGTTCAAGACCGATTTCTTCACGGCCTGATCTTCGAGCTTCACCGCTTCACGGGTGATCGGCACGATCTTGGTGGTCTGGTCGTTCGGCGCATTGCTGGCCGGGATGACTTCCAGACGCACTACGGTGCCCTTCGGACCACGAATCAGCTTGACCACTTCGTCCAGGCGCCAGCCCACCACATCGACCATTTCCTTGTTGCCCTGGGCAACGCCGATGATCTTGTCGGCCGGTGCAACCTGCTTGGTCTTGTCCGCCGGACCTGCCGGCACCAGGCGTACGACTTTCACCTGGTCGTTATCGCTCTGCAACACGGCGCCGATGCCCTCGAGGGACAGGCTCATGTTGATGTCGAAGTTCTCCGCATTATCCGGCGACAGATAGTTGGTGTGCGGGTCGTAGGACATGGCGAAGGTATTGATGTACGCCTGGAAGATGTCTTCCGCGCGGGTCTGGTCCAGGCGTGCCAACTGGTTCTTGTAGCGCTTGGTCAGGGTTTCCTGGATCTGCTTGGGCTCTTTGCCGGCGATCTTCATCCGCAGCACTTCGTCCTTGACGCGTTTGTGCCACAGGTCGTCGAGTTCTGCGGTGGATTTGAGCCAAGGAGCGTCCTTGCGGTCGATCAGCAAGGTTTCCTTGGTGGTGAAGTCCATCTTGTCGACGCCTTTGCCCAGCTCGGCAAGGGCGAAGTCCAGACGCGCCTTTACGCGGTCCAGGTAGCGCTTGTAGATGGTGAACCCGGCGTTCAGGTCGCCACTCTTGAGGAAATCGTCGAACTGCGTCTTCCACTTGTCGAATTCGGCAATGTCGCTGGCCATGAAGTAGCTGCGCGACGGATCCAGCAGCTTGAGGTAGCTGTCGTAGATGATCACCGAGCGCGCGTCATCGAGTGGCGGCTTGCTGTAGTGGTGGCGTTTGAGCAACTCCACGACGTTCAGGCTGGCGATCACTTCGTCACGATCGGGTTGAAGATTGTCCCAGCTATTGGCTGCGAATGTATTGCTCGACATCGGCAGCAAGCCGATACCGATGAATAAGGCGAGGGCAGTGCTGGGGAACAGATGCTTCATGCTGATTCGACGCGGGGACAATTGATAACGCATATTAGGCCGTCTTTGAAGTCGCCGGATCTTTGGGAACCGGTCGCATAATGCAAAAAGCCCGACGCTATAGCTTCGGGCTCAGTCCAGACTCACTATGGAGGCACTGTGAAAGCATTGCAAGGCGTTGACGGTCGAGTGGTGTGGGTTGATGAGGCGAGTCCTGCGTGCGATGTAGGACAAGTTCGTATTCGAGTGGCCGCAGCGGGCCTCAATCGCGCCGATTTGTTACAGAAAGCCGGCCTTTATCCGCCGCCGCCAGGGGCCAGCCAGGTGCTTGGTCTAGAGTGCTCGGGCGTGATCAGCGAGGTGGGCGCCGGGTCCTCCTGGCAGATTGGTGATCGGGTTTGCGCCTTGCTGGCCGGGGGCGGCATGGCCGAAGAAGTGGTTGTCGACGGGCGGCATGTATTGCCGGTTCCCGACGGAGTGTCACTGGTCGAAGCGGCAGCACTGCCCGAAGTCTATGCAACGGTCTGGCTGAATTTGTTTCAACTGGCTGCGCTCAAGCCGGGTCAGAAAGTTCTGCTGCACGCCGGAGCAAGTGGAATTGGTTCAGCGGCTATTCAGCTGTGCAAGGCCTTCGGTAACCCGTGCTGGGTCAGCGTCGGCTCCGCCGAACGACTGGCGTACTGCGAAGCGCTGGGCGCCCAGGGCGGCGTGGTGCGCGATGGTGATCTGGAGAGCCTGCGGGATCTGGGGCCGTTCGACGTGATTCTCGACCCGGTGGGCGGCAATTATGCGGCATTGAACCTCAAGTTGCTCGCGCAGGATGGCCGTTGGGTGTTGATCGGTCTGATGGGCGGGCGCGAGGCCAAGCTGGATCTGGCCCAGGTGCTGGCCAAGCGTGTGCAGTTACTGGGCTCGACCCTGCGCAGCCGTGGTGATCAGTTCAAGGCGGATCTATTCAGTGATCTCGGTCAGCATGTGTGGCCGTTGTTCGCCGAAGGGCGGTTGAGCCCGCAACTGGCCAAAGCTTTTCTGGTCAAGGATGCCGAGGCGGCGTTTGCCGAGCTGGCGAGTAATACCGTGGCGGGGAAGGTGGTGTTGGTGATTGATGAAAGCTTGAGCTGATATCGGGTTGGCTTTGAAAAGATCGCAGCCTGCGGCAGCTCCTACAGGAGATTGTATTCCCATGTAGGAGCTGCCGCAGGCTGCGATCTTTTCGGTTACTTCCAGAGATGTATCGGCCAGCCAGCCTTTTCAGCCTGCTCGCGCAGCACTGGATCGGGGTTGACCACGTGGGGAAAATCCACCTTCAGTAACAACGGCAGATCGTTGCGTGAGTCGGAATAGAAACTCGCGCCTTCGAGGTTTTCCTCCTCTGCATCCAGCCATTCCAGCAAGCGGGTGATTTTGCCTTCGCGGTAGGTCAGGGTGCCGATGGTATGGCCGCTGTAAGCGCCGTGGGCGACTTCCAGTTCGATGCCCAGAATCTCGTCGATGCCCAGGCGTTCGGCGATGGGGCCGACCAGGTGGGTGCCCGAAGCGGAGATCACCAGAATCCGGTCACCGGCCTTGCGATGCGCCGCGATGGTTTTGGTGGCGTCGCTGAAGATGATCGGTTCGATGAAGTCTTCCACCCATGGGCCAACCAGATGCTCGACCTCTGCGGGCGTGCGACCGATCAACGGTTCCAGGCTGAAGGCCATGTAGTCCTCCATCGCCAGGTGGCCGCGGCCGTAGGCATCCATCAGTTCCTTGTCGCGACGCAGGAACGATTCGCCATCGACCCAACCGAGGCGGACCATTTGCTCGCTCCACAGTGAGGCGCAGTCGCCGTGGATCAGGGTTTCGTCCAGATCAAAAATTGCCAGGGCCATCAGTGCAGTTCTCTCTTCAGCGTCAGCAAAGTCATCAGGCTACCTCACACAGGGCCGTCGGATCGATGGAAAGCGCCAGGCGCTGACCATCGGGATGCAGGTCGGCCGCCGAGCGGTTCAGAACGTCCACCACCAATTCCACGCCCCGGGCTTCGACCCGGTAGCGAATCACGTTGCCCAGCAGGCTGTGGCTACGCACCTGCGCGTCCAGTTCGCCATTGAGGCTCAGTTCGATGGCTTCCGGGCGGATGGCGATGCGCTTGCTGATCGGTCGCTGCAGCAGTTTGGAGGCACTGTCGGCGTCCAGCAGGTTGTAGTTGCCGATGAAGCCTGCCGCGAATACATCTACGGGCGCGGTGTAGAGGGTTTCGGCGTCGCCGCTTTGTACGATTTTTCCCTGATTCATCAGGAAAATCCGGTCAGACATGGTCAGGGCTTCTTCCTGATCGTGTGTGACGAAAATCGTGGTCAAGCCCAGCTCGCGCTGGATCTGACGGATCTGTTCGCGCAGGTGCTTGCGAATCCGCGCGTCCAGGGCTGACAACGGTTCGTCGAGCAGCAACAGGCGTGGCCGGGTCACCAGGGAGCGGGCGAGGGCGACGCGCTGGCACTGGCCCCCCGAGAGCTGATGCGGGTAACGCGCGGCAAAGTCATTGAGCTCCACCAGTCTGAGCACTTCCGCGACGCGTTTGCGGCTGTCATCGGCATTGACCTTTTGCATGCGCAGGCCAAAGGCGACGTTTTGCTCCACGGTCATGTTGGGGAACAACGCATAGCTCTGGAACACCATGCCGATCCCGCGTTTCTGCGGGCTCACCGGCACGATATCGACGCCATCGAGCAGGATTTTGCCGCCATCCACCGAGGTCAGGCCGGCGATGCAGCGCAGCAGGGTGGATTTGCCGCAACCGGAGGGGCCGAGCAGGGTGACGAACTCACCTTTCTGGACTTCGCAGTTGATGTCGCTGAACACCGTGGTGCCTGCGAAGCTTTTCTGAAGATGTTGGACGCTGACATAGCTCATTCGCTTTTGTCCCTGTTCAAGATATTGGCAATCCAGGTCAGAACCAGCACAAAGAAGAAGTAGGAAATCACCAGCGCACTGGTGAAATGACCGCTGCTGTTGCGCATGTTGTTGAGGTAGACCTGCAGGGTTTCGTAGCGGGTGCCGACAAGGATGTTGGCGAACACGAACTCACCGAACAGGAACGAGAACGACAGCAGCAACGCCACCATCAGGCCCTTGCGCAGGTTCGGCAGCACCACCAGGAATGCGGCTTGAAAGGTGCTGGCGCCGAGCAACTGGGCGGCGTCCATCAGGTCGCGCAGGTTGATCGCTTGCAGGTTGTTGGTGATCGCCCGGTACATGAACGGCAGCGCCACGGTGAAGTAGCAACCGATCAGGATCCACGGCGTCCCGACCATGGCGAACGGTCCGGAACCATAGAGCTGCAACAGCCCCACCGACGACACCACCGGCGGTACGGCGAAGGGCAGCAGGATCAGGATGTTCATCAGCGCGTCGAGTTTCGGGAAGTGGTAATGCACCACGAACAGCAGCGGCAGAATCAGTACTACTGAAAGAATCAACGAACCGACGCAGACCAGCAATGATTGCCCGAACGCTTGCAGGAAGCGCGGATCGCTCCACAGCTGGATGTACCACTTGAGGGTGAAACCGCTGGGCAGAATGGTCGCCGACCAACTGCTGGCGATCGAGTAGATCAGCGTGCCGGCCAGCGGCAACAGCAGGATGGCAAACAGCAAGTACACCACGACGCGGTGGTAGACACCGGCGGGCCCCAATTCAGCGCGAGACATGGTAGCTCCTCTTCAACAGCAGCTGATGCACGATGGTCACCAGGGTCATCAAGGCCACCAGCACCACGGCCAGGGCGCTGGCCAGGTTCGGGTCCAGGGAAATGTCGCCGGAGACCATCGCCGCAATACGGATCGTCAGCACGTTGAAGTTGCCGGTGGTCAGGGCGTACACCGTGGCGTAGGCGCCGAGGGCGTTGGCCAGCAGGATCACGAAAGTGCCGAGCAGCGCAGGCGTCAACACCGGTAAACCGATGTGTCGCCAGAATTGCCAGCCGCTGGCGCCGAGCAGTTCGGCGGACTCACGCCAGTCTTCGCGCAGTGCATCGAAGGCCGGGTACAGCAACAGTACGCCGAGGGGAATCTGGAAGTAGGTGTAGAGAATGATCAGCCCGGTTTTCGAGTACAGGTTGAAATCCTGAATGATGCCAGCCTGCTTGAGCATGATGGTGAAACTGCCGTTGAAGCCGAGCAAAATGATGAACGCGAAGGCCAGGGGCACACCGGCGAAATTGCTGGTCATGTTGGCGAAGGCGTTGACGAAGTTGCGCAGTTTCGAATCGACCCGTCGCAGGGAGTAGGCGCCCAGTATCGCAATGATGATCCCGAACACGCTGGACCAGAAGCTGATCTCAAGGCTGTACTGGATGGCCTGCAGGTAAAACTTCGAGCTGAAGATCTTGCTGAAGTTGGCCAGGCCCCAGCCGAATTCTTCCGATTGCAGGCTGTTGATCATCACCCAGGTCAGCGGTGCGATCTCGAATACGATGAAGAACAGCGTGAACGGGAGCAGGCACAGGGCAGCGAGCCATTTACTGCGGGTCATGGCATTCACTTCAACAGCTCCCGGCAGACCGGTTTGTCGTGGGGCACGCCCAGCAATTCGCAGACGGTGCCGCAGATCTCGGTCTGTTTCGGCGCGGCGTCGGCGTCGAAGCTGAACGCGTCACCGAGAACGAACAGCGGCACTTCACGTTCTTCCGGCAGCAGGCCGTTGTGGGAGCGGTCGTTGTTCATGCCATGGTCGGCGGTGACCAGCACCTGATAGCCGGCATCGAGCCAGCCTTGCAGGTAGTCGGCCAGGATGATGTCCGCCGAGCGGGCGCTGTTGCGGTACTGCGGGGTGTCGAGGCCATGCTTGTGCCCGGCGTCGTCGATGTTCATCGGGTGGATCAACAGGAAGTTCGGCGCATGGCGCAGGCGCAGGCTTTCAGCGTCGGCGAACAGGTGCGAGTCCGGGTAGTGATCGTTCCAGTAGAAATGCCCATGCTGGATCGGCAGTTGCGGATCATCGGTGTGGCGATCCCGGGCCGCCACGAAGGGCGAACGGTTGTACAGCTCGCTGACCCAGTGGTAGGCCGCCGCCGCGGTTACAAGACCTGCGTCAGTGGCGTAGTGATAGATGCTGCGCTGGTTGGACAGGCGCGAGACGTTGTTGTGGACAATCCCGCTGTCGATGGGCGCAACGCCGGTCAGGATGCATTCGTACAGCGGGCGGGACAGGGCCGGCAACTCGCACTCCAGTTGGTAGAGTGCGGCGCGTCCGGCGCCGACGTAAGCCTGCAGGTGCCCCATGGCGTGGCGGGCGACCTCATGGTTGAGGCCGTCGAGCACGACAAGGATGACGTTGTGCTTCATAGGGGATGGGACTCCGCAATCAAAACCGGATGGCGTAGGAGCTGCCGCAGGCTGCGATCTTTTGATCTTGTAAAACCAAATCAAAAGATCGCAGCCTGCGGCAGCTCCTACGGATGCAGCATTACTGCATATTGATGATGACTTCTTCCTGCCACTTCTGAGGAAGGGCCTTGGAGGTCTTTTCCCAGGCGTCCGCGTCCTTGATCGGCGTGACCTTTTTGTACTGCTCGTTAGGCAGCAGCTTGGACTGCACCTCGGCTGGCAGGGTCAGGTGCTCGGCACGGATCGGACGGGCGTTGCCCTTGGCCAGGTTGATCTGGCCGGCGTCGCTGAAGATGTATTCGCGGGTCAGCTTGGCGGCGTTCGGGTTTTTCGCGTACTTGTTGATGATGGTGGTGTAGCCGGAAATCACCGAACCGTCGGACGGGATCAGCACCACGTAATCATCCGGGTTGGCCATCTTGGCCTTGTAGCTCAGGCCGTTGAAATCCCAGACCACGCCGACTTCGATCTCGCCCTTTTCCATGGTGGCGATGGTCGGGTTGGACATCGACAGGCGACCTTGCTTGGCAATGTCGGCGAACAGGTCCAGGGCAGGCTTGAGGTTTTTCTCGTCGCCACCATTGGCCAGTGCCGCTGCCAGTACGCCGTTGGCGGCCTGGGCTGCGGTGCTCACGTCGCCGATGGAGACCTTGTATTTACCGCCCTTGAGGTCAGCCCACTTGGTTGGGGCTTCGGAGCCGTGCAGCAACTTCTTGTTGACGATGAACGCTATGGTGCCGGTGTAGGCCAGTGCCCAATTGCCGTCCTTGTCCTTGGCCCAGGCTGGCACCTGATCCCAGGTGGAAGGCTTGTAAGGCTGGACCACGCCTTGCTTGACCGCGATCGGGCCGAACGCTGCACCGACGTCGCCGATGTCGGCGCTGGCGTTGTCTTTTTCCGCGGCGAACTTGGCGATCTCCTGGGCCGAGCTCATGTCGGTGTCGATGTGCTTGAGGCCGTATTTGTCGCTCAGGTCTTTCCAGGTGCCGGCCCAGTTGGCCCAGTCATTGGGCATGCCGACGCTGTTGACGGCGCCTTCCGCTTTCGCAGCGGCTTCCAGGGTTTTCAGATCGGTGTCGGCCGCCATGGCGGCGGTGCACATTGCAATGGTCGAGCCTAACAGTGATGCCAGGAAAAACTGTTTCATTCCAAAGCTCCTTGGGGCGTGTTCAACGCTGCGATTGCGGTTGTGTTGGTCTAGGTCAGCAATACCTGAGCCAATTTAAGGGGGCTGGATGACACTTTGATGTCGTTCGTCGCCCGGGATGACCTTTAGTTCAGCGGTATCGCGACTGGCCTGCTAAGCGTAGACCATGGCCAAAGCTCCGGCAGGCAAGGGACTTGGCCGATGAATTGCACGTTGTTGAAAGAAGAGGAAGTCAGGGAATGGCGACCGTTGGGCAGTTTTGTCATATCTCGGTCATCTGCGCTGCCTACGCTTGCAGACTATTGAATGAGCCGGTTTGCGCTGCGGTTCTGCCCTGAATTGGTGCTGGTCTAGTCCAGAAAGGAAACGCTGATGCGTGAAGAGGCAACAAAAGCGGTAACAGCCATCGGCCAGGTGCTTCAGGAGCAGATCGACCATGGACTGTTGACCCCCGGCAGCAAATTGCCGGCCGAGCGCAAACTCAGTGAATTGTTCGGCACCACGCGGATCACTTTGCGTGAAGCGTTGTTGCAGTTGGAGTCACAGGGGCAGATCTATCGCGAGGAGCGTCGCGGCTGGTTCGTCTCGCCACCACGCCTGGCGTACAACCTCATGCAGCGCAGCCACTTTCACGCAATGGTCAGCGCCCAGGGGCGGATCCCGTCCACCGAGGTGATTTCAGCGCGATTGCAACCGGCATCGGCGGCGGTCTGTGCCTGGCTACAATTGCCAGCGCTGTCGAGCGTTATCCAGATCTGCCGCTCGCGACGGATCGACGGGCGACTGGTGCTGTATGTGGAGCACTATCTGAACCCGCAGTACTTTCCCGGGATCCTCGATTTCGATTTGAATCAGTCGATCACCGAGTTGTATGCACGGCATTACGAATTGCACTACGGGCGGGTGCGCTTCGAGATTGTGCCCACGGCGTTGTCGGTGGATGCGGCGGCGGCTTTGAAAGTGTCGGTGGGCAGCCCGGGCCTGCGGATTGCCCGGGTCAACTATGACCAGCATGAACGGTTGATCGACTGCGACCTGGAGTTCTGGCGGCATGATGCGATTCATGTCGGGGTGGATGTTGTCTGATACTGCTTTTGTAGGAGGTTATTCATTCTGCGGGTCACCGCCAGCGGTCATCACCTGAATACTCATCCGCGGTGTCGCCAGATCCAGTCCGGCTTCATCCATGTGCCGCTTGAGTGACAGATTGAACGCTCGCGACACTTCCCACTGCTTGATTGGCGCGGTCTTGAAACGGGCGCGGAGGATCGCATTGCCCGACTCAAAACTTTCCACCCCCTGAAACTCCAGTGGCGACCAGATATTGCGCCGCTGCAACGGATCGGTGCGCATTTTCTGACCAACTTCGCGCATCAGTTTGATTGCGTTGTCGATGTCCATGCTGGCCGGCACCGCGACCCGGAAGATCGCATAGCCGAATTCCCGAGAGTAGTTCTTGATGCTTTTGATTTCGCTGAATGGAATGGTGTGGACAATGCCGTCGATGTCCCGCAGGCGCACGGTGCGGATGGTCAGGCCTTCGACTGTGCCGAGGTGGCCGCCGACATCCACGTAGTCGTCGATGGCCAGGGAGTCTTCGATGATGATGAACAACCCGGTAATCAGGTCGGCTACCAGCGACTGCGCACCAAAACCGATGGCCAGACCGATCACACCGGCACCGGCCAGCAGTGGCGTGACGTTCATGCCCATGTTCGCCAGGGCAACGATCAGCGCGATGATGAAAATCGCCACGAACAGCACGTTGCGGATCAGCGGCATCATCGTCTGTGCGCGGGCATTGGCCAGGCCTTTGCGCGAGCGGGTCAGCGCGTGATGTACGGCGGTGTCGCTGAGAATCCAGATCAGCCAGGCGAACAGCAGCGTGCCGGCGAGGCTAAACAGTTTGACGCTGACTTCGTGGCCGTCGCCTTCGGTGAAGCGGATCAACGACATGCCCCAGACCCGCAGGCCCAGCTCGATGAAGGCCAGCCACACCAGCAGATGAACGATGGTGTAGAAAAAGTTTTTCAGCCGTTCCGAATACACGGCGTAACGCCGGATGCCATGCTTGGGTTTGAGGGCGTAGCGGCGTACCAGGCCGTTGATGACCATGCACAACACCAGTAAAACGGTGCAGATCAGCGACTGGCGCAGGGCGGTACTGGTGTCGCCAGCGGAAATAAAGGTGGCGAACAGGGAGATGGCCACCAGCACCAACGCCGGCACGTACCAGAAGGTGCCGAGGATCGACAGGGTGTCGTTGAGGGCGCGACGGGTCAGGCGCCGGGACAGCGGCTGGTTGCGGATCAAGTGAGCGATCGGTCGGCGGAAGCGCAGGATGAATCGCCCTGTGGACAGCGCTGCCAGGACATTGGCGACAGTCGCAGCGGTATGGGCCAGATGGCTGCCGAGGCTGTCGACCAGTTGCGGGTCGCTCAGCGCTTCGCCAAACGCGGCGAAGCTGCCGATCAGCCACAGCGGCCGAAACGCCTGGTGCCGCAGGATGTACAAGGCGCGGTGGCGGTGCGGGCCGTCGAGCAGGGAAAAGGCAATCACGCAGATGGCCGAGAAGCAGGTGCCGACTACCAGTGCATAGGCCAGTACCATGGCCAGGCTTTTGCCCAGGGACGAGGGCAAGGCGTAGCTCATGTAGACCGTGATCACCAGGGCGATCAGCCATGGCCCGAGTTTGCGCAAGGCGAAGCGCAACATGTCGAGGGCCCGGGGGTGCTGCGGCAGTTCTTCGGTCAGGCCGAAACGCATCCGCACGCGGTGGCTGATCCAGATCAGGGCGGCGGCCAGCAGGCTCCAGACCATCAGGATCATGGCAAAGGCGAACAGCATGGGCAGCCATTCATTGGCCGGCAACGCCAGCGCCACCAGTTCTTCCCTGGCCTGATCGAACTCACTGGACCAACGCGTGAGCGGACTGTCGTCGCCGGAAAATTTCTTCTCGATGTTGGACAGGGTTCCGCCAATCAGGCCCAGCACGCCTTCCTCGGTCGTTGGTTGAGCCTTTTTGGTGGTGTCACGGAGCTTTTTCAGATCGGTCAGCAGCTTGGTGCGTTGCTGATCGTTCTCCAGAGACTTGATCACTTCGTCCAGGGATTGCCCCAGCGGTTCCTGTGCTTCGGGCTGGGCCTTGGCCTGGCTGCTGAGCAGGCCTGGCAGGCCGGCCGCCTGGGCAGGCGCCACTGACAGCAGCGTCATCAGGCAGACAAGGAAAATACACGGCAGGGCAAAAAGACGAGCGAACACTAGGCGGTCAACCTCGCAGGGAGCGGATCGGCCGAGTGTACGAGCCCGTCAAAATCAATGCGAGCCAAGGGCGATGAATTATTCGTTGAGTTTGGCGAGGATCTTGATCACCACGGTTGCGAGAATGGTCAGCATGCCGATCCACATGCCGAACACGCCGGCGTTTTTATCGCGGAAGTTGAAGCCGACGGCCAGCAGGAGCATCCCGGCAAGAATCGGGATCAGCATGGCGTGAAAGCTAGACATCGAGATCATGGAGACGGCCTTGTCGAAGGGATACTTGAAGTCTAGGCGGCTTTTGACGGGGCCGGTGTGATGTGTGTAGGAGCTGCCGAAGGCTGCGATCTTTTGATCTGATCTTCGGCGATTAACCTGGCGTCAAAATCAGGATCAAGAGATCGCAGCCTGCGGCAGCTCCTACCGGTGTTAAGGCAATTCGCGGCAGGCGTAGAACGCGCTCAGCACCTTGACCAGATGCGCCAGATCTTGGCTGCCGCACAATTCGCGGATCGAGTGCATGGCGAACGTCGGCAGGCCGATGTCCACGGTGCGCACGCCCAGGTGGCTGGCGGTGATCGGGCCGATGGTCGAGCCACAGCCCATGTCGCTGCGCACCACGAAACTCTGCACCGGCACTTCTTCAGCCATGCACAGATGACGGAAGAACCCGGCGGTTTCGCTGTTGGTGGCGTAGCGCTGGTTGCTGTTGACCTTGATCACCGGGCCGGCGTTGAGTTTCGGGCCGTGGTTGGCATCGTGTTTGTCGGCGTAGTTCGGGTGCACGCCGTGGGCGTTGTCAGCCGAAACCAGCAGGGATTTCTGAATAGTGCGTACGAATTCATCACCTTCAGGCAGCAGGCGACGCAAGGTTTGCTCGAGCATCGGACCGTCGGCACCGCACGCCGAGCAGGAGCCGACTTCTTCGTGGTCGTTGCAGACCAGCACGCAGGTTTCGTCGGTGTCGGCTGTCAGCAGCGCTTGCAGGCCGGCGTAGCACGACAGCAGGTTGTCCAGGCGCGCGCCGGCGATGAAGTCGCCATGCAAACCAATGACCGCCGCGCTTTGGGTGTCGTAGAAACTCAACTCGTAATCGAGCACCACATCAGCGTTCAGGCCGTGTTCGCGGGCGAGTTGATCGGTGAGCACCGCGCGGAAGTCCACGCGCTCGTCACCGGCAAATTGCGCAAGGATCGGCGGCAATTCGGTCTGGGCGTTGATGGCCCAGCCCATGTTGGCTTCACGGTTGAGGTGAATCGCCAGGTTCGGAATGATCGCGACCGGAGTCTTGAAGTCGATCAACTGGCTCTCGACCTTGCCATCACGACGGAAGGTTACGCGGCCCGCCAGAGACAGGTCACGGTCGAACCACGGCGCCAGCAGCGCGCCGCCATACACTTCGACGCCCAATTGCCAGAAGCCCTGGCGTTGCAGTTCCGGTTGCGGCTTGACCCGCAGGCACGGGCTGTCGGTGTGGGCGCCGACCAGTCGAATGCCACCGTGCAGCGGTGAGTGACGGCCCATCTTGATCGCGACAATCGAAGAGTCGTTGCGGGTGACGTAGTAGCGACCGTTGGCTTCGGTATTCCACGGCTCGCGCTCGTCGAGGCGTTGATAGCCCGCCGCTTCCAGGCGCTGAACAAGGCTGGCGGTGGCATGGAACGGGGTAGGGGAGGCCTTGAGGAAATCGATCAGGCCTTGGTTCAACTCTTCGCGCATAAAGTAGCTCCAGACAGCAGTGGCGCCAGTTTAACGTATTGGCCATGGAATTGGCGGTGGGCTGATGTTGGGGTGGACACCGAAGATGAATGTGAAGGCGGACCCTGTGGGAGTGAGCCTGCTCGCGATAGCGGAGTATCAGACAATACAAATGTCGACTGACACTCCGTTTTCGCGAGCAGGTCGGATCGCCGCACCGTCGCTCCCACATTGACTGCAGTTGTAGCTTCAGAACGGCGCAGGACACTCGAAGCGAAGGCGCTCGCCACTTTGCGGGTGAGTGAAGCTGAGCATGCTCGCGTGCAGGCACAGGCGCGGCCAGGCCGCCAATGCCTGTTCATGGGCGTAGAGGCCGTCACCCAGCAGCGGATGACCAATCGAGAGCATATGCACGCGCAACTGGTGGGAACGGCCGGTGATCGGTGTCAGCTCAACGCGGCACCAGTCGCCGCAACGTTCGAGCACGCGCCAGAAGGTCAGCGCATGTTTGCCGAATTCGTGATCGACCACGTGCCGTGGCTTGGTCGGCGGGTCGTAGCGCAAGGGCAGGTCGATGCTGCCGCTGTCCAGTTCCGGCTGGCCCCAGCACAGGGCTGTGTAGGCCTTTTCGGTTTCGCGGTCGTGAAATTGCCGGGACAGCTCGCGATGGGTGTCCGGGTCACGGGCCAGCAGGATGATGCCGGACGTCTCCCAGTCCAGCCGGTGGACGATTCGCGCTTCCGGGTAGCCGTTTTCCTGCAGACGGGTAATCAGGCAGTCCTTGTTGTCATCGGCCCGGCCGGGGACGGAGAGCAACAGGGTCGGTTTGTTCACCACCAGTACGGCGGCATCCTGATGGATGATGTGGATGTTGGACAACGGCATTAAAACAGCCTCGTAACAAACGCCAACGGCGGCTCGGGCTTCCCTGATCCCCGTGTAGGAGCTGCCGCAGGCTGCGATCTTTTGACTTTGTTTTTAAGAACAAGATCAAAAGATCGCAGCCTGCGGCAGCTCCTACGCCAAGGTTGGAAACCCGAGCCGCCGTGGCTCCTGGCGAATCGACTCAGCGATCAGGCAGGGTGATATTGAGTTCCAGAATCGAGCAGCTGCCCTGGCTTTCCAGTGCGACATGCACGTCATCGGACCCGATATTGACGTACTTGCGGATCACCTCGACCAGTTCCTTCTGCAAGGCCGGCAGGTAGTCCGGGGTGCTGCGTTGGCCGCGTTCGTGCGCCACGATGATCTGTAGACGCTCTTTCGCTACCGACGCGGTGCTTTGCTTTTTGTTGGCACGAAAGAAGTCAAAAAGGTTCATTACCTACCTCCAAACAGGCGCTCGAAGAATCCCTTCTTCGTTACATCGAGAAAACGATGTTCCTTTTCTTTGCCCAAGAGGCGATCAACCGTGTCGCTATAGGCCTGACCTGCGTCGCTCTGATCATCAAGAATCACTGGCACACCCTGGTTGGAAGCCTTGAGCACCGCTTGGGATTCCGGGATCACACCGAGCAGTTTGATCGAGAGGATTTCCTTGACGTCTTCGACGCTGAGCATTTCGCCTTTTTCGACTCGCTCCGGGTGGTAGCGGGTAATCAGCAGGTGTTCCTTGATCTGCTCTTCGCCACGTTCGGCACGACGGGACTTGCTGGCCAGCAAGCCCAGCATGCGGTCCGAGTCACGTACCGAGGACACTTCCGGGTTGGTCACGACAATCGCTTCATCCGCGAAGTACATAGCCAGGTGGGCGCCTTTCTCGATACCTGCCGGAGAGTCGCAGACCACGAATTCGAAGTCTTCCTTCAGGGCCATCAGGACTTTTTCCACGCCTTCGACGGTCAGCGCGTCTTTGTCTCGGGTCTGGCTGGCGGCCAGCACGTAGAGGTTTTCCAGGCGCTTGTCTTTGATCAGGGCCTGTTGCAGGTTGGCTTCGCCGTTGACCACGTTGACGAAGTCATACACCACGCGGCGCTCGCAACCCATGATCAGGTCGAGGTTACGCAAGCCCACGTCGAAGTCGACGATCACTGTTTTGTGGCCGCGCAGAGCGAGGCCGGTACCGATAGCGGCGCTGGTGGTGGTCTTACCCACACCACCCTTGCCGGATGTAACCACGAGAATCTTGGCCAAGGTGTTTCACCCCTAAGGAAAGAGGACTTTTCAGCCCTTGAAAAACATCTCCTGAAAAACTACTGCAGTCGGACAGCCTTGGCTGGAATCCGGTTTTGAGCGGCGTTTACCCCCGGTAAACACTGCTTTCGGCCTTTTTCCTACTTCGTTTGAGCCGTTTTCGCTACGTTTTAGAGATGCTTGGAAAATGCGGCAGTATCCGTTAAAGCCGAATGATGTTCAACACGTCGCCGGACAGGCTGACCTGCACACCCGAACCCCATAGCGGGTCGCGGCGCAGGTCTTCGGAAACCTTGTAATGCCCGGCGATGGAAATCAGTTCAGCACTCATTTGCTGACAGAAAATCCGCGCCTTGGTGTCGCCCTTGACGCCGGCCAACACGCGACCCCGCATCGGGCCGTATACATGGATGTTGCCATCGGCGAGAAGTTCCGCCCCCGGGCTGACCGAGGAGATCACCACCAGATCGCAGCCCTGGGCATAAATCTGCTGGCCGCCGCGTACTGGCGAAGTGATGATTTTCGTCGGTTTGATGGTCGGCTCGGGCGGTTTTTCCGGTTTTTTCTTCGGTTCGCCTTCGGTCAGGTCCAATGGACGCTCGCGGGCACCGGACGGTGGCAGCACCGGCAGGTCGACCGCGATGGCGGCGGCGATGTCTTCGATGCGGCTGGCACGGATCGCCAGGGTGCGCAGGCCATGCTGGCGGCACACGCGCATCAGGCCGGGCAGATCGACCGCGCCTTCGTTGGCCGGGAGTTTGTCCAGGGCCAGTACCAGCGGCGCGTTGCTGAAGAAGTTGGGCGCTTGGGCGACCTTGGCGGCCAGTTGCCGATCAAGGCTTTCGAGGTCGTTACGGGCCAGTTCCAGCACCGTAATGGCCAGCATGCTGCCCTTCAACTGGAACACGGGATCTTGGTCTAGCGGTTCGGTTTGGCTCATGGTCGGCATACAACGACTTGTCACTAAAAGTGCCGAGACTTATAACGAGAACGCCCGCAGGCCGCAAGCCGGGTCGAACGATGTAGAATGCGCGGCCATTGTCATTCCGGAAGCATTAATGGACCGCCCGCGTTTTCGAAAAGCATTTCTATCTCCACGTTTCTGGCCGCTGTGGTGTGGCCTGGGGCTGTTGTGGCTGATCGTCCAATTGCCGTATCCGGCACTGTTGTGGATCGGTCGTGTACTGGGATCTTTGATGTATCGGGTGGCCGGCGACAGACGGCGCATTGCCAAGCGCAATCTGGAACTGTGTTTTCCGGAAAAAACCGCCGCCGAACGCAAACGCCTGCTCAAGGAGAACTTCGCCTCCACCGGCATCGCTTTTTTTGAGATGGCGATGAGCTGGTGGTGGTCGCGCAAGCGCCTGGCGAACCTGGCTCATGTCGAAGGGCTGGAGCATTTGCAAAAGGCTCAGCGCGAAGGCAAGGGCGTGATCCTGATGGCGCTGCACTTCACGACGCTGGAAATCGGTGCCGCGCTGCTCGGCCAACAGCACACCATCGACGGCATGTACCGCGAGCACAAGAATCCGCTGTTCGACTACATCCAGCGCCAGGGCCGCGAGCGGCACAATCTCGACTCGCTGGCGGTGGAGCGCGAAGACGTGCGCGGCATGCTCAAATTGCTGCGCTCGGGCCGCGCGATCTGGTACGCACCGGATCAGGACTATGGCGCCAAGCAAAGCCTCTTCGTGCCGTTGTTCGGCATTCAGGCTGCGACCGTCACCGCCACGAGCAAGTTTGCGCGGCTGGGCAAGGCGCTGGTGGTGCCGTTCACCCAGGAGCGTCTGGTGGACGGCAGCGGTTATCGGCTGGTGATCCATGCGCCGCTCGAAGGCTTCCCCGGCGAAACCGAAGAAGAGGACTGCATTCGCATCAATCAATGGATCGAAAGCGTTTTGCGCGAGCATCCCGAGCAATACCTGTGGGCTCATCGCCGCTTCAAGAGTCGTCCACCGGGCGAGCCGAAGTTGTACGCCAAGCGCGGTTGAGTAACCGTT
Organism: Pseudomonas sp. P1_C12; assembly: GCF_056406435.1. Taxonomy (NCBI): domain Bacteria; kingdom Pseudomonadati; phylum Pseudomonadota; class Gammaproteobacteria; order Pseudomonadales; family Pseudomonadaceae; genus Pseudomonas; species Pseudomonas sp. P1_C12. The sequence continues at coordinate 189,158 of NZ_JBFUAE010000002.1, read as the reverse complement.
TTCCCAAGCACCATGGAGTGTTGCGATGAGTCCAGTTGAGCCGGTTACAGGGTTGATTCTTTCCGGTGGCGGGGCTCGGGCGGCCTATCAGGTCGGGGTGCTGGCGGCGATTGCCGAATTGCTGCCACCGGGGGCCCGCAATCCGTTTCCGGTGATCGTCGGCACATCGGCGGGCGCGATCAACGCCGTCAGCCTCGCCAGCGGGGCGATGGATTTTCGTAACGCCATCGAACGCCTGACAGCTTTCTGGCAGGGCTTTCGCAGTCACCTGGTGTTGCGCAGCGACTGGCCCGGGGTGATCCGCCAGGCCAGCCGCTTTGTCAGCCACAGTTTGCTCGGCATCGGCAGGCACATGCCGGTGGCGCTGCTCAATAGTTCTCCGCTGCGGGACTTGCTCAGCGACAAGCTGCATATGGGCGGCATCGCCGAAGCGATCGCACAGCAACAATTGCATGCAGTGGCAGTCACGGCGTTCGGCTATGAGTCCGGCCAGGCCGTCACCTTCTATCAAGGCGGCGGCAAGATCGATGCCTGGTTGCGCCATCGACGCGTCGGCGTTCCCACCCAACTGTCGGTTGAACATCTACTCGCCAGTTCGGCCATTCCGCTGCTGTTCGCCCCGGTGAAAATCGGTGCAGAGTATTTCGGTGATGGCGCGGTGCGTCAGTCGGCGCCGATCAGTCCGGCGCTGCATCTGGGCGCCAGTCGGGTGCTGGTGGTGGGCGTCAGCGGCAACCCACGCGGCGTCGACCCGCAACAACCCTTGCAGCGCAGCTACACCGGTCAGCAGCCGACCCTGGCGCAGATTGGCGGGCACATGCTCAACAGTACGTTCATTGACAGCCTGGAAAGTGACATCGAGCTGTTGCAGCGCCTGAACCAGTTCAGTCACCTGATGCCCGACGGCACGCCGACCCGCGCATTGGGCGTGGCGCCGGTGGACGTATTGGTGATTTCACCGAGCCAGCCGATCGATGAAATTGCCGCGCGACATCGTCAGGAATTGCCGGCGGCACTGCGCCTGTTTCTGCGCGGGCCGGGCGCGACCAAGACCAGCGGGGCCGGGGTGCTGAGCTATCTGTTGTTCGAGGCGGGGTATTGCAGCGAGTTGATCGAGCTAGGGCGGCGGGATGCGTTGGCAAAGCGCGGGGAGTTGTGCCGGTTTCTGGGGTTGGCAGAGCCTGTACTTTCGGTTTGAGACTTGTGGTGAGGCTTTCGCGAGCAGGCTCGCTCCCACAGGGACTTTCGTCGTATACAACGTTTGTGTTCGACAAGGTTCCACTGTGGGAGCGAGCCTGCTCGCGAAGCTTCTTAAATCAGAAGTGAACCTTAACCAGGAAACTGGTCACACTCTGATCAGTCTTGAAGCCCTGGCTGTCTTCAATACCGTACTTGTTTTTCCAGTAGTCGTACTCGACACCGACGTACAGCTGCTTGGCACCCAGGTTCAGCGCCTTGCCCAGGTCATATTTGACCTGCGGATTGAAGTGCAGGTTGGCGTGGTATTCGCCTTTTTTGTTCACGTCGTTGTCGACGACCCAGTCCATGAAGCCGTCGATCAGCACATCCGAGCCACCCACCGGGATGGTGTAGGACCAGACCGGCGTGACCTGCCAGATGTTGTCGCCCGGGCGGTCGCCTTCGGTGTGGCGGTTGTAGAAGTTCAACTGGAAGTAATCGAAGCCCGGGATGGCCAGGTCGAAACCAGGGCCGATCAGGTAGGACTCGGTATCGTCTTCACCGAACTCGTAGGTCATGGCCAGCAGGACGTCCTTGATCGGGCCGAGCTCGAACTTCTGGTCGAAGATCTTGTTGAACGACAGGCGCGGGCTGAGCTCGCCGTAGTGGCTGTTCTTGCCCGCGAAGGCGTCCTCCTTGCCGTTGTAGAAGATCTTGTCGATGAAGAAGAAGTTGTCGCCGTATTTCCAGCCGTCGGCGTGTTCAAAGGTCACCGTCTGCTGAATGCGCGGGTTGACCTGGAAGTCCTTACCGTAAAGGTAGGACAGGCTGTTGTTCTGCCACTGCAGCAAGTCGCCGGCCATGGCCTGACCCCCCGCCAGCAATGATCCCGCCAGCATCAGGCTAGTGCACGTACGTTTCATTCGGTTGCTCCCAAAAAGTAGGTGGTTCCACGTTATTTTTTTAAGGTCGGCGCTCTGGTGTGGCGCCTGTTTCCGTAGCGGTAAAAAATCATCCATTCGGTCAGCTTTGGTGCTGTTAGCAAGAGCTGAGCCAAGGCTTTCAAAAAGCAAAAAACTCCCGTTCGGCGGCTCAAGAGCGGTCGATTGAGAGGGGTTTTGGAGTGCCTTGGTGCCTGCCAGAGCCGGGGTAAGTTGGCCTGCTGGTCAGGTTTTACATCCGGGCTTTTTTTTAAACCGGATTCGGGCGGGCGCGGAGAATACTGACTCCTCGGCCAGGTCTCAAGTGCTCCGCAACGGCGCACCGACGACAGGTTTGGGGCACGGTTGCGGGGCAGCATCAGAAATGCACCTTCACCAGCAGGCTGGTGGTGTTTTCATTGGTGTCGAAGCTGGAACTGTTTTCGATGCCGTACTTGTCTTTCCAATAGCTGTATTCGACGCCGACGTACACCTGTTTCTCCCGCCAGCCGAGGGACTTGCCCAGGTCGTACTTGATCTGCGGGTTGAAGTGCAGGTTGGCGTGATAAGTGCCATGGGAGTTCTGGTCGTTATCCACCACCCAGTCCATGTAGCCGTCGATCAACAGATTCGAGTTGCCCAATGGCAGGGTGTAGGACCAGGCCGGTGTGATCTGCCAGACATCGTCGCCGGGGCGCGAGCCTTCGGTCTGGCGGTAATAGAAATTCAAAGTGAAAAAATTGAAGCCCGGTACCGCGAGGTCGAAACCGGGGCCGATCAGGTAGGCCTCGGTGTCGTCTTCGCCGTTCTCGTAGGTCATGGCTAACAGCACGTCCTTGATCGGGCCGAATTCGAAACGGCGGTCGAGGATCTTGCCGAAGGAGAGGCGCGGGCTGAACTCGCCGTAGTAGGCGTGGGCGCCTTTGTTGCGGTCTTTCTCGCCGTTGTACCAGGTGCTGTCGACGAACAGGAAGTTGTCGCCGTACTTCCAGCGGTCGGCGTGTTCGAAGGTTATCGTCTGCTGGATCGACGGGTTGACCACGAAATCCTTGCCGTACAGGTAGCTCAGGCTGTTGGTCTGCCACAGCAGTAAATCGCCGGCCATGGCCTGACTCGCGGCCAGCAGGCCAGCACTCAACAGCACGTTGGTTTGTGTCCGAATCATCTGTTGCTCCCTCTTGTTTTTATTGTTCGAGGCGCAGGTTGTGGTCAGGGGGCTGGCCACAGGCAGGCCCCCTTGGTTATCCGTCAGATCAATGGGTGTGAGCGTGGCAGTCGTTGATGGCCGCGCGTTCGGCGCCACCCAGGATGTTGAACAGCAGATTCAGCGTCAGCGCGCTGAGGGTGGCCATGGCGATGCCGCTGTGGGTGATCGGGCTCATCCACACGGGCAGGTGGGCGAAAAACTCCGGGCGCACCACCGGGATCAGACCCATGCCGATGCTCACCGCCACCAGCAACTGGTTGCGACGGTCACCGATGTCGGCTTCCTGGAGAATCTTGATTCCGGTAGCGGCGACCATGCCGAACATCGCTATCGCTGCGCCACCCAGTACTGCCGGAGGAATCGAGGCCACCAGGAACGCGGCTTTGGGCAGCAGGCTCAGAACGATCAGCAACCCGCCAGCGACGATGGTCACCGAGCGACAGCGTACGCCGGTCATTTGCACCAGGCCGATGTTCTGGGCGAAGGAGGAGTGGGTGAAGGTGTTGAAGAAGCCGGCGAAGAACGAGGCGCCGGCATCGCACAGCAAGCCGCGACGCAGCATCCGTGGGCAGACTTCCTGGCCGGTGATCTTGCCCAGCGCCAGAAACATCCCGGTGGACTCGACGAAAATGATCACCACCACCAGGCACATCGACAGGATCGGCGCGAGTTCGAATTTCGGCATGCCGAAGTGCAGCGGAGTGACGAATTGCAGCCATGGCGCCTGAGCCATGCCACTGAGGTCGACCATGCCGAGCAGGCCGCAGAGCACATAGCCCAGGCACATGCCGATCAGCACGGAAATATTGACCCAGAAGCCGCGCATGAAGCGGTGCACCAGCAAGATGGTGCCCAGTACCAGTGCGGCGATGGTCAGGTAGATCGGCGAACCGAATTGGCTGGCGCCAGCACCGCCGCCGGCCCAGTTCACGGCCACGGGGAACAGCGACAAACCGATCGAGGTGATGACCGTACCGGTCACCAGTGGCGGGAAGAAGCGCACAACCTTGGACATGAACGGGGCGATGAGCATGCCGAAGAACCCGGCGGCGATGGTAGCGCCGAAGATCCCCTGCAAGCCGATGCCGGGCATGCCGGCCATGGCGACCATGCTGCCGACGGCGGCGAAACTGGCGCCCATCATCACCGGCATGCGAATGCCCATGGGGCCTATGCCGAGGGACTGGACGATGGTGGCAATACCCGCCACCAGCAGGTCGGCGTTGATCAGGAAGGCAATTTCTTCACGACTCAGGCCAGCGGCCTGTCCGATGATCAGCGGTACCGCGATGGCACCACCGTACATCAGCAGAACATGTTGCAAACCGACCAGGATCAGTTGCAAGAGGGGCAAACGCTGAATGGCGGGTGCGTCGGGGATGCGCGCTGTGGATAGCTCGGACATGCAACACCTCGGATCTTTTTATTCTTGTGATTTTTCGTATCAGGCAACCGCTGCGCGGTTGATCGCTGGCAAGCCAGCTCCTACAGATTTGTGTTGTTCACCGGTTAGGCGCACGACATGGAACCTGTAGGAGCTGGCTTGCCAGCGAAGCTTTTCAGCGATGAATCAGTTGGTCTGGGCGCCCTGCACAATCCAGGCACCGATCAGGTCACGTTCCTGCTGGGTCATCTGGGTGATGTTGCCCAGTGGCATGATCTGGCTGGTGACGGCTTGCGCCTGAATCCGCGGTGCGTTCTGGCGGATCTGTTCGGGGGTGTCGAACATCACACCGGCAGGGGCCGCACTGAACAGCGGGCTGGTTGGCTTGGCCGAATGGCAAACCGCACAACGTTCCTGAATCACGCTGTGCACTTTGTCAAAGCCTGGGCCTGTGTTGGACGCTTGCGCCGGTGCGGCAGCCGGCGTTTCTGCAGGTTTGGCTTCAGCCGGTTTCAAACCACCGCCCACTGCTGTTTCCGGCAGTGGCTGGTATTCGATCTTCGCTGGCGCCTTGGCCACTTCCGGGCTGTTCAGCGGCGCGGGGCCGGTGACGTAAGCCAGGCTGATCATGCCGACGGCTGCCACCGGCAGGGTCCAGGCAAACTTGTGGCTGTCGTGACGGGTGTTGAAGTAGTGACGCACCAACACCGCCAGTACCGCGATCCCGGCCAGGATCAACCAGTTGTACTGGCTGCCGTAGGTGCTCGGGAAGTGGTTGCTGATCATGATGAACAGCACCGGCAAGGTGAAGTAGTTGTTGTGACGCGAACGCAGCAGGCCTTTGGCCGGCAGCGCCGGATCCGGCGTGCGGTTCTCGGCGATCGCCGCTACCAGTGCACGTTGCGCCGGCATGATGATGCGGAACACGTTGCCGACCATGATGGTGCCGATGATCGCGCCGACGTGCAGGTACGCACCCCGACCGCTGAACACTTTGCTGAAGCCGTAGGCCGCGCCGATGATCAGGACGAACAGGATGCCGCCGAGCAGGGCAGGGCGTTTGCCCAGGGCCGAGTCGCACAGGAAGGAGTAGATGAACCAGCCGACGAACAACGAGCCGAGACCGATGGCCACGCCTTCAGGACCGCTCAGGGTGCTGCCCGGAGCCAGCAGGTAGAGCGTCGGGTTGGAGTAGAACACCACGCACAGCAGCGCGATCCCCGACATCCAGGTGAAGTAGGCTTCCCATTTGAACCAGTGCAGGTTGTCCGGCATGGTCGGTGGGGCCAGTTTGTATTTTTCCAGGTGGTAGATACCGCCACCGTGGATTGCCCACAAATCGCCAGCCAGACCGCTTTTCGGGTTGACCCGGTTGAGGTTGTTTTCCAGCCATACGAAATAGAACGACGCACCGATCCAGGCCACGCCAGTAATCATGTGAACCCAGCGCACGCTCAGGTTCAGCCATTCCAACAGATGTGCTTCCACAGTCTTTACCTCTCGCCTGTCACTCTGTTGTCGAGTGATCAGGCCTTCTCTTATTGGTGGGGGGCGAGGATCAAACGCTCATCCTCTTTGAAAAAATGCTCATCGCAGTTATTGCCTGTGCCACTGCGATCAACCACCAGGAAGTCATCCCGCTTTTCGATCGTCAGCACCGGGTGGTGCCAGACGCCGCGATGGTAATTAATGCCCTGCCTGCCGTTGGTGACGAAGGCGCGGACCAAGCCTGATACAGGTTCATCGCCAAGTGGCGCGACCACGATCAGAAAGGGGTTGCCGAGCAGCGGAATGAAAGCCTGGCTGCCCAGCGGATGGCGCTCCAGCATGCTGACGGTCAGCGGCATGTCCTGCGCGTCGGCGCGGAAGATGCTGATGATCGCGTTGTCCTCAGGCGTAGCGGTTTGCACCGCCGCCAGTTTATGGAAGCGCATGGTCGAACCGTTGTTGATCATGAAGTGATCGCTGCCGTCGGTTTCGATCACGTCACCGAAAGGGGCGAAGGCTTCTTTGGTCAGCGGTTCAATCGTCAGTGTGCGCATGCTGGTCTTCTTATCTTTGAAATGTGTTTTCAGTTCACTGCATACCCTGTAGGAGCTGGCGAAGCCTGCGATCTTTTGACTTTGCTTTTTAAGATCAAGATCAAGATCAAGATCAAGATCAAGATCAAGATCAAGATCAAGATCAAAAGATCGCAGCCTGCGGCAGCTCCTACGGTCTCAGCATTACTTCGCTACCTTGCCCAATACGCGCAGGCGGCTCACACCACCATCCGGGAACACGTTCAGGCGGATGTGGGTGATCGGGCCCAGTGCCTTGATCTGCTCGGCGAAGGTGTGTTCGGCGTGCATTTCCAGCTTCTGGCTTGGCAGCAGTTCGCGCCAGAACAACGACTGGGTTTCGATCTGGCTGTCGGTACCGCCCTTCACGAACGCGCCCTGGATCGAGCAGCTGTCCGGGTAGTTGCCCTTGAAGTGCAGGGTGTCGACGATGACTTTCTCGACTTCGCCGGCATGGCCCAGCGCGACGATGACCCAGTCATTGCCCGGGGTACGACGACGCGCGGTTTCCCAGCCATCGCCCATGTTGATGCCGCGGCCCGGGTTGAGGATGTTGCTCATGCGACCGAAGTGTTCATCGGAGCAGGCGAGGGCGCGGCCACCGTTCAGAGCTGCAGCCAGGTCGACCTGCTCGTTGTCGCCGGTAGCGGACCAGTCACGGAACGGCACGCCGTACACGCGCAGACGGGCCACGCCACCATCCGGGTAGATGTTGAAGCGCAGGTGGCTGAAGGCCTGGTCGTTGTTGATTTCGTGGTAGTGGTGGCTGTTGCCTTGCAGCTCGACGGCAGACAGCACTTCAACCCACTGGGTGTTTTCGTTCGGCTCGCCTTCGGCCAGGAAGCAGGCTTCCAGGGACGCCGATGGCGGGAAGTTGCCGGTGAAGAATGAAGTGTCGATGTCGACGCCCTTGATCGAACCCGGTACGCCCAGGCGGATCACGGCGCTGTCGAAGCCTTCGAAGCGCTTGCGGCGCGACTCCCAGCCATCCATCCACTTGCCGTTGTCATCGAACACGCCCTCCTTCCATACGGCCGGGGTCGGTTGGAACAGACGGTTGGCGTCTGCGAACCAGTCATCGGTGACCGAGATGATTTTGGTGCCCAGGCGGGCGTCGGCCAGGTTGACGAACTTCTCGAAAGGTACGGCGTAAGCTTTCATTCTTCTTGTCTGCCTTTAAATAAGTGGCTTGGGATGCTTGCGAGGCTCTGGGTGTTTTCTGCGTTTAAGAACACTCAGGCCAGGCTTGCTATAGGGTCAGTAATCGGAACAGGGCGATCTTGTTGATCTGCGCCAGCGCGCATTTGAACTCGGTGTCGACCGGGTTGTGGATGCGCGTTTCGAACGCTGCGAGGATCTGATGCCGGTTGCTGCCTTTTACCGCCATGATGAAGGGAAACTTGAACTTGGCTTTGTAGGCGTCGTTCAGCTCGGTGAAGCGAGAAAACTCTTCGGCCGTGCATTGGTGAATACCGGCGCCAGACTGTTCTTCAGTGCTGGCTGCGGTAAGCTGGCCCTGGACGGCAGCTTTGCCGGCCAGGTCCGGGTGAGCATTGATCAGATCAAGCTGGCTTGCGTGATCAGCACTCAACAGGATGTCGCTCATGCGCTGGTGCAGGGTTTCGATCTGGTCGATCGAGGCATCCTGGCCCAGGTCGTAGGCCTTCTCGGCCACCCATGGCGAATGTTCGTAGATGTCGGCGAAAGCGGCGACGAAGGCGTCGCGGCTCAGGGTCGAAGGTTTGACGGTTTGGAAGGTGCTCATTTGGCAGCCCCTGTGTACGGGTGGGTTTCTTGCCAGTGGCGCGCGATGTCGACGCGACGGCTGAACCACACCTGTTCATGACTTTTAGCGTATTCGATAAAGCGCTTGAGCGAAGCCAGACGCGCCGGACGGCCGATCAGGCGGCAGTGCAGGCCGATCGAGAGCATTTTCGGTGCCTCGGCGCCTTCTGCGTAGAGCACATCGAACGCATCCTTGAGGTATTCGAAGAAGTCGTCGCCCTTGTTGAAGCCCTGGACTTGGGTGAAGCGCATGTCGTTGGTGTCCAGGGTGTACGGGATCACCAGGTGCGGCTTGCCGGTCGGGTTGTTCGGTTCCCAGTAGGGCAGGTCGTCGTCGTAGGTGTCGCAGTCGTAGAGGAAACCGCCTTCTTCCATCACCAGGCGACGGGTGTTCGGGCCGGTGCGGCCGGTGTACCAGCCCAGCGGGCGAATGCCTGTGATTTCGGTGAGGATGCGGATCGCTTCGAGCATGTGCTCACGTTCCTGGGCTTCGTCCATGTACTGGTAGTCGATCCAGCGATAGCCATGGCTGCAGATCTCGTGGCCGGCATCGACCATGGCGCGGATCACGTCCGGGTGACGCTGGGCGGCCATGGCCACGGCGAAGATGGTCAGCGGAATGTCGAATTCCTTGAACAGTTTCAGGATCCGCCACACGCCGGCACGGCTGCCATACTCGTAAAGTGATTCCATGCTCATGTTGCGCGCGCCTTGCAGCGGCTGGGCAGAAACCATTTCCGAGAGGAACGCTTCGGACTCTTTGTCGCCGTGCAGGATGTTGCGCTCGCCGCCTTCTTCGTAATTGAGTACGAACGACAGGGCAATACGGGCATTGCCCGGCCAGTGTGGGTGCGGAGGGTTACTGCCGTAACCGACCAGGTCGCGTGGGTAGTCAGCGCTCACTGCAGGCTTCCTTCTTATTCGATGATGACGGTTGGTGTGACGTAGCTGAAAACTGGATGGCAGGCTGGCGTCACAGCGATGGGCTGATTGTATACAACTTTATATTCACTTTGTAAGCCTGAATTTTCGCATTTTTCACCGACTGTCATCTTTTACTGCTATTGGCGTGAGCCTGCAAGAAATCTGCCTGAATGGTCAGTAATTTGATGAAGGGGTCATAGGCTGTGCGGTTTGGCGGGAAATCGACAGTAAATAGGCAGATGGCGAGGGTAAAGCGAAAAATGTCGTTTTTATTGTGTACAATTTTTTTGAAAAGTGTCTTAATCAGTCGCTCGCCGCAGCTTTTCGTGCTCCGAATCGGTGCGGTCTCCTTTTCAACTGACTTCGGGAGGCGCGAAGTCTGACTGCTCCACGCAGGCAGGCGCGCAGAATCAATGGGACGTTTGACTACACACGTTTTGGACGCAGCACACGGTTGCCCGGGCAGCTCGATCAAGGTCGAGTTGTACCGCGTTGAAGGATCGCACCTGGAATTGGTCGCCAGCGCGATAACCAACAGCGATGGTCGTGTCGATGCACCGCTGCTGCAAGGCGATGACTACCGCACCGGGGTCTATCAGGTTCAGTTTCATGCCGGCGATTACTACCGCGCCCGTGGCGTCAAGCTGCCGGAGCCTGCCTTCCTGGATGTCGTGGTGCTGCGTTTTGGCATCTCCGCCGAGCAGGATCACTACCATGTGCCGTTGTTGATTTCGCCTTACAGCTACTCCACCTATCGCGGCAGCTGATCCCCCAGGCAGCTGCTGCACCCTGGAAGCGATTGCGCATATAGCTTCTTTGGTCTTTCGCCCGCTCACACTGCGGGCTTTTTTTCGTCTGTGTAAAAGTCAAAAGATCTTGCTGTTTAGCGGCTCAGCAGGGACGCTGCACCCGCACCACTGAACAACCCCGCACTGATCCGGTTAAACCAGCTCTGCCCCTTGCCGCTGCGCAGATACCGCGCCGCACCATGGGCACCAAGGCCGTAGGCCAGTTTGCACAGCAGGTCGAGTACGGTCCAGGTCGCAATCATCACCAGCAACTGCGGCAGGAACGCTTGTTCGGCACTCAAGAACTGCGGCAGGAAAGCGGCGAAGAACAGAATGTCTTTCGGGTTGCTCGCGCCCAGCATGAACGCGCGGCCGAAAAGTGCGCGAAAGCGCGGCACTGCTGCAGCTTGAGGCACTTCGGCGCCATGGGAAGGCTGGCGCGATTGCTGCCAGCTCTGCCAGGCGAGATAGAACAAGTACAACGCACCGACGATTTTCAAGGCGCGGAACAACTGTTCCGACGCCAGCAGCAACGCGCCCAGGCCCAGCGCCGAGGCGCTCAGCAGGCAGATCGAGGCAATCACGCCACCCAGAAACGCCGGGTAGGAGCGGACCAAACCGTAATTCAGGCTGTTGCTGATCATCAGCAAAGACAACGGCCCCGGGATCAGGATTACTATCAGCGCAGCGCCGCTGAACAGCAGCCAGGTTTCCAGACTCATCACTTTCCTCCATTTGCACAAAAGCCCCACCCGACGGGGTGAGGCTGTTTTCAAGCGGGTCCCGCGTAAGGTTTACAGGAAGATGAACTTGGCGATGAAGATCGCGCAGAGCACCCACAAACTCACGGAAATTTCCTTGTACTTGCCGGTACCGGCCTTCAGCGCCACGTAGGTGATGAAGCCCAGGGCGATACCGTCGGCGACCGAGAAGGTCAGCGGCATCATGATGGCGGTAACGATCGCCGGAATGCTGTCGGTCGCTTCGTCCCATTCAATGTGGGCCATGCCGCCCATCATCAGCATCGCTACATAAATCAGTGCGCCAGCGGTGGCATAGGCGGGAATCATGCCGGCCAGTGGTGCGAAAAACATTGCGGCTATAAATAGCACACCAACGGTGACTGCGGTAAGACCTGTCCGACCACCAGCGGCCACGCCAGCAGCACTTTCTACGTAGCTTGTGACCGGCGGAACACCGACCACTGCACCGAATACGCTGGACGCACTGTCGGCTTTCATCGCGCGGGAGAGGTTTTCGATCTTGCCGTCAGCGCCGACCAGGTTGGCGCGCTGGGCAACGCCCATCAGTGTGCCGGCGGTGTCGAACATGTGCACGAAGAGGAACGCCAGGACCACGCTGATCATGCTGACGTTGAATACGCCGGCGACGTTCATGGCCATCCAGGTCGGAGCCAGGCTTGGTGGAGCGGACATGATGCCCTCGTAGTGCACCAGCCCGAGGCCCCAACCGGCGAGGGTCACGGTGATGATGCTGATGAGGATCGCGCCGAACACTTTATGGTAGCTGAGGATGGCGATCATCAGGAAGCACACGGCGGCGAGCAGCGGGCCGGGTTCGCGCAGGGAGCCGAGCTTGATCAGGGTAGCCGGGCTATCGACGACGATACCCGCGGTTTTTAGACCGATCAGCCCCAGGAACAGCCCCACGCCGGCGCCCATGGCGAAGCGCAGGCTGACCGGGATGCTGTTGAGCAACCATTCGCGGATCCGCGAGAAGGTCAGGATCATGAACAACACACCGGAAACAAACACCGCACCGAGGGCGGTTTCCCAGTTGTAGCCCATGGTGCCGACCACGGTGTAGGTGAAGAAGGCGTTCAGGCCCATGCCCGGTGCCAGGCCGACCGGCCAGTTGGCGTACAGGCCCATCAACAGGCAACCGAGTGCCGCGGCGATGCAGGTGGCGACGAACGCGGCACCGTGGTCGATCCCGGCGTCGGCCATGATGTTGGGGTTAACGAAAATGATGTAGGCCATAGTGATGAAGGTTGTCAGACCGGCAATCAGCTCGGTCTTCACCGTGGTGCCGTGCAAGCTGAGTTTGAACAGACGTTCCAGCAAGCCATTGCGTAATGGCGGCGAGAGTTCCAGCGTCGATGCTTCGGATTTGCGGCTTTCCACAGCGAATACTCCTCAAGAGTTTTATTGTTATTTCCAGGGCCGGATCCGAGAGGGGTGGCAGCGGCCCTTTGAGGTGCTTGCGAATTTGTTGACCGCTTGGTCAGGAACTCGCACGAAGTGGATTATGCTTTTGTATACAAAGAAAGCAAATAATGTTTTTGATTTTGTAGACGAAAAGTTTGGCGATCGGGATATATCGCCTGTTCGGACGCTATCGCGAGCAGGCTCGCTCCTACAGTTGATCGCATACCCCTGTAGGAGCGAGCCTGCTCGCGAAGGGGCCGGATCGGTTAATGATTATCCAGCAGGCAAACACTCATTCAACCGACGAATGACTCCTCCCCAACTCCAGATTCACCGCCAGCCACCCATTCACCGCCGTCTCCCCGGCCTCGGCAAACACCCGCTCCAGCAATTTCACTTGCTCGCGCCGCAGCGCCTGTTCAAACCGCGCACCTTCCGCCGTCAACTCCAGCAAACGCTTACGCTTGTCAGCCTCGGACGCAACGCTCTCGACCAGATGCATCTCCAACAATTGCCGCAACGGCATGTTCAGCGCCTGCTTGCTCACGCCGAGCAACGCCAACAGCTCCTTGACGCTCAGGTTCGGATAGCGGGCGATGAAAAACACGATGCGCTGATGCACCCGACTCAGGCCGCGACGTTCGAGCATTTCATCGGCCTTGGCGGTGAAGGCCTGGTAGCCGAAGAAAAACGCTTCCATGGCCTGCTGCTGGGAAAGCGGGTTTTTAAGGTCAAGCATATTGACGTATCCGTTCGGGGAGGCGTAATTTCGGTCAACAAGTTTGACTCATTTTTCACATGCCTCGCTACCGGTGATCCCCATGGCTTTTTCCGAACGTGTCTCGCGCCTTAAAAGTTCTTTGATCCGTGAAATCCTCGCCGCGGCACAGCGTCCGCAGATGATGTCGTTTGCCGGCGGTCTGCCGGCCGAAGCCATGCTGCCAAAAGTCGATTGGAACGACATGCCGGTAGCCATGGGCCAATACGGCATGAGCGAAGGCGAGCCGGCGCTGCGCGAAGCGTTGGCTGCCGAGGCGCGAGCGTTGGGAGTGGGCTGCGAGGCGAGCCAGGTGCTAGTGGTCAGCGGCTCCCAACAAACCCTGGATCTGGCGGCCAAGCTGTACATCGACAAGGGCACCGAGATCCTGCTCGAAGCGCCGACTTATCTGGCGGCACTGCAAATATTCAAGCTGTTCGGCGCCGATTGCCTGACCGTGCCGCTGGAGGCTGACGGGCCGAACTTGACGGAGCTACGCGCTCGCCTGGAACAACACCGCCCGGCTTTCATCTACCTGATCCCGACTTTCCAGAACCCATCGGCCGTGCGGTACAGCGAAGCCAAGCGCGATGCGGTGGCGGCGTTGCTCGATGAATTTGGCGTGACGCTGATTGAAGACGAGCCTTACCGCGAGCTGACCTTTGACGGTGGCAGCGCCACGCCGATTGTCAGCCGCTTGAAGAAGGCCAGCTGGATCTACACCGGCACCGTGTCGAAAACACTGTTGCCGGGATTGCGCGTCGGCTACTTGATCGCCAGCCCGGACCTGTTTCCACATCTGTTGAAACTCAAGCAATCGGCGGATCTACACACCAATCGGGTTGGCCAGTGGCAGGCACTGCAATGGATCGGCAGCGAAAAGTACCGGCAACACCGCAGTGAATTGCGTGACTTTTACCGTGGGCGTCGGGATGCGTTTCAGTTGGCGCTGAACACTCATTTTTCGGATCTGGCGGACTGGAACGTGCCGCAGGGTGGGTTGTTTTTCTGGCTGAAACTCAAGCAGCCGCAGGACACCCGCACCTTGCTCGACGCCGCGTTGGCCAATGACGTAGCGTTCATGCCGGGGGAACCGTTCTTTCCCGAGCCGGATAACCATCCGGGGTATTTGCGGTTGAACTTCAGCCACATTGATCCGGCGCGGCTGGATGAAGGGCTCAAGCGGTTGGCGGCGGTGGTGCGCCAAGCTCAGGCGGCGCAAGCGGCCTGAAAACAAATAAACCGGCGTAAGGGCCGGTTTATTTTTGCCTGGAGACTTGTGGTGACTGTAGTGGCCTCTTCGCGGGCAAGCCCGCTCCTACAGGGTTGTGTACGCCGTAAATCACTGTAGGAGCGGCGGTGCGGCGATCCGACTTGCCCGCGAAGGCGTCCTTTCGGGCACCCCAAAAAATCAAGCTGCCGCGAAACGCTTGTCCAGATAATCAATGATCACCTTGGACTCGTACATCCAGGTGGTCTGGCCATTCTCTTCAATGCGCAGGCATGGCACCTTGATCTTGCCGCCTTGCTCCAGCAAGGTCTGGCGATCCTGTTCGTTGTTCTTCGCATCGCGAAGGGCCACCGGCACATTCAGGCGGCGCAGGGTGCGGCGGGTCTTCACGCAGAACGGACAGGCGTGGAATTGATACAGGGTCAGGCCCTTGGCGGCGGATTCGACCTGGGCCTGAGCGGCGGCGGGGCGCTTTTTCTTGCTTGGACGAGTAATGAAGTCGATGAAAATGATCAGTTGGCCAAGGCCGACACGAAGCGCTTTTACGAACACGTTGAAAGCCTCACGGTGCTAATGAATAAGGGCGCGCAGCTTACCTGATTTTTTGCAGACGAAAAAAAACCGGCGATGAACGCCGGTTTTCTTCGTGCCGCGAATTACTTGATGAGGCTGAGGAATTCGCTGCGGGTCGCGGCGTTCTCGCGGAACTCGCCGAGCATCACCGAGGTGATCATCGTCGAGTTCTGCTTTTCCACACCGCGCATCATCATGCACATGTGCTTGGCCTCGATCACCACTGCAACGCCCAGGGCGCCGGTGACTTGCTGGACCGCGTCGGCGATCTGGCGGCTGAGGTTTTCCTGGATCTGCAGGCGACGGGCGTACATGTCGACGATCCGCGCCACCTTCGACAGGCCCAGGACCTTGCCGCTCGGGATGTAGGCGACGTGAGCCTTGCCGATGAACGGTAGCAGGTGGTGTTCGCACAACGAGTACAGCTCGATGTCCTTGACCAGCACCATTTCGCTGTTGTCGGAGCTGAACAGGGCACCGTTGGTGACCTCTTCCAGTGTCTGTTCATAGCCGCGGCAGAGGTACTGCATGGCTTTGGCGGCACGCTTGGGCGTGTCGAGCAGGCCCTCGCGGGAGACGTCCTCGCCCAGTTGGCCAAGGATCGCGGTGTAATTCTGTTCCAGGGACATGAAACTACCTGTGGGATTTTACGCAAAGGTCAAGGGTACGGTGGCGGACACGACGCTGCAAGCGTAGCGCGTCAGCTTTACTCGTCACGACCTTCCATCATGGTGCGTTTGAGCATCACATAAACCGCGCCGGCACCGCCGTGTTTCGCCTGGCACGAGGTGAAGCCGAGCACCTGTGGATGCTGGCGCAGCCAGGTGTTGACGTGGCTTTTGATCATCGGCCGCTTGCCATCCAGGCGTACCGCCTTGCCATGGGTGACGCGTACACAGCGGATTTCGAATCGGGTGGCTTCGGCGAGGAACGCCCAAAGGGTTTCCCGGGCCTTTTCCACGCTCATGCCGTGCAGGTCGAGGCTGCCTTCGAACGGAATCTGTCCGACTTTGAGCTTGCGCATCTGGCTTTCCTGCACGCCGTCACGCGCCCACATCAGCTCGTCTTCAGGGCCGACGTCGATGACGAACTGATCGGACAGCCCGTCTACGGTGGTGGATTCGGTGCGCACTGTGGCCGCTTGGCGCAGCATGGCAATCTGCGCGCGGTCAGCCTTGGGTTTGCCGGTTTCGGCGCGATCGTGCCTGATTGGCTTGACGCCTTGGATCGCGCTTTTGAACAGGGAAAAATCGTCGTCTTGCATGTCAGCCTCCGCGAAGGGCGGCCAGTTTACCCAACTCGAAGCGAATCGGGCGCGACAAAAACGCGCGCGACGCTTGGCTCAGTCGTGTTTTTTCATCAGGTGCGGCGACATGGCCAGTTCCCGCGACTGGCGCGAGCGACGACGGCAACGGCGCCATAGCCACACGCCGAGGTACAGCACGAACAGGCCGATGACCAGGATCACGGCAGCACCGGTGCGGCTTGTGTTCAATTCACCCAGGGCGGGTGCGTGGCCGAGCAGGCTGGCGGTACCGGCCATGGCGAGCAACACGCCGCACATCGCCAGCAATGCCGCGAACGTCGCGCCGATTCGAAAACGCCAGTTGCGTTGGCCTTTGGACCGCAAGCGGCGAGCGTCAAAACCATCGGATAACTTCATTCCGACCTTCCTCAATGGGTATCGGCCCTTCGACCGGGAGTTGACCGGGATGTTCCTGAGGCTAAGACAATTACGGCAAATGCGAGGTTTTTGCGGATGAGCGGCATTTCAGGCCGCTCATTGAGCGTCGATCAGATCAGTTCACAGGTCAGCGCGAGGGTGGCGAAGTTGTCGCCCATGATCGCCATTTCGGTCTGATGAACGTGCGCGGCGCTCAGGACACCGCCCTTGTAGGGTAGGTCGCGTGTGGCGCAGGCGTCTTCAATAAGTGTGCATCGGAAACCCAGGTTCTTCGCTGCGCGCACGGTGGTGCTGACGCTCGAGTGACTCATGAAGCCGCAGACGATCAGGTCGAGGGCGCCGAGGTCTTCCAGGCGTTTGGCCAGTTCGGTGCCATGGAACGCGCTCGGCAGCAATTTACCGATGACGGTTTCGTCGCTCTGTGGCTCCAGGCCAGGAATGAATTCACCACCGACGCCTTGCGGGTTGAACATCCCACCGAGCGTTCCGAGGTGGCGGACATGCACGATCGGCCGGCCGGCGGCACGGGCTGCGGCGAGTAACTGCTTGATGTTCGCGACGGCCTCATCCATGCCGCTGAGCCCCAGGGGCCCGCTCAAATACTCTTTCTGGGCATCAATGATGATAAGGGTCGCTTGACTCAGTTTGGCTGCCGGATAACCGCGACCGCTGAGTTGAAACATCGTTTTTGGAACAGACATTCTGGGGCTCCTTGGAGTGGGGCTTTTGCGACATTGTCCTCTGGCTGAGCGGTTCTGTGAATCGCTACGATCGTAGGTGCCGTCGTTGCTGGCCTGTAGCCTTGTCAATAGTCGCATTTTGTTCAATAGCCTGGCGAAAAAACGGATAACTCCTACATTTGAATCGGTAGTTTCCCGCGTCGTCGTAACGTCGTTTGACTGGTAGAATCGCCCGTCGATTTTTCTGGAGTTTGCCGTCGTGATCACTTCCCGCCTTCGCACCCTGCGTGACCATATCCGTTGGGCCGTCAGCCGCTTCCATGGGGAGGATCTGTTTTTCGGCCATGGCACCGACAATGCCTGGGACGAAGCCCGGCAATTGGTGTTGGGTGCGCTGCACCTGCCGTGGGAAATCGCCGACAGCTACCTCGACTGCAATCTGGAAGAAGACGAAGTGGTCCACCTGCAGCTTTTGCTCAAGCGCCGCATCGAAGAGCGGGTGCCTACGGCGTATCTGTTGGGCGAGGCCTGGTTCTGCGGCATGTCGTTCATCGTCGATGAGCGCGTGCTGATCCCGCGTTCACCCATTGGCGAGTTGATCGAAAACCGTTTTACCCCATGGCTGGCTAACGAGCCGGCGCGAATTCTCGACCTGTGCACCGGTTCCGGTTGCATCGGTATCGCCTGCGCCTACGAGTTCCAGCGTGCCGAGGTGGTGTTGGCGGACCTGTCGTTCGAAGCGCTGGAAGTAGCTAACCAGAACATCGAGCGCCACGGTGTCGATGAGCGTGTGTACACGGTGCAGGGCGATGGTTTCGAGGGCTTGCCGGGACAACGTTTCGACCTGATCGTGTCGAACCCGCCCTACGTCGATGCGGAAGATTTCGCTGACATGCCGGACGAATACCAGCACGAACCGGAGCTGGGCCTGGCCTGCGGTGACGACGGTTTGAACCTGGTACGGCGCATGCTCGCCGAAGCGGCGGATCATTTGACCGAGAAGGGCTTGCTGATTGTTGAAGTGGGCAACAGCCAGGTGCACGTCGAGGCGTTGTACCCGGAAGTCGACTTCGCCTGGCTGGAGTTCGAGCGTGGCGGCCATGGTGTGTTCATGCTGAGTGCGCAGCAGTGCCGGGAGCATCAGGCGTTGTTCGCTTCCCGCGTTTAACCGTTAAAGCAAAAGATCGCAGCCTGCGGCAGCTCCTACAGGTTTATGTGAACACCCCTGTAGGAGCTGCCGCAGGCTGCGATCTTTTCAAGTCCGACGCCGATTACCGGTGCGTGGCAATCCAGATCAGCAATCCCGCCTGAAACACCGCGAACGCCACCAGACAGGTGATGGTGAAACGCAGCCCGGCGTCTTCGCGTTTGTACTTGCTGACTTTCTCTTCGTGTTTCTTGAGTTTGACTTCCTGCTCGGCCAGGTTCTGTTCGGCTTGCTGGAGCATCTGCGCCGCCTCGAGGATCTCCACGACCTGCAGTTTTTCGCTGTTCCAGTCGCCAGAAAGGTCGCCGACCTTGACCGGCTTGACGCTGCCTTTCAAATGTTGGGCATCGGCATACACCACGTCGAAACCGTGCACACGCAAAAAGTGATCGCGGCGCAGGCGGGTGTCTTCGTTCAGCGCATCCTTGTTGTTCAGGTCAAAGCCGTCGACGGTGTAGGTCGGCCAGCGTTTCTTCGCCCAGTTGATGCCCTGGGCCGCCAGGTAGCGGCCAATGCCACGGTTCAGCGGTTCAACCTGCAAACCGCTGTCCGGGCCGAAATGCACGCGCTTTTCGGCGTGATCGACCCACACGTCCAGATGATTCTGTTCCTTGCGCACACGCTGGCCGGGCAGGGTGATGCTCATGCGCATCAGGCTGCGCGCCTTGTCGTTGCGCTCGGCATAACCTGATTCGACAAAGCGCAATGGGCGCCCGCCCGTGTTGCGGTCAGTCTGCAGCGGCGCCAGACGGAGCATCTTGTGGTGCTCGACGTGGACGTCCGCCCAGGGCAGCTCGACCGCTGGCGGTGCGTCAGTTTCAGCGCTGGTGTCGGGTGAAGTCTGGGTATCAGTCATAACGGCGAGATCCTGTCCAAGCTCAGCGTGTCGCCAACCAATGTGGCGGCGACAAAGGCTTATCGGCCGTTTTTTTCAAGACTGGAGGGCCTGGGGGCGTTTAGCTGGTACGAAGTCCGTCAATAAACCCGAGGATTCGTGTGCCCAGTTCCGCCGCCAGGGGTAATTGCGGATCTTTATAAGAGGCCAGTTGGCGTTTGACGTCGTTGGGCACGATGCGCATGACGTGGTTCATGCCCTCGATCAGCGCCAGTTCGGCGTCCGGTTTGGCGGCCTTGAGCAGCCTTGCGTCATTGACGCCGACCTGGATGTCGTTGCTGCCCTGGATGATCAGCGCCGGCATTTTCAGCTTGGCAAACGCCGCGGACGGGTCCTGGCGGAACAGGGAAATCAGGTACGGCTGCACGCTCGGACGGAAAATCGCCTGCAACGGTGGCGGCACATTGTCGTCGGGTTTCCCGGCCTTGAGGCTGTCGAGCAATTCATTGCTGCGCAGCATCAGCGGTGGAGGCAGGCGATTGCCCAGTTGCTGGCGGATGACCTGATCAACCGGCCTGGCGCTGCCGGAGACGGAAATCACCGCGTCGGCATCGATGCCCGGCGCAGCGAGGCTGGCGATCAAGGCACCTTCGCTGTGACCCAGCACAATCAATTTGCCGAAACGCGGATCGGACTTGAGCTTCTGGCCCCAGGCTTCGGCATCGGACACATAGGCCTCTACCGTCAGATTGCGCTCGTCCGGCGTGGCGGCCAGGCTTGCGGCCACGCCGCGCTTGTCGTAACGCACGCTGGCGATGTTGTGTTTGGCCAGCACCCAGGCCAGGCGCTTGAGGCTGTCATTGCGCCCGCCGTCGGCGTTGTTTCCGTCGCGATCCGTAGGGCCGGAGCCGGAAATGATCAGGACAACCGGCACAGGATTGTCGGATTTTGGCAGTAACAGCGAGCCGAAAAGCTCGCCGGTGCCTGTATCCAATGTGATCGGTCGTTGCAGGACAGTCGCCTGGGCGAAGCCGGAAATCAGGGTAAGGCTCAAGGCAAGAACTCGCAGCATCATCGCGCCATCATCCAGAAGATGCCAGTTGGACTCACAGGCACCCATAAGGTTCGAGGATGAACTACTTGGGTAGCCTGCGTATACTGGCGCGCATTACGTATTCAGGTTCATTTCACGGAGCGTCCTGCATGTCCGGCAATACCTACGGCAAGCTGTTCACAGTCACCACCGCGGGCGAAAGCCATGGTCCGGCGTTGGTCGCCATTGTCGACGGCTGCCCGCCGGGCCTGGAGATATCCCTGGAGGATCTGCAGCGCGACCTGGACCGCCGCAAACCCGGCACCAGCCGCCACACCACCCAGCGCCAGGAAGCCGACGAAGTCGAGATCCTCTCTGGCGTGTTCGAAGGTCGCACCACTGGCTGCTCGATCGGCCTGCTGATCCGCAACACCGACCAGAAGTCCAAGGACTACTCGGCGATCAAGGATCTGTTCCGCCCGGCCCACGCCGACTACACCTACCACCACAAATACGGTGAGCGCGACTACCGCGGCGGCGGCCGTAGCTCGGCCCGCGAAACCGCGATGCGCGTCGCGGCCGGTGCGATTGCAAAAAAATACCTGGCCAGCCAGGGCATCGTCATTCGCGGCTACATGAGCCAACTCGGGCCGATCGAAATTCCGTTCAAGACCTGGGATTCGGTGGAGCAGAACGCCTTCTTCAGCCCGGACCCGGACAAGGTGCCGGAACTGGAGGCCTACATGGACCAGTTGCGCCGCGACCAGGATTCAGTCGGCGCGAAAATCACTGTGGTCGCCGAAGGCGTGATGCCGGGCCTGGGCGAGCCGATCTTCGACCGTCTCGACGCCGAACTGGCCCATGCGCTGATGAGTATCAATGCGGTCAAGGGCGTGGAAATCGGCGCCGGTTTCGCCAGCGTCGCCCAGCGTGGCACCGAGCACCGCGATGAAATGACCCCGCAAGGTTTCCTCAGCAACAACGCGGGCGGCATTCTCGGCGGTATTTCCTCCGGTCAGCCCATCGTTGCGCACCTGGCGCTGAAGCCGACGTCGAGCATCACCACACCGGGCCGTTCCATCGACATTCACGGCAACCCGGTGGAAGTCGTCACCAAGGGCCGTCACGATCCGTGCGTCGGCATCCGCGCCACGCCGATTGCCGAGGCGATGATGGCCATCGTGTTGATGGACCACCTGCTGCGTCACCGTGGGCAAAACGCCGATGTGCGCGTGAGCACACCGGTGCTGGGTCAGCTTTAATGGCTGACCTCGCAGCCGCTGCGGTTTGACAGGCGTGGCGGCGCTCCCGTACTGGCGGCTTTCCAGTTTCTATCTGTTCTATTTCGCCTTGCTCGGTTCGACAGCACCGTTCCTGGCGCTGTACTTCGATCATCTCGGATTCAGTGCCGCGCGCATCGGCGAGCTGGTGGCGATCCCGATGCTGATGCGCTGCGTGGCGCCGAATATCTGGGGCTGGCTGGGCGACTACACCGGTAGGCGGCTGGCCATCGTGCGCTTCGGCGCGGTGTGCACGCTGCTGACCTTTTCGCTGATTTTCGTCAGCAAGACCTACGCCTGGCTGGCGATGGTCATGGCCTTGCATGCGTTCTTCTGGCATGCGGTCTTGCCGCAGTTCGAAGTCATCACCCTGGCGCACTTGCAGGGCCAGACCTCGCGCTACAGCCAGATTCGCCTGTGGGGCTCGATCGGTTTCATCATCACCGTGGTCGCGCTCGGGCGCTTGTTCGAATGGTTGAGCCTGGACATCTACCCGGCGGCGCTGGTGTTGATCCTGTCCGGTATCGTCCTGAGCAGCCTGTGGGTGCCCAATGCCCAACCGGCGCCGGGCAACCGGGTGACGGGGGAAGGATTCCTCAAGCAATTGCGCAGCCCCGGCGTGTTGGCGTTTTACGGCTGCGTGGCGCTGATGCAGATGAGTCACGGGCCGTATTACACGTTCTTGACCTTGCACCTTGAGCGTCTGGGTTACAGCCGTGGCGTGATCGGCATGCTCTGGGCGGTCGGCGTGGTCGCCGAAGTGCTGATGTTTCTGGCCATGAGCCGGATTCTCGCGCGCTTTTCGCTGCGCCGGGTGCTGATGGCCAGCTTTCTGCTGGCGGCGTTGCGCTGGCTGTTGCTGGGCTCGCTCGCGGAGTTTCTTTGGGTGCTGTTGTTTGCCCAGGTATTGCACGCGGCGACCTTCGGCAGCTTTCACGCCGCTGCCATTTCATTCGTGCAACGTAGCTTCGGTGCGCGCCAGCAAGGCCAGGGTCAGGCGTTGTACGCCGCCCTGGCCGGCACCGGTGGTGCATTGGGCGCGTTGTATTCCGGCTACAGCTGGAATGCCCTCGGTGCGGCATGGACCTTTAGTATTGCCAGTCTCGCAGCCGTCGCGGCTGCCGTTATCATTGCCACACGTATGCAAGAGGACAGGCCATGAGCCTTACCCGTGAACACCTCGCCCAGGAAATCATCGACGCCGGGCGTTTTCTGTACGGCCGCGGCTGGTCGCCGGCCACCAGCAGCAACTATTCGACCCGCCTGTCGCCGACCGAAGCCTTGCTGACCGTGTCCGGCAAGCACAAGGGGCAACTCGGCATGGACGATGTGCTGGCCACCGACCTGTCAGGCAACAGCCTGGAACTGGGCAAGAAACCGTCCGCCGAAACCCTGTTGCACACCCAGCTCTACAGCTGGCGCCCTGAGATCGGTGCGGTGTTGCACACCCATTCGGTGAATGCCACCGTGCTGTCGCGCCTGACGCCGCAAGACTTCATCGAGTTCGAAGACTACGAACTGCAAAAAGCCTTCAGTGGTGTGACCACCCACGAATCCCGGGTGCGCGTGCCGATTTTCGACAACGATCAGGACATTGCGCGCCTGGCCGCCAAGGTGCAGCCTTGGCTGGACGCCCATCCCGATTGCGTCGGCTACCTGATCCGTGGTCATGGCCTCTACACCTGGGGCGCGCGCATGAGCGATGCCCTGCGGCAGATCGAGGCCTTTGAATTTTTGTTCGAGTGCGAGTTGAAGATGCGCTCGCTCTTTAAAGCATGAACCGTTAAGGAGTTGCCCTGATGAGCAGCCTGTCCGTTTATCACGTCTCCAGCCCTGAGATCCCCAACAAGGTGCTGACCCATTTCGAAGACATCGCCTCGACCCTGGCCGAGCAGGGCGTGCGTTTCGACCGCTGGCAGGCCGCCATAAAACTCCAGCCGGGCGCCAGCCAGGATGAAGTGATCGCCGCCTATCAAGAGCAAATCGACAAGCTGATGACCGAACGCGGTTACATCACCGTTGACGTGATCAGCCTCAACAGCGACCACCCGCAAAAAGCCGAATTGCGTGCAAAGTTCCTCAACGAACACCGCCATGGCGAAGACGAAGTACGATTTTTTGTCGCCGGTCGTGGCCTGTTTACCCTGCACATCGACGATTACGTCTACGCGGTGCTCTGCGAGAAAAACGACCTGATCTCGGTGCCGGCGGGCACCAAACACTGGTTCGACATGGGCGAGCACCCGCATTTCATTGCGATCCGCCTGTTCAACAACCCGGAAGGCTGGGTGGCCAACTTCACCGGCGAAGACATCGCCAGCCAATTCCCAGGCCTGGAGGACTGAGTCGATGCCGATCAAAGCGATTCTCACCGACATCGAAGGCACCACCAGCGCGGTGAGTTTTGTGTTCGACGTGCTGTTCCCCTATGCCGCCAAACACTTGCCGGCGTTTGTCCGTCAGCACGCCGAACGCGTCGATGTGGCGGAGCAACTGGCTGCCGTGCGCCGCGACAGCAATGAGCCGGACGCCGATGTCGAGCGCGTTGTCGAGATCCTGCTGGGCTGGATTGCCGAAGACCGCAAGGCCACTCCGTTGAAAGCGTTGCAGGGAATGGTCTGGGAGCAGGGCTATCTGGCCGGGCAGTTGAAGGGGCACGTGTACCCGGACGCCGTTGACGCGCTCAAGCACTGGCATCAGGCCGGTTATCAACTTTTTGTTTATTCGTCCGGTTCGATCCAGGCCCAGCGGTTGATCTTCGGCTGCTCGGAGGCGGGGGATTTGACACCGTTGTTCAGTGGTTACTTCGACACCACTTCAGGGCCCAAGCGCGAGGCGCAGTCCTACGCCAACATTACGCAGGCGATTGAGGTCGAGGCGGCACAGATTCTGTTTTTGTCGGACATCGTCGAAGAACTCGAGGCGGCGCGTGCGGCGGGGATGGCCACTTGCGGGTTGGCCCGTGAGGGCGGTGAACTGGCAGGGCATGTCACGGTCGACAGCTTTGCGCGGATCGATCCTGCCGCCTTCTAAGCACTACACAACTTGTAGGAGCGAGCCTGCTCCGGGCGGCGTTCCGACGATTGTAGAGTGTCAGTCAACATCAATGTTGAATGACAGATCGCTATCGTCGGAACGCCGCCCGGAGCAGGCTCGCTCCTACAGTGTTTTTCCACAATGTTTTTTACAGCGAGTGATAGGTCGGCAGGGCAAACCGTTGCTGGCTCTGCAGCATGGAAATCTGCGGCAATTCGCTGGCCTGTTCAGCGAGGTCACGGCGAATCGCGCTGATGACCCAGGACAGTTGATCGCCATTGTGCAATTGCTGGTAGGAGATCGAGCGCATGAATTCTCTGCCGTCGGCGCTGCGCAAGGTCAGCAGAATCCCGCCATCAGGGCGGTCCTGGGTAGTGACTGCGAAGTTGGAGAACAAGGACGAAAATTTTTCCTGGATAAGGCTCATGTCGTTCAGCTCCGTGATGACTTGAATGGTAAGCATGGGGAGACTGTTGCAGCCTTTGTGCCAGTATTTTCAGTGGTTAAGTGTTAATAAAATCAATAGCTTATTGTTTTTGGTGATTTTTGCTTTCGTGCAATCTGCATGAATGGCCATCGTGCATCCTGCATTTTGCAGGTACGTCGGCGACTCGATGGAACCAATTGGCGCGCACGGGATCATCTTCGCGCAGCGCTATCGCAGATCAAGATCGCGGATACAAAACATTTCAAAAACCGCGTGTACAGCTCAAGAACCGTTGACGTATTTTCGGGCTCAGTCATAGCCACCCGACAATAAAAAAAGATCGAACGGGAGCAATCATGAGCCGTACGTCGAACGACACGATTACCTGGGGCATGATGCTCCGCAAGTTGCCTTCCATCGCCAAGGCCATCCCCCGGGTGGTGAAGGGCATGAAGGCCGCCAACGTCAAGGACCCGACCCAGGCGTGTGGTTTGGGCTGGAGTGTCGAGCAAGCTGCGTTGCGCAACCCGGATGGCCCGGCGCTGTTGCAAGGCGACGTAACGCTCAGTTACTCCGAGGTCAACCAATGGGCCAATCGCATCGCCCATCACCTGATCGGCCAAGGCATCGGCAAGGGTGATGTGGTGGCGGTCTTTATCGAGAACCGTCCGGAACTGCTGGTGACGATTCTCGCGGTGGCCAAGGTCGGCGCGATCAGTGCGCTGCTCAATACCTCGCAGACCCGCGACACCCTGGTGCACAGTGTGAATCTGGTGGCGCCGGTGGCGATCGTTGTCGGTGAAGAGTTGGTCCCGGCGTACCTGACGGTGCGTGATCGGGTGTCGATCAAGGCTGACCGAACCTGGTTCGTCGCTGATCAGGACACCTCTCGCCAACCGGGTATCGCGCCTGAAGGTTTCATCAACCTGATGACCGCCAGTCTCGACGATGCCAGCGAAAACCCACCCGGCAGCCAGCAGATTTTCTTCGACGATCCCTGTTTTTATATCTACACCTCGGGTACCACTGGCCTGCCCAAGGCTGGCGTGTTCAAGCACGGACGCTGGATGCGCAGCTCTGCGAGCTTCGGCATGATCGCCCTGGACATGCGCCCCGACGATGTCGTCTATTGCACCTTGCCGCTGTACCACGCCACGGGCCTTTGCGTGTGCTGGGGGGCGGCCGTCAGTGGTGCCAGCGGGTTCGCCATCCGCCGCAAATTCAGCGCCAGTCAGTTCTGGAACGATGCGCGCAAGTACCGGGCGACCACCATCGGTTATGTCGGCGAACTGTGCCGCTACCTGGTCGATCAACCGCCCAGCGCCGACGACAGCCGGCACGATGTGAAGAAAATGATCGGCAACGGTTTGCGTCCCGGCGCCTGGAGCGAGTTCAAGACCCGCTTTGCGGTGAATCACATCTGTGAGCTGTACGCCGCCAGCGATGGCAATATCGGTTTCACCAACATTCTCAATTTCGACAACACCATCGGTTTTTCCCTGATGTCCTGGGAGCTGGTCGCGTACGACCACGACAGCGGCGCGCCGATTCGTCAGGCCAACGGCTTGATGCGCAAGGTCGCCAAGGGCGAGCAGGGGTTGCTGCTGGCGAAAATCGACGACAAGGCACCGTTGGACGGCTACACCGATCCGCAGAAAACCGCCAAGGTCGTGTTCCAGGATGTGTTCGAGAAGGGTGACCGCTACTTCAACACCGGCGACCTGTTGCGCAACATCGGTTTCGGTCATGCGCAGTTTGTCGACCGCCTGGGCGATACCTACCGCTGGAAGGGCGAAAACGTCTCGACCACGGAGGTTGAAAACATACTCCTGCAACACCCGCATATTTCCGAAGCCGTGGCCTATGGCGTGGAAATCCGCAACACCAATGGCCGCGCCGGGATGGCGGCGATCACGCCTGCCGAATCCCTGGCAACCCTGGACTTCAGCGAACTGCTGGCCTTCGCCCGTGAGCAAATGCCGGCCTATGCGGTGCCGTTGTTCCTGCGGGTGAAAGTGAAAATGGAAACCACCGGAACGTTCAAATATCAGAAGACCCGACTCAAGGACGAGGCCTTCGACCCGAGTAAAACCGGAGATGACCCGATCTATGCCTGGCTGCCGGGGACCCAGACTTACGTACAGGTCACGCAGCAGTTGTTGTCTGACATCCACGGCGGCAAGTACCGCTATTGAATCTGGCTATGGCGGCCCATGAGAAAAAACAAGTGACAGTGCCGGGGCCGCTCGGGAAACTGTCGGCTTTTACGAATGACAGAAAAGGGAGTGCCCAATGTCAGACAAAAGCCGCCAGATGACCCCCGAAGAAGCCGCCGAATTCACCGAACAGGTATTCAACAAGGCACGGGAGGGCGATGCGGCAATGATGGCCGCGCTGCTGACCAAGGGTTTGCCGCCGAACCTGCGTAACCACAAGGGCGATACCTTGCTGATGCTGGCCGCGTACCACGGCCATGTGGACACGGTAAAAGTCCTGCTGGAGCACAAGGCCGACCCGGAGATCCGCAACGACAACGGCCAGAGCCCGATTGCCGGCGCCGCCTTCAAGGGCGACCTGGCGGTGATCAAGGCATTGGTCGAGGGTGGCGCGCAGGTTGAAGGCTCGTCCTTCGATGGCCGCACGGCGCTGATGATGGCGGCGATGTTCAACCGCGTTGAAGTGGTCGATTACCTGATCGGCGAGGGCGCCGACCCGAAAGCCAAGGACGCCAATGGCATCACTGCGCTGGAAGCGGCTAAAACCATGGGCGCTACCGATACGGTTGCTCAGCTTGAGAAGCTGATTGGCTGATTGCTTTAAAAGATCGCAGCCTTCGGCAGCTCCTACATTGAGTGGCGTACACCTGTAGGAGCTGCCGAAGGCTGCGATCTTTTTTGGCTTGCGCTATCCTTCGCGCCCTCAACATTCCCCTCGCTACAGGATCCGCCCCATGAAAGCCGCACTCGTCGAACTCATCAGCAAAATCAGCTCCGGGTGCATGGGCGAAGACGAAATCCTCAAGGTCGCGGACGAAGCGGCCCAGGCCTACGCCGATCAGGATGCTTTCCTGGCCGCCAATCCGGACATCAACTACGACGACAGCTTCCCGATCCCGCTGGGTGAGTGGGTGGTGGTCGGCAGCCTGCCGGAAACGGTGCTGTTCCAGGCGGACACCTACATGGATCTGTTCGCGCAAATCGTCGCGTCGTTCGGTCCGGGCGTGGAATTCAATCTCAAGCCTAAGCAACTGGCGAAGACCGAAGCCCTGACCGCGCTCAACCGAATCCAGGTGCAGATGAGCAGCATGAACAAGGAAAACGGTGGCTACACGCTGATGAATTTCAGCCAGTTGCTCGATGACGAGTTGCAGGTGGTGCTGGTCTACGGCAATGACGTGCCACGCGTGCTGGAATTGTGCGCCGAAGTCGGCATCGTGGCCGCGCCATCCCTGGAAGCCTTGAAAGTGGCGATCCACGTCTGATAGCCAAACACTGTCAATAAAAAGGAACCCTCGCGGCGACCGTCTATCCTGAGAGGGCAAATCACTCTTCAGGAGCGTCACCATGGGTTCCACGTTCAACAGCCTGGTTGCCTTGATCATTTTTGCCCTGGACATCTGGGCCATCATCAACGTCTTCAAAAGTAGCGCCGAGACCGGGATGAAAATCCTCTGGGTGCTGCTGATTGCGCTATTGCCAGTGCTGGGACTGATCATCTGGGCCATCGCCGGACCGCGGGGCAACGTCAAATTCTGAACAGGCGACACTGAACCTGTGTGCGAGCCTGCTCGCGAAGAACGATAACGCGGAGCCACTGACACCGCATCGGCCGCTTCGCGAGCAGGCTCGCTCCCACAATGTTCTGTGGGTACTTCGATGACGAAGGTTCGACCTGTCATGTTCCGCGACGTAGAATGCGCGCCTTTCCCGGTCAATCGATACGATCGAATGACCATCATGGGCGGGTAACCGTCCGTTGCCACCCGCATTCATCGGAGCACTTCCCATGAGCAACACCCCGACCAGCGACTACCTGGAAACCCTTTACGAAGGCTACGGCCAGCGTTTTCGCATGGAAAAACTGCTGCACGAAGTGCGCACCGAGCACCAGCACCTGGTGATCTTCGAGAACCCGCGCATGGGCCGGGTGATGGCGCTGGACGGCGTGATCCAGACCACCGAAGCCGACGAATTCATCTATCACGAAATGCTGACTCACGTGCCGATCCTCGCCCATGGCACCGCCAAGCGCGTGCTGATCATCGGCGGCGGCGACGGCGGCATGTTGCGTGAAGTGGCCAAGCACCGCAGTGTCGAGCACATCACCATGGTCGAGATCGACGGCACCGTGGTCGACATGTGCAAGGAATTCCTGCCGAACCACTCCAAAGGTGCATTCGAAGATCCACGCCTGAACCTGGTGATCGACGACGGCATGCGTTTCGTCGCCACCACCACTGAAAAATTCGACGTGATCATTTCCGACTCCACCGACCCGATCGGACCGGGGGAAGTGCTGTTCTCGGAAAACTTCTACCAGGCCTGCCACCGCTGCCTGAACGAAGGCGGCATTCTGGTGACGCAGAACGGCACGCCGTTCATGCAGATCGAAGAAG
This sequence comes from Pseudomonas sp. P1_C12, assembly GCF_056406435.1. Classification (NCBI taxonomy): domain Bacteria; kingdom Pseudomonadati; phylum Pseudomonadota; class Gammaproteobacteria; order Pseudomonadales; family Pseudomonadaceae; genus Pseudomonas; species Pseudomonas sp. P1_C12. The sequence continues at coordinate 159,385 of NZ_JBFUAE010000002.1, read as the reverse complement.
TGAAGACCACCGCCGGTCGCCTGCGCAGCCTGTTCCCGGACTGGCACTTCTACCAGGCCGCCGTGCCGACCTACATCGGTGGCTCGATGACCTTCGCCTGGGGCGCCACCAATACCGCTTATCGCCAACTGTCTCGTGAAACCCTGCAACAGCGTTTCGCCGGCAGCGGCATCGTCACCCGCTACTACAACCCGGAAATCCACATCGGCGCCTTCGCCTTGCCGCAGTACGTTCTGCAGGCTGTGGGCAAGCCAAGCAACGACTGAAAGTAGGACGCAACCCTTGTGGGAGCGAGCAGGCTCGCTCCCACAGTTCCATGATTTCATGCCAACACCCCATAAACCGTTTGAACGATCACTCAGGGCAAAAGTCCAGATAGATGTAAGCCCATTTGCGGGTTTGTTCTAGGAGGCTCTGATGCAAAAGTGGAAAATCACTTTCGTGGATGATCACGGTGAAACTGTCGACGAAGTCTTTGAGTGCGACGAGTGCCCGGATAACGAACGCGCTGCCAAACTCATCAAGGCCCGGCTCCTTCCTATTGCCGCCGAACTGGATCTGAACGATCTGGAAGGGCGAACCGCTGACGCCAGCGTCAAGAACCTCAAGACCCAGAACAGCATTCAAATCCTCGGCATTACTCCAATCTGAACGGCACCTGTCGCATTCACATCCAGGCCTTGGCAGAGGCTCTATCTTGAGGCTACTCTGCAAGCGAGATCAGCGAATGAATCGCTAAGGTCTGGTCTTGTCAGCTCCATGCTTGTTTCCCGCCGGCACATCGGTTGCCGTCGCTCGCGCTGTTCGGTTGCGGGTGAGGGAGTACGGAAAGTCTATCCATCGTATTGAGGAGGACGTTTCATGAGCACAGCCTATCAAGAAGACATCAGCAGCAGCGTGTTGCGCCGCATGAAAGAAGGCGGTTTTGACTTTTCGCGGTTTCATCCCATCGAGTTCTACGCCATTTTCCCGGACGAGGAGCGGGCACGCAGGGCGGCAGGTCATTTCCACCGTGGTGAATCCCTGGATGCGCAAATCAGTGTGCGCGACGATGGCGCCTGGGCGCTGGAGTTGTGCAAGGTCATGTATGCCACCTATGACGACATCGGCGACTTCGAACAAGGTTTCGAAGCAGTGGTCGAGCCGTTGGGTGGCATCATCGAAGGCTGGGGTGTGAAACAGGAGGTACGAGGGCGACTCGCATAACCTTATGAACAGTGACAACCAGCAATGACGGCTGACCTTCGGGTTGGCCGTTTTCGTTTCAGCACGTTGCAGAAAGGAAAAAAAACCGCCTGGGCAGGCGGCTATAAGGGGAGATCGGCAGGTTTTCCAGCGAATGCATGAATTATCCCCAGCGACTGCCGGGCAGTGAAATCAACTCTGACTATGCTGGTGATAGGCGATCACAGCGCCTTGCAATGAAGCGGGGGCAATCAGGATGGGGCATTTGTCGCACAGGATTGGTGCGGCGCGTGCGTCTTGATTATCCAACCGATTGAAATTTAAGCGTTTATGCCGATGGCACGGGCCTTGCGAAGGTCTGGACGTCCGAGTGACAAGGAGTACGGCATGATCCGCAACTATTTTGATGAGATGTACGATGCCGGCGGCCAGGTCCGCCCGCATTATCGGGAGTTTGCCCGTTGGCTGGCCGAGACGCCTGACGAGCTTCTGGCACAACGGCGACGCGAGGCCGATCTGCTGTTTCATCGCGCCGGGATTACTTTCACGCTCTACGGTGATGAGCAAGGGACAGAGCGCCTGATTCCCTTCGACACCATTCCCCGCAGCATCCCCGCCAGCGAGTGGCGCGTCGTCGAGCGCGGCTGCATCCAGCGGGTCAAGGCGTTGAACATGTTCCTCGCCGACCTCTACCACGAACAGCGCATCATCAAGGCGGGCATCATTCCGGCCGAGCAGGTGCTGGCCAACGAGCAGTACCAGTTGGCGATGCAGGGCCTGGATCTGCACCGCGATATCTACTCGCACATCTCCGGCGTCGACCTGGTGCGTGACGGCGATGGCACCTACTACGTGCTCGAAGACAATCTGCGCACACCGAGCGGCGTCAGCTACATGCTAGAAGACCGCAAGATGATGATGCGCCTGTTCCCCGAGCTGTTCGCGGCGCAACGCATCGCTCCTATCGACCATTACCCGAACCTGCTGCTCGACACACTGAAAAGCTCAAGCCCGATCGATAACCCGAGCGTGGTGGTGCTGACGCCGGGGCGCTTCAACAGTGCGTTCTTCGAACATGCGTTCCTGGCCCGGGAAATGGGCGTGGAACTGGTGGAGGGCGCTGACCTGTTCGTGCGTGACGACAAGGTCTACATGCGCACCACCGACGGGCCGAAAGCGGTTGACGTGATTTATCGTCGCCTTGACGACGCCTTCCTCGATCCCCTGGCCTTCAACCCGGAATCGATGCTTGGCGTGCCGGGGCTGTTGTCGTCCTACCGTTCCGGCAACGTGGTGCTGGCCAATGCCATCGGCACGGGGGTGGCGGACGACAAGTCGGTGTATCCGTTCGTTACCGACATGATCCGTTTCTATCTGGACGAAGAACCGATCCTGAAGAACGTGCCGACCTGGCAGTGTCGTAATCCGTCTGAGCTTTCCCACGTGCTGGCCAATCTTCCAGAACTGGTGGTCAAGGAAACCCAGGGCTCCGGCGGCTACGGAATGCTGGTGGGGCCGGCGGCGACGGCGGCGGAAATCGAAGCCTTCCGCGCGCGGATCATCGCCAAGCCCCATGCGTATATCGCGCAACCGACGCTGTCGCTGTCGACCTGTCCGACCTTTGTCGAAAACGGCATTGCGCCACGCCACATCGACTTGCGGCCGTTTGTCCTGTCGGGTCGTGAAACCCGGGTCGTGCCCGGCGGCTTGACCCGCGTCGCCCTGCGCGAAGGCTCCCTGGTGGTCAATTCCTCCCAGGGCGGCGGAACCAAGGACACCTGGGTGGTCGAGGATTAAAGGAAGCCTGTCATGTTAAGTAGAACTGCCTCGGATTTGTATTGGATGTCGCGTTACCTGGAGCGGGCGGAAAACCTCGCCCGGATGCTCGACATCAGCTATTCGCTGTCGCTGATGCCGCAAGACGGTCGTGGCGACGGTTTGCACGAACTGGCCATGCCACTGTTGATCACTGGCACCCTGGACGATTACCTGGAGCGCCATGGTGAATTGCATGCCGAACGGCTGCTGCATTTCTTCGCCCTGGATGCGGCCAACCCGGCGAGCATCTACAGCTGCCTCGGTGCCGCACGGGCCAGCGCCCATGCGGTGCGTGGGCGCATCACCGCCGACATGTGGGAAAACATCAACGCCACGTGGCTGGAAATTCGCGGCATCGCCGAACAGGGCCTCAGTCGCTACGGCATGAGCCGTTTCTGCGAGTGGATCAAGGAACGTTCCCACCTGTTCCGGGGCGCGTCCTACGGCACCATCATGCGTAACGATGCGTTTCGCTTTATTCGTCTGGGGACCTTTATCGAGCGGGCGGACAACACCTTGCGCCTGCTCGATGCCCGCTACGAAATGGCCGGCGACCAAGCCGAAGCGGTCAGCGATGGCACCGCTCACGCCTATTACCAATGGAGCGCGTTGTTGCGGGCGTTGTCGTCGTTCGAGGCCTACACGGAAATCTACCGCGATGCCCCCGGTGCCCGGCATGTGGCGGAATTGCTGTTGTTGCGGGCCGATGTGCCGCGATCCCTGCGCGCCTGCACCGAAGAAATCGACCTGATCCTCGCGCAATTACCGGGGGCCAATGGTCGTCCAGCACAACGCCTGGCGGCAGAAATGGACGCACGCCTGCGCTATACCGGCATCACCGAAATTCTTGACGAAGGCCTGCACGCCTGGCTGACCGAGTTCATCCCGCTGGTGCGCCAGTTGGGTAACGCGATTCACAGTTCTTATCTGGAGGCCGCATGAGACTTTCCATTAGCCACGAGACCACCTACCACTACGAAGACAAGGTGCGGGCGAGCATCCAGTATCTGCGCCTGACTCCCCACGACAGCGAGCGTCAGCACGTGCTCAGCTGGCAGCTCGACCTGCCGCGTCCGGTGCGCGCGCAACTCGATCCGTTCGGCAACATCCTGCATGTGCTGACCTTGGACGAACCGCACGAGGCGATCATCATCGGCGCCCGTGGCCAGGTCGATATCGACGAATGGCGTGAGGCCGAACACGAGAGCCAGTCGGCGCTGCCGTTTCTGCGCTTCACCCGTTTGACCGAAGCCGATGCCGCCCTGCGTGCGTTCGCCGAGAAGGAATGCAGGCAGCGCCGCGATCGCACGGCGCTGATCGATCTGATGCATGGCCTTAACCAGCATATGACCTACACGCCGGGCTCCACGGAAGTGGACACCAGCGCGGCCCAGGCCTTTGCCGGACGCTCCGGTGTGTGTCAGGACCACACCCACGCGTTTCTCGCCTGTACCCGCAGCCTGGGCATTCCTGCGCGTTATGTGTCGGGCTATCTGTACAGCGAAAACAGCGAACACCTGGCCAGCCACGCCTGGGCCGAAGCCTGGCTGGATGATGCCTGGTACAGCTTCGACGTGACCAATGAACTGGCCCGGCCGGAACGTCACCTGAAGCTGGCGGTGGGCCTGGACTACCTGGATGCCTGTCCGGTGCGCGGGATGCGCCGGGGCGGCGGGTGTGAGCAGATGCACGCCAAGGTGCTGGTTTCACCGACGCCGGCGCCGGTGATTGCCGTGCAGCAGCAGTAATACCGTGGATCGCCCTTTGTAGGAGCTGCCGGAGGCTGCGATCTTTTGATTTTGCTTTTAATAAGACAACGTCAAAAGATCGCAGCCTCCGGCAGCTCCTACGGAGGGCATGCGAGTCAGGGCTTCACCTTGCGCCCACCCATATGCTGCAAATACCCAACAAGCATCTGCAGATCCCCATCCGGCAACACCTCGGTCGAGAACCCGGGCATCTTCGCCTGCGGCCACTGGCGCAAACTCTGTGGATCGCGAATGTAGCGCAGGAGGAAGTCCGCGCCGAAGTACTCGGTCGGGTTGTACGGAATATTCAGGTCCGGCCCGAATTGCGCGTCCCCGGCGCCGTTGAGTCGATGGCAGGCCAGGCAATTCTTCTGGAACAACGCAAATCCCTTGTTCACCGGATCATCCGCCTTCAACGCCGGATCGGGCAGCAGGGCAGGGAAGCGCTCGGCCACGGGCGCCAGGCGTTTGATGCTCGCCACCTGGAACGGCCATTGTTCGGGGCTGATGTTGCCGGCCTGCGGATTGCTCCAGACCAGATAGAACGGCCCGGCGCCTGGCTTGCCTTCCGACAGCGGTGGCCAGGGTTTGGCCGGGTCTTCAATCGCCAGCCACGCCTGTGCCCCCTGGGTATTGAGCAACGGCGCCGCGGCCATTTCGGCGGCAAAGCCATCCAGGGCCACGGCTTGCAGGTGGTCGTCAGGCTTGATGCCGGTCAGTAATGCGGACAGCGGCACCGCGCGGTAACTCATGTCCCGCTTGTAGGAAACGTCGTTGCTGATGTTGATGGTTTGAACCTGAGGATGCTTGAGCAATTGCTCGGTCTGCCAGGTGCGACTGTTCGCGCCCAGCTCCAGGTTCAGCTGTGCGGCATACAGGGGCGAGCCGAACAGCATGGCCCCGAGCAGAATGAGCATTTTCAAGTGATCGCCGTCCATGTCGTGCAAGTGCCGCAAGATTGGCACAGCCACGCTGGCCCGGGTAGCGGGCCAGTCACATTTTGAGAGTGGCAATTCAAAAACTGTGACGCCGTATCTTTTAGACGCGACTAGCCGATCACCTTGGTCAGGTTCGGCAATATCAACAACAGCGTGGTGGCGAAAAGGATGAGCCCGGCTTGACGTACTTTCGATTGTTTGAACATGGCTTGACCGCCTTTTTTGTTATTTCCTGATGCCTGCCCGCATAGCTCCATGGTGGCAGAGCGTTGCACTTCCTGTAGTGACGAGCGCCTCGGCAAAACCCGACGACAACTTCGTACAAGTTCACCTTAGAGCCCGCGCTGCGCTTGGTTTAGATCCATTTCATATGGAGTCGTTACGATTCGCTTTAAAAAAGGTATGAGGCCTATTGCCAGCTTCTTTGGCGCCCGTTGGCTAGACAGCTTGGTGTCTTGAATCGGTTAATCCGGTAGCTGACTACCGTCCGTCTGAGCGTGAGCGTCAACGTCTGTGAGCGCTGCGGTCATTGAATCAAACGTGGCTCGGGCCAAGAGTGGGCACTCGGTATTTACCCATCTGCACTGCGGTTCGAGGACGTCATGACCCAAGCATTGATTTTCGACGCGTTACGCACGCCCCGTGGCAAAGGCAAGGCCGATGGCGCCTTGCACAGCGTCAAGCCGGTGAACCTGGTTGCCGGTTTGCTCACCGCGCTGCAACGGCGCACGGCTCTGGATACCAGTCAGGTCGATGACGTGGTGCTCGGCTGCGTGACACCGATTGGTGATCAAGGTTCCGACATCGCCAAGACCGCCGCTCAGGTGGCCGATTGGGATGTCAGTGTGGCGGGAGTACAGATCAACCGTTTCTGCGCTTCGGGGCTGGAGGCAGTGAACCTCGGCGCGATGAAAGTGCGTTCCGGCTTCGAAGACCTTGTGGTGGTCGGTGGTGTCGAGTCGATGTCGCGGGTGCCGATGGGCAGCGATGGCGGGGCTTGGGCGCTGGACCCGGCAACTAACCTGCACAGCCACTTCACGCCACAGGGTGTGGGCGCCGACCTGATCGCCACCCTTGAAGGCTTCAGCCGTCAGGACGTCGATGCCTATGCGCTGCAGTCGCAGCAAAAGGCTGCGCGGGCGCGGGCCGACGGTTCGTTCAACAAGTCGCTGGTGCCGGTGCAGGACCAGAACGGCATCGTCCTGCTCGATCACGATGAGTTCATCCGCGCCGAATCGACCCTGGAAGGCCTGGGCAAGCTCAAGCCAAGTTTCGAGATGATGGGGCAGATGGGCTTCGATGCCACCGCACTGCGGGTCTACAGCCGCGTCGAGCGGATCAACCACGTCCACACCCCAGGCAACAGTTCCGGAATCGTCGACGGCGCGGCGCTGATGCTCATCGGCTCCGAAGCCAAGGGCCGGGCGCTGGGCTTGCAGCCCCGGGCGCGGATTGTCGCCACTGCGGTCACCAGCACCGACCCGACCATCATGCTCACCGGCCCTGCGCCGGCGACCCGCAAGGCGCTGGCCAAGGCCGGGCTGCGGGTTGAAGACATCGATCTGTTCGAGGTCAACGAGGCCTTTGCCTCCGTGGTGTTGAAATTCATCAAGGACATGGCCGTCGATCCGGACAAGGTCAATGTCAATGGCGGCTCAATCGCCATGGGCCACCCGCTGGGCGCCACCGGTTGCGCCATTCTCGGCACGCTGCTCGATGAACTGGAAGCCCGACGCCTGCGTTATGGCCTCGCGACCCTGTGTGTCGGCGGCGGCATGGGCATTGCCACCATCATCGAACGCCTCTGAGCCCGGACTTCAAGGAACCCAGTTATGAACGAAGCCATTCGTTACGAAAAAGACCAGGACCAGATCGTTGTCCTGACCATCGACATGCCCGGTCAGAGCGCCAACACCATGAACGCGGTGTACCGCGAAGCCATGGCTGACTGCGTTGCGCGCCTGGTGGCCGACAAGGACAGCATCGCCGGTGTGATCATCACCTCGGCCAAGAAGACGTTTTTCGCTGGCGGCGACCTCAACGAACTGATCAAGGTCGGCAAGCCCCAAGCCAAAGCGTTCTACGACATGGTGCTGACCCTCAAGGGCCAGTTGCGTACCCTGGAAACCCTCGGTAAGCCGGTGGTCGCCGCGATCAACGGCGCCGCATTGGGCGGCGGTTGGGAAATCTGCCTGGCCTGCCATCACCGCGTGGCGCTGGACAATCCATCAGTGCAACTCGGCCTGCCGGAAGTCACCCTCGGTCTGCTGCCGGGCGGTGGTGGCGTGGTGCGCATGGTACGTATGCTCGGCCTGGAAAAAGCCCTGCCTTATCTGCTTGAAGGCAAGAGACTGCGACCGCAACAAGCGTTGCAGGCAGGATTGATCGACGCGCTGGCGACCGATCAAGAAGACCTGTTGGCCAAGGCGCGGGCGTGGATTCTCGCCAACCCGACGGCGGTACAGCGCTGGGACGTGAAGGGCTACCAGATACCGGGCGGCACACCGTCAAACCCGAAAGTCGCGCAGATGCTGGCGATTGCACCGTCGATCCTGCGCAGCAAAACCCAGGGCACGATGCCAGCGCCGGAGAAAATCCTCTGCGCGGCGGTCGAGGGCGCCCAGGTGGATTTCGATACGGCACACCTGATCGAAACCCGCTATTTCACCGAATTGACCACCGGCCAGGTCTCGAAAAACCTGATTGGCACGTTCTGGTTCCAGCTCAACGAAATCAATGCCGGCGGCTCGCGGCCTCAAGGTTTTGCGCCTTATGTCACCCGCAAGGTCGGTGTGCTCGGTGCCGGGATGATGGGCGCCGGTATCGCGTTTGTCAGCGCGTCGGCGGGTATCGAGGTGGTGCTCAAGGACATCAACCTCGCGGTGGCTGAGAAGGGCAAGGCGCATTCGGCGGCGCTGCTGGACAAGAAAGTCGCTCGCGGACAAATGAGCCTCGAGCAACGCGACACCGTTCTGTCACGCATTCAAACCAGCGAAAGCGATGCCGACCTGGCCGGTTGCGACCTGATCATCGAGGCCGTATTCGAGGATCGAGATTTGAAAGCCAAGGTTTCGTTGGCGGCGCAGAAGGTCGTCGGCGCGGACGCGGTGATCGCCTCCAATACCTCGACCTTGCCGATCAGCGGCCTGGCGTGCGCCGTGCCCGACCAGAGCAAGTTCATCGGCCTGCATTTTTTCAGCCCCGTGGAAAAAATGCCGCTGGTGGAAATCATCAGGGGCGCCAATACCAGCGACGAAACCCTGGCCCGCGGCTTCGATTACGTCCTGCAAATCAGGAAAACCCCGATTGTGGTCAATGACAGCCGCGGTTTCTTCACCTCACGGGTGTTCGGCACCTTCACCAACGAAGGCATCGCTATGCTGGGCGAGGGCGTGAGCGCGGCGATGATCGAGACTGAAGCGCGCAAAGCCGGCATGCCGGTAGGACCGCTGGCGATCTCTGACGAAGTTTCCCTCAGCCTGATGAGCCATATCCGCCTGCAAACCGCCAAGGACTTGCAAGCAGAAGGGAAACCGCTGATAGAACACCCGGCATTTGCCGTGATTGACGTGCTGCTCAATGAGTTCAAGCGTCCGGGCAAGGCTGCCGGTGGAGGTTTCTACGAGTATCCGGTGGGCGGCCAGAAACACTTGTGGCCGGAGTTGAAGGCGCGCTTCGAGAAAACCGATGGGCAGATTTCGCCGAAGGATGTGCGTGATCGCTTGCTGTTCGTGCAAGCCATCGAAACCGTGCGCTGTGTGGAGGAGGGCGTGTTGGCCTCCACGGCGGATGCCAACGTTGGCTCGATCTTCGGCATCGGGTTCGCCGCCTGGACCGGCGGTGCACTGCAGTTCATCAACCAGTACGGCGTGCAGGACTTTATTGCCCGCGCCCAGTATCTGGCGAAGCAATATGGCGAGCGGTTCGCGCCGCCCGCCTTGCTGCTGGAGAAGGCGGCCAAAGGGGAGGCGTTCTAAGGGGGAGATGTTGCATTTCGGGGCTTGCCTTGTCACAGCGTTTCAAGGCAGGCTCTGAGGTGTGCATTATTCCCATCACGTGTCAGGTATTTTTTATGTCGTTACGCATCTGCATTCTGGAAACCGACCACCTGCGTCCGGAATTGGTTGACCAATATCAGGGCTACGGGCAGATGTTCAAACACCTGTTTTCGCAGCAGCCGATTGCCGCCGAGTTCACCGTCTACAACGTGGTGCAGGGTGAATACCCAAGCGACGACCTGACGTTCGACGCCTACCTGGTGACGGGCAGCAAGGCCGACTCCTTCGGCACCGACCCGTGGATCGAAACCCTCAAGAAGTATCTGTTGACCCGCTACGAGCACGGCGACAAATTGCTGGGCATCTGCTTCGGTCATCAGTTGCTGGCACTGCTGCTTGGTGGCAAGAGCGAACGTGCAACCCAAGGCTGGGGCGTCGGCACCCACAACTACAAATTGGCCGCCAAGGCGCCCTGGATGAGCCCGGTGCGCGAAGAACTGACGCTGCTGATCAGCCACCAGGACCAGGTTACGTCACTGCCGGAGAACGCCACTGTCATCGCTTCCAGCGATTTCTGCCCGTATGCCGCCTACCACATCAACGATCAGGTGCTGTGCTTCCAGGGGCATCCGGAGTTCATCCACGACTACTCCCGCGCCTTGTTGGAGATTCGCCAGCAGGCACTGGGTGAGCAGGTCTACTCCAAGGGTATCGCGAGCCTGGAACAGGAACACCACGGCGCCACGGTGGCCGAGTGGATGATGCGGTTTGTGGCGCACAAGCCTCAAACGACCTGAAGCAAAAGCTTCGCTGGCAAGCCAGCTCCTACGGGGGATTGCGTACCCATTGTAGGAGCTGGCTTGCCAGCGAATTTCCCAATCACCTCGGTCTCGACTACAACCACCCCGACTTCTTGAAACTAGCCCACAACCCCAGACAACCCGCCGTAATAAACCCCAGCACTCCGAAATACCCGTAGTGCCAGCTCAACTCCGGTATGTTCTGGAAATTCATTCCATAAATCCCCGCTACTGCCGTCGGGAAAGCCAGAATCGCCGCCCAGGCCGCAAACTTGCGTTGCACCACGCTCTGGCGAGAGGCCTCCAACAGCACCCCGACCTCAATCGTCTGGCTGGCAATATCCGCCAGCGTCGTCAGGTCTTCCATCTGCCGCGTTACATGAATCTGCACATCGCGAAAGTACGGCCGCATGTTCTTGTCGATGAACGGGAAGCTCAGCCTCTGCAATTCCTCTCCTATCTCAATCATCGGGGCCACATAACGACGCAAGCGCAACACATCACGACGCAGGCCATGTAGCTTCTGGATGTCGTAATCATTCAGCGAGCCACACAACACATTGCGCTCCAGTTCATCGATTTCCCCGTGAATGGCTTCGCCCATCGGCTGGTAGTTCTCGATCACAAAATCGAGGATGGCATAGAGTACGAAATCTTCCCCGTGCTCAAGCAACAGCGGACGCGCCTCACAGCGTTGTCGGACATGGGCGTAGGACGCTGAGTGGCCGTTGCGCGCAGTAATGATGTAGCCATTGCCGGCAAAGATATGTGTCTCGATGAACTCGAGTTTGCCTTCATGGCGGATGGGCGAATACGTCACGATGAACAGCGCATCGCCGAAGGTTTCCAGCTTCGGCCGGCTGTGCTTTTCCAGGGCGTCTTCGATCGCCAGTTCGTGCAGGTTGAACTGGCGTTGCAGATTGTAGAGCTCCTCGGCGTTCGGCTCCTCGAGACCGATCCAGACAAAGTGTCCGGGCTTGGCAGCCCAGGCTGCGCCTTCGTCGAGGGTGATATTGGTGACTCTCTTACCGGCGCTATAAACCGCTGAAGCAACAACTCTACCCATGATGGTGATTCACTTCTTTTGGCAGCTTTTAAGTGGCAACAAATGCAATGGCAGTGTGGATCAGCTTAGCCTCGCAATGTTTGAGAGTCAGTTAAATCTGCCGAGTTCTGGGGGAAAGACTCGCAGGTAAAAGAAAACCCGCACCAGGCGGGTTTTCTTGTTCAGGCGGCTTGCAGTTGCCGGTCCATCGACTCGATGCATTCACGCATCTGCTCGCGGCACCGGGCAATCAGCAGGGGCATGTCGTCCAGGCTCAATCCGGCGGTGGGAATCGCTGGCAACGAACGAATCAGAATTTTCCCGCTGCGCCAGCGGTTCAATCGCATGTGTTTGACGTAACTGCTGACACACACCGGCACGATCGGCACCCCGGCGGCAATGGCCATCTGAAAGGCGCCTTTCTTGAAGGGCAGCAAGTCCTCACCCAGGTTGCGTGTGCCTTCCGGGAAAACCCAGATCGAGGTGTCTTTGTTTTGCAGGGTGTGCGTGGTGGTCAACATCGACTTTCGCGCCTTTTGCGCATTGCCACGGTCGATCAGCACATTGCCGGCCAGCCAGAACAACTGCCCGAACAGCGGCACCCATTTCAGGCTCTTTTTACCGATGCACACGGTACGGCGGGGCACCACGTTACCAAACACAAACAGGTCGTAGTTGGACTGGTGATTGGCGATGATCACGCAACTGTCCGGTTTATCCATCAACGGCCCGACGTCGGCCTTCACCCGCAAACGCAAAATACACATGGCCGGCCATGCGTACAGGCGTGCACACAGACGGCTGTTGTCCGGGTTGAATGGCCGGCACAGGCCGAGAATCACCCCCAGCACACCCGCCACGATAAAGTGCAGGCCCATCAATGACATACGAAACAAAAACAGCATCTACAGGCCCCACCGGGACAAAAGGTGGCGCAGTGTACGGATGTGCACTGTTTTCGGCAATTACTGCCAGGGAAGTGGGAGATAGCCGATGTTTGTGCTGATGTTTCCGACCAGTCGGTCAGAAGCAGTCTAGAGCGGTTACAGAGGTTTAACACAGACATGTATGAAAAAGCCCGACACGACGGTCGGGCTTTCGTTGTAGCAGATCCAGGCTTAACCCAAATGTTTCTGATCCTGGATGATCGCGTTGTCCAGGGCCTCCAGCAGCGCCTTGCGCACTTTCAATTTGGTGTTCTTGTGCGCGGTCATGTTGATCTTCTTCAACTGGCGAGCCGCCGCCAGTGCTGCACCTTGCAGTTCTTCAGCCGAGACCACGACATCAAGGAAACCGGCAGCCACGGCGCCTTGTGGACTGAACATCTCGCCGTTGACCACCGAACGCTGAAGCGCCACTTTGTTCAGGCGATCACGTGCGATCTCAATGCCTGCGTGGTGCATGGTCATGCCGATCTGCACTTCGTTCAGGCCAATGCTGAACGCACCGTCTACGCCAATGCGATAGTCGGCCGACAACAGCAGAAACGCGCCCTTGGCCACCGCATGCCCCGGGCACGCCACGATCACCGGGAAGGGGTGCGACAGCAGGCGGCGGGCCAGGGTCGAGCCGGAGGTCACCAGTGCCACGGCTTCTTTAGGGCTGGCCGTCATCACCTTCAAGTCATAACCACCGGAGAGAATGCCCGGCTGGCCAGTAATGATCACCACCGCACGATCAGTCACGGCCTGATCCAGCGCAGCGTTGAGCTCGGCAATCACATCCGGGGAAATGGCATTGACCTTGCCATTGCTCAAGGTCAGGGTCGCGATACCGTCTTCGAGATGGTAGGAAATCAACTCACTCATGACGCTATTCCTTTCAATAAAGTTGGGCAGACGTTACCCACCGCCGCAGGCCAGGTAAAGCGCCGTGACTGACCCGCCAGTCACCCTTTGCCTGCCCGCCAGGTCTGGTCCGCCGTGCCTGCCGCGCATTCCCCTCTATATAGAAGAGGGCACGAAGCCGGAGATTGGCCGGTTTGCCATGGCCCCGAGCGACCGGAAACGCTGAATCGCGTTAACCGCATGAAAATTCTGAAAAAAATGTTTGCCATCGGAAAAGCTTTCGACTACATTAGCGCGCCTCGACAGACAGAACTTGTTTGAAGAGATACGGTGAAGTGTCCGAGTGGCTTAAGGAGCACGCCTGGAAAGTGTGTATACAGGAAACTGTATCGAGAGTTCGAATCTCTCCTTCACCGCCACATTTAAACGTTAGAGCCCCGATTATTCGGGGCTTTTTCGTTTCTGCGGTTCTGAAAAGTTCAGCCCATGCTTTGGCCCATACCCTGGACGGCTCAGTGCTTTGCGACCAAAGGCTGATTTTTCGACAGTTTCCAAGCGGTGCGCATCATTCGACGCATTGTATTTCAGTGATGATCCCCGCATCGCGAAAGCCCAAGGCATGGCCCTCTGCACGACTGGCTGATTCCAACACCAGGTGCATGAGGCTGCCTTCGATGATCTTGAGAGTGGAGTATCCGGCGGATCACCGGTCGCGGTCCGCGAGAATGCTTACTCTGGCATTGTCCAGGACTGTAGCTTGTAGCCTTCCTGGCTCAACTCGGCGCGCACCTCTTCCAGCAGAATTTCCAGCTGTGCCGGGTCGGAATAGGTACTGGTTGGAATCTGTTTGCGACAAATACGAGTGTTGGCCCGGTCGATGATGCTCAGGCTCAGTTCGCCATTACCGCCTTGCGCGGCCCAGGCGACGCATTGAAAAGGTTCGAATGCGTGGCCCGCAATCAAAAGTGCTTCGTTGATGCGCAACGCGGTGCTCATGGGGCCTCTCTCCTTGTACCGAAACAAATGATCCGCAGTTGACCTGCTGCATGAAGTCATGCAGCAGGGCATTTCAGTCTTTCATTGCTTTACATAACTGCCTGGCGCCGGCTCCAGAGGCGGGAATTTGTCATTCCCTATGTGCGCAACCGCTGGTTGGCGCTCGCCGGAGTGTCCCGCCAGCCAGTTGAACCAGTCATTCCACCAGCTACCGGGTTGCTGCTCAGCATTCTTGAACCAGGTCTCCGGGTTTTTCGTGACCCGATTATTGGTCCAGTAATGGCGCTTCTGCTTGGCCGGTGGATTGATGACGCCGGCGATATGCCCTGAAGCTCCTAATACAAAACGCTTGGCCCCGGAGAGCAGGTTGGTGCTGGCGTAGGCGCTTTTCCAAGGCACGATGTGATCGTCATGGGTGGCGAGGATGTAAGCGGGAGCGTCAATTGCACGCAAATCAAGCTTGACCCCACAGCACTCCAGCTCGCCTGATTTCAAATCGTTCTGCAGATAGGTGTGGCGCAGATACCAGCAGTACATCGGCCCCGGAAGGTTGGTGCTGTCGTTGTTCCAGTACAGCAGATCAAGCGGGATCGGCTTCTGCCCCTTGAGGTATTTGTCGACGTTGTAGTTCCACCACAGCTCGTTGGGGCGCAGTAGGGAAAAGGTATTGCCCATGTCCTCACCACGAAACAGACCGATGGGACCATTCATGCCGCCGATGGTGCGCTCTCGATAGGCCACCAGTTCTTCGTCGACGAATATGTCGATGGGACCGGTATCCAGGTAGTCAAGGAACGTGGTGAACAGGCTCACGCTGGCGATCTCCCTGTCGCCGCGTGCAGCAAGTACTGCCAGCGCCGTGCTCAGCAGGGTGCCGCCGATGCAGAAGCCCACGCAATTGAGTCGCTGCTCGCCACTGATGTCGCGGGCCACCTGCAAGGCGTCGATTACCCCGTGCTCAATCAGGTCATCCCAGGTGGTGCCAGCGTGTTCCTCGTCAAAGTTGCGCCAGGACATCAGGAATACGGGATGTCCCTGTTCCAGCAGGTGGCGGACCATCGAGTTGTCCGGGCGCAGATCAAGGATGTAGTACTTGTTGATCGACGGAGGTACGACGAATACCGGGTGTCGGTACTGGGTTTCGCTTTGCGGGTAGTACTGAATCAGCTGGAATAGGTGATTCTCGAAGACGATTTCGCCGGGGGTGTTCGCCAGATCGACGCCAACCTTGAAGGCGTCGCTATCACACTGGCGCATTTTGCCTTCGTTCATGTCGCTGGCCAGATGCTGCATACCTGTGAGCAGGCTGGCACCTTGAGTCTCAACCACACGCTGGAGCGCATCAGGGTTACTGACCAGGAAATTGCTTGGCGCACTGGCGGCAATGGCTTGCTCCACCAGATAGCGCAGGCGTTGGCGCGGTTTTTTTTCGTCTATCAGCAGCTTGTCGAGCAGTTTCAGGAGAAAGCTTGCGTTGAGCAGGTAAAACGCAGCGAGGGAGCCGAACAGTGGCTCGCTCCAGTTGCCGCTGGAGAAGCGTCGATCATCGAAGCTGAAGGGTTGGCCGGTCAGCAGTTTTTGGCCGAGTTGGCCCCATTGAACCTGGTAGTCCGCTTGAAGGCTGTCCAGGGTTTCGCGAGGCAGCTCGAACCAGGCGCCGTGCTCATGCCCGGAAAACCACGGATTAGTGCTGACCCATAGGCGTAATTGTTGCACTGCAAAGGAAGCGATGAACGGAACCTGGCCTGACCAATAGGTTTTGAATGTATGTGCGTTGTTGTCCATAAAGTTCCTTGCCCATACAGATGAGCCGGGCAGAAAAAAGCCGCGCTTTGCCGGACTCCGGCATAGCGACGGCAGGAATGCGGGCAGCGTTGACTGACGCCAACCTGATGCGCGGAACAAGGGTCCCAAGTCCGCGCATGGGCTACTCAGATGCCGTTGGTTAGCGCTCGATAGCCAGGCCGACGCCTTGTCCGCCGCCGATGCACAAAGTGGCCAGCCCTTTCTTGCCGTCGCGACGGATCAGTTCGTGCACCAGCGACACCAGAATCCGTGCCCCCGACGCGCCGATCGGATGGCCAAGGGCGATCGCGCCGCCGTTGACGTTGACTTTGCTGGTGTCCCAACCCAACTCTTTGCCAACCGCCAGCGCCTGGGCGGCGAAGGCTTCGTTGGCTTCGATCAGGTCCAGGTCCTCGACACTCCAGCCGGCCTTTTGCAGGGTCAGGCGTGTAGCCGGGACTGGGCCAATGCCCATGATCGACGGGTCCACACCGGCGCTGGCATAGGCTTTGATCCGTGCCAGTACCGGAAGGCCGAGCGCTTGTGCTTTAGCGGCGCTGGCCAGCAACAGCACGGCCGCACCATCGTTGAGGGTCGAAGCGTTGCCGGCGGTCACGCTGCCGTCTTTCTGGAATGCCGGTTTGAGTTTCGCCAACGCTTGCGCAGTGCTGTCGATACGCGGCTGTTCGTCGGTGTCGAAGACCAGCGGTTCGCCCTTGCGCTGAGGAATCAGGATCGGGGTGATTTCGCTCTGGAAACGCCCTCCCTCAATGGCTGCGGCGGCTTTCTGTTGCGAGGCGGCAGCGAAGGTATCCTGTGCTTCACGAGAGATCTCGTACTTCTGCGCCAGATTCTCAGCGGTGATACCCATGTGATAGTCGTTGAAGGCGTCCCACAGGCCATCCTGGATCATGCTGTCTTGCAGTTGCGCATGGCCCATACGCAGGCCGGTGCGTGCCTTGGGCAGAACATAGGGGGCCAGACTCATATTTTCCTGGCCGCCAGCGATGACCAGTTCCGCGTCGCCGCAACGGATTGCCTGGACGGCGAGATGGACCGCCTTGAGACCGGAGCCGCAGACCTTGTTCAGGGTCAGGGCAGGCGTGGTGTGTGGCAAACCAGCCTTGATCGCTGTCTGGCGTGCCGGGTTTTGCCCAGCGCCGGCAGTGAGTACCTGGCCGAGTATCACTTCATCAATTTGAGCAGCATCGATACCGGTCTGCTCAAGCAGGCGGCGAATCACTGCGGCACCCAGTTCGGTCGCGGGAATTGCAGACAGAGCACCCTGGAAGCTGCCAATGGCGGTACGAGTAGCGGCAACGATTACGACTTCGTTCATGCGTGACCTCATCGAAAAGACAAAATTCGTCGAACAAACCAGGGCATTCCTGCCCTGATCGGGGTTACTGCATGTTCATGCCGCCGTTTACCGAGAAATCGGCACCGGTGCTGTAGGCGGACTCATCGGAAGCCAGCCAGGCTACGATTGAGGCGATCTCTTCGGGTTGGCCAAGGCGACCAACCGGAGTTGCTGCGATCATGCCTTCGAGAATGTCCGGACGAATTGCCGCAGTCATGGAGGTCTGGATGTAGCCTGGGGATACGGTATTGACGGTCACGCCCTTGCCGGAGACTTCCCGGGCCAGTGCCATGGTGAAACCATGGATGCCAGCCTTGGCGGCGGAGTAGTTGGTCTGACCGAACTGGCCACGCTGACCGTTGATCGAGGAGATATTGATGATCCGCCCCCACCCGTTGGCCAGCATGCCTTCAATGACCTGCTTGGTGGTGTTGAACATGCCCGTCAGGTTGGTCCCGATCACGCTGTTCCAGTCTTCCGGGGTGAGCTTGCGAAAAGAGGCGTCGCGAGTGATGCCGGCATTGTTGACCAGCACATCGATCGGGCCGAATTGTTCACGAGCCATCTCGAAAGACTTGCGGGTCGTCTCCCAATCGGTGACGTCGCCATAGATGCACTCAAACTGATAACCCGCCGCCAGCTGACTGGCAATCCAGTCGTCCTTGCGGCTGGAATCAGAGCTGCAGCCGACGATTACCTTGAATCCTTCCTTGTACAGACGCTGGCAAATTGCCGTACCAATGCCGCCCATACCACCCGTTACCACAGCAATACGACTACGCGACTCCATATTTCTACTTCCTTTTTTTTTGCGCTGCAGGAGAGAGGATTGTTCGATATCGACGGGCCGTGCGGAAGTGTTTGAAGGTGACGTTTTCATGTCCATTGGTGCCACGCGGGGAGGTGCTCGCTGGCAAAAAGTGAGGAGTACCTATACTGGGGTCAATGTTTGAAACTGAATGGATGGTTAATATTCCTGCAACGTAGTTGAAATATGTTCAACGCATGTCAGTATCGGCTCTGGACAGGACGTTCGGTTCCATTGGTCACTGAGGACGCCATGTATAGAATGAGTTCAGGTTATGCCAGCATGCTGGCAAATACGTTTTTGGCCCAAGGACTGGACCTTGCCGGTCTGTGCCAAGAGGCGGGACTGGATGTCGAGTTCGTGAATAAACCAGGAGCATTCTGCGAGCGAAGCGTTATCTATCGTCTTTGGGACCTGGCTGCTCAGGCTTCGGATGATCTGAATATCGGTTTGAAAGCCTACGGGGAATTCCATCCCAGCAGTTTTCAGATCGTGGGCTACACGATGATGTCCAGTTCGAATCTGAAAAGGGCGCTTGAACGTCTGGTTCGTTTCAGCCCGCTGATTGGCACCGGATTAAGCCTTTTCTTTGTCCCGGAGCAGCAGCATTACCGACTGGCCAGCCTCGAGCATCAACAACCTGGCTCGGTCAAACCCCGGCAATATACGGATGCAGGTTTGGCGTCGCTGCTGGGTTTCTGCCGTTGGCTGGCGGGTGGCAAGTCGCTGCAACCGTTGAGTGTGGAGTTCACTTATCCCGAACCTGAAGATACCTCCGAGCATCGACGGTTGTTTGGCTGTCCGCTGCGTTTCGGGGCGGCTTATGACAGCATCTTGTTCGATGGCCAGGAGCTTCTGAGTCCTTTGAGTATGGCCAACGAGGCGTTGGCCATACTCCATGACAGTTTTGCCGAGGCTCAATTGGACCTGTTGTCCGGCTACTCTATTGTTGGCAGGGTTCGCGCGCTGATTAACGAGCGCTTGAGCCAGGGGCAAGGCCAATGTGATATGGAATCGATTGCTGCGGCACTGAGCATCAGCAAGCGAACGCTCCAACGAGGCCTTGAGAAGGACGGCACACAATTCAAGGATGTCCTGAACGATGTGCGCCGGCAGTTGGCCGACTTCTATTTGCGCCATTCTCATTTCAACATGAAGCATGTGACTTACCTGCTCGGCTTTCATGATCACAGCAGCTTCCATAAGGCATGCACCCGCTGGTTCGGTATGACCCCCGGTCAGTATCGAACCGACGAGTCGTTGCTTATGCTCGAGGAACTCGCGCCGGTTAGACTCATGAACCCCGTCGGTTTTCGCAGAGATCAAAAGATCGCAGGCTTCGCCAAACGGATGCACCGCTAGTCCCTTGTGAAGGCGCATTGAGGCGTTCATTGAGGCTTTGGACCTTTTGTCCTTTTGCTCGCTTTGCGTTTTGGGGCTTTAGCTACGATGACGGGGGCGGGCGCCGGTGTGATCTCCGACGGCAGCACTGCCACAAACGGGGATGGCTCCAGAGGGGGCGCCTGCTGAATGACATCTGTTTCACTGGGCGGTTGGGTCAGGCTGAAGCCCGGCAGGGGGACTTCGAGTAGCGCGTGCAGTTCACGCCAGAATTCCCGTTCAGCTCCAGTAATTGTCAGCAGTTCGGGCATCAATTGCCCAACGGCTGCGAGGACCTGTTGGCGTGCCTTGGTGTCCGGGAGTAGCAAGGGCAGGCTGCGTAAGCTTTCTTGTGGGTGGGCAAAAACCAGCAGGTTCTGCAACCGGATGGCTTCGCGCAGGGCTGCAGGCTCATTGCTGTAGTCCTGGACCAGCAGATGCACCTGCTGGATCAGTTTTTCAATGCTTTCCTTGCCCGCCTTGTCGCTGTCGCGGCCCAGCAAAAACAGAATCCGCACCAACGCTTCCAGCGGGCCCCCATGGGGCAGTGCATCCTGCAGGCGTTCGATCAGGGCTTGGTCTTGCTGATCAGCATGTGCCTGGAGATTTCGCACAGGCTTGTTGCTGGTGAGGACACTCAGTGCGCCGTAAATGCCATAGAAACACAGCTCCTGGGTGGCATCGCGGATATCGCGATAAGCATTCAGGGCGTCTTGCGTCTGGTTGGAGAGCAGCTCCTGCCAGGCCAGCAACGGGTTATCTTTGCGTGCAGGACGACGATCACTGCTGACTTGGGAGGCGGTCCCGGCCAACCACCACAGCGCCGGATTCAGGCTGCTCCATAGCACTTGCTGTTGGTGGAAGGGATGCGTCCTGCGCATCAGTTCGGCAACCGGCTCGTTGACTATCTGACGTAGCCACGGGCGTATGAACCCGTCGTAAAGCGTGCTGTTGATTTCAGACGCACGCTCCACCAGAGAGAATTCGCGATCGTCATCACGAGTCGGCTCGACGTCATCATGGATATCGGCGATTCGCCTTGATTCGAAACGCACTCGGTATTGCACGTCACCGCTGCCTGAGGCGGCCGGCAGATCGTCGATCAGCATTTCGTATAGCCCTGCCGGCAGCGCATTGATGGCTTCGACCGCACCGAGCAACCCACGGTGTTCACGTTGCGCCACCTTGCCGGAAACAAAAATGCCCAAATGGCCGATGCTGGCGTGCCGCAGGTAGACGATGGTACGTCCTGCGTCATGCAAAGCGAGATCGCTGGGATAGACATCGGCGATCCAGTTCAATGCCTGCTGTGGAGGGGTGATGTTGTCTCCGTAGGAGCAGAACACCACCACCGGTACTTCGATCCGTTTCAGGTCAATGCCGGAGCTCTTGCGGCCGAGACCGCCGGACAACTGGTTGCCGATGAAA
Organism: Pseudomonas sp. P1_C12; assembly: GCF_056406435.1. Classification (NCBI taxonomy): domain Bacteria; kingdom Pseudomonadati; phylum Pseudomonadota; class Gammaproteobacteria; order Pseudomonadales; family Pseudomonadaceae; genus Pseudomonas; species Pseudomonas sp. P1_C12. Next base: position 138,309 of record NZ_JBFUAE010000002.1, on the reverse strand, counting down.
AGGTCATCGACAATCATCTCGATTTCTTCGCCATTGAGCAGGGTCGGGCTGCCCCACCAGCGTTCGAAGTCGAGGAAGCGTGCAGCCTCGCTGTCGACCTGGCTGAACAACTGGTAGTACTTGCCCCAATAGGTGTTGGCCGGGTCCAGGTTTTCGAAATTGCTGACCAGCCAGGTACCGTCAAAACGGCCATTGCCCAAGTCGCTGCCCAGGCGAGCCATCCAGCCGCCACCCAGCAGGCCACCGGTATAGCGCATCGGATTGCGTCCATTGACACCGGCCCAGTACGACAAGGGGGCACCATTGATAATGATCAACCCTGGCAGTTCCGGCCGTGTTGCCGCCAATCCCATCAAGGCCCAACCGGCCTGGCAGTTGCCGATGATGATCGGCTTGCTGTTGGCCGGGTGAAGGGCACTGACGACTTCGATGAACCGGGCCTGGGCTTCGACAATATCGGCCAGGGTTTGCCCAGGCTGTGGCGAGTGACTGAAAGAAATGAAATAGGTGGGGTGGCCGGCTCTGAGGCTTTCGCCTAATACCGAATCCTGTTTGAAACCGCCGATTCCCGAGCCGTGGCCGCCGCGTGGGTCAATGATGATCACCGGCTGGCCGTTGCTGTCGATTTTTTGCTCTGGCCCGGGGAGGATTTGCAGCAGTGAATAGTTGACCGGGCGCGGGAGATCGGCGCCTGCGATCAGGGTTTCATGATCGAACTTGAGCAGCAGCGGATACCCGGCGCGTTCATGGGCCAGTGTATTGTCGCCGCGCTGGCGCAGGGTGTCCCAGAACAGCAGGCTGCGTTGAGCGAGGTCGGTGAAGTATTCCTGCCAGTCAGCGGGCGTGGGTTGTCTGAGTTGGCCCCGCTTCAGAGGCATGAGGGTTTTTTCCTGGCGCTGGCGCAAAGCATCAAGGACGTTCAGGGTATTGAGGCGCTGCAGATGACTCAGGTGTTCGAACAGACCGCGTTGAGAGGAGAGTCTGTCATATTGCGATGCAATAATATCTTCCTGGCCCATGGTGATCTCCTGGCTTTATGCATGAGAAGCAGCTCGCCTGCATCTCATCATTAAAGAGCTTGGCTGGCCGTTCGCCTTTCAGGAGTCTATAGCGAATAGTGGCGGGAGGTGAAAGATTATTGTGCGGTGCACAAAAAAACATTGCCAAACGAATTTGTGCACTGCAATATCAAGGCTAACGCGATGATCGGCAGGATCGCTATCGCGTCCTCAGGCTCATGTCGGCCTTTCAGAATCAGGAGATTCAAGCATGACTTTTTTTAACTCGGAAAAATTGCAAGACGCTCAGAAAGCCAACCTAGACCTCCTGCAGCAAATCAGCGGCAAAATCTTCGCCAGCGTTGAACAGCTCACCCAATTGCAGATCAAGACTCTGCAGGCCTCCACCGAGGAGCAGTTCGACGGTTTGCGCAAACTGCTGGCAGTCCGTGATCCACAAGGGTTCGCTGAGCTCCAGGCTTCTTTCACCCAGCCAAATGTGCAAGCCGAACGCCTGGCTGAGTTCAATCGTCAAGTACACGCGCTGATTGTTGGCACCCAGTCGGAAATCGCCCAACTGACCACGCGTCAGGTCGAGGCGGGCACCAAGCAGGTGCAAGAGTTCGTTGAAGTGATCAGCAAGAATGCACCGGCTGGCTCCGAGCCTGTTGTGGCAGCGTTCAAGTCGTCGCTGGCCAATGCTGGCACCGTTTTTGAAAGCGCACAGAAAGCCGTAAAACAGGCTACTGACGTTGCCCAGAGCGGTTTCGAGGCAGCGACTGCAGCAACAGCAGCGACTGCCGCAGCCGGGAAAACCGCGCCAGAGACTGGCAAGGCAACAAGCGGTAACAAGTAAGTCAAGTTAGAACGGTTACACCGATGGCGATGGGTTTATTCCCCATCGCCATTTTTTTTCGACCCGCCACCCGCGCCTGGCTTGCCTGACGGTGTGCCGCCGAACAGGCCAAAGAGGTTCTGAGTGTTCAGGTAGAGGGCTTTTGACTGGTCGACGTACTGGCGCATCAAATCCTGCATGACCGGTGCTTGCTGATGCATGAACTCACCCCAGGCTTCAGAGGACTGAGCGCCGGTCTGGGTCTGGATGTCGATGACCGTCTGGATGCTTTTGTCCAGGTAGCTGCCGAGGACGCCCTGGTAAGGACCGTAGAACTGGATAATCCCCATGAGCATCTCAATGGAGAAGATCGGCTCACCACCACTTTCGGCTTCCAGAATGACCTGCAGCAAAATACTTCGGGTCAGATCCTCGCCAGTCTTGGCGTCGACCACCTCGAAGGGGATTTTATCGATGACCAATTGACGAATATCCGCAAGGGTCAAATGACTGCTGGTGTGCGTGTCATACAGACGGCGATTCGGGTACTTCTTGATCAGACGGGTGGTGTTCCGACTGTTATCTGTCATGTGGGGCTACTCACAGCGAGCCTGATTTGCAGGCATCTTATCCTACTCTGACCACTGCCACTCCAATGCGTCGCCTCACGCGGCACGCGCTGGGTGGTCAGCGTACGAACTTTCTTCATCTTTTGAGTGCTGAGCTTGCGAGGCTGGCCACTTCGAGGCAGGGGCGTTCAATTCCTCAAGACCCGCCTGCGGATAGCGTTTTCGTCATTTGAACACCACAGGTTCTGGGGTCTGGGCTGATTGCTGATGTCTCTGGGCGTTAATCCAACACTCTGTGCACCTGCTCCTAAGTTGGCTAAGCAACGCTGAGCAAACAGGGTGCGCTTCTGTGATCGCCACATAGGTTAGCGTGGGGGGGAGGGACCAGCTAAAAACGCAGCAAGCGTAACGCTTTACGCAACTCTCGGAAATTGCCTACAAGCCCGGCGAGAGTCACCCCGATATCCTGCTTGCCGTGCAAAACAAACCCTTCCACACAAAAACGCCGCTTTCCTGATCTGGATAAGCGGCGTTTTTTTACGCACGTGTTAGAGGCTGCTCCCACGCATCAGCGATGTCATTCGCGGTTGCTAAATCTCGTGCGGTATCATGATTTAATACCATGAATAATAAACAACTCAGCACCCTCAAAGACATATTTTCAAGACCCACCCCCGGCCACCATGGAGTGGTCCCGCATCGAATCCTTGTTCAGCGCTGCAGGGGCCATAACCATCGAAGGTAATGGATCGCGGGTACGTTTTGAACTGAACGCAGTGGTTGCCACCTTCCACCGGCCGCACCCCGACAAAGAAGCCAAGCCCTATCAGGTGCGTGACACCCGGGCTTTTCTTGAACAAGCAGGAGTTACCCCGTGAACGTAATGAACTACAACGGCTACTCAGCCCGGATCGAATACAGCGATGAAGACGGTCTGTTTGTCGGCCACATTGCGGGCATCAAGGATGTTGTCGGGTTTCACGGCGAGTCAGTCAAAGAACTTCGCACCGCATTTGAAGCGGCCGTCACCGATTATCTGGAGACTTGCGCCAAACTCGGCCGCACCCCACAGAAACCCTATTCAGGCCATCTCAGTCTGCGCCTGGCCCCAGCCCTTCACGCGACGGTTGCTGTGAAAGCTCAGTTAGCCCACAAAAGTATCAATCAGTGGGTTGCTGATGTTCTTGATCGCGAGGCGCATGCTTAAGCAGTGAATAAGCCGATCCGGCTGTAGACTGCTCAAACTCTTCGAACGGAATCGATATCATGCTCCATCCTCACGCCAGTTTTCGCGACGCAGCCAAGCTCATCGCGGCTGTGTCGATTGTTGCCATGTCATCAATGGCCCTCGCATCCGCCCCTGCAACTTTTCCCGACGCTGAAGCCAGTGACCCTGCCAAACTCGGTTGGATGGTCGGTTCGCCACCCCCCGCTGATCGCACTGTGCGTTTTGAAGACGGCAGCTATTTCCAGTTCCCGGCAATGCGCTGGAGTGTTTCGAACTTTCGGCAACTGATGCCGACGATCAACGTTTCACGCGGCCTGGGGGCTCCGGTTCCTCTGGAGATAGCACTACGCAAAGATATCGACGGGATCAGTTTCGTCCCGCTTGGCGCCAGGGCACCCATGACCTGGGAGCAATCCCTCGCGGGAAAGTTGTCTACGAGCGCTATTTCGGCGTTTGATGCGCTGGCTGAATTTCTGAACAGCAAGGAACACCCATGATCACCACCACAACCCACTCCATTGAAGGCCGACAAATTACCGCCTACCTGGACATCGTCAGCGCCGAGTCGGTGCAAGGGATCAACGTTGTTCGAGACGTATTTGCCGGGATGCGCGACTTTTTCGGCGGACGCTCCCAGACACTGGAGCGAGCGTTGAAAGAAGCACGCATTCAGGCCACCGATGAAATCAAGGAGCGGGCGCAGGCGCTTCAGGCGGACGCGGTGGTCGGGCTTGATTATGAGATCAGTATGCCGGCCGGCAAAGGCGGGATGGTCGTGGTGTTCGTGACCGGGACTGCGGTCAAGTTGGGGTGAAAGGTGAGAAGCCATTCGTCGCTCACGGGGAAATAAGAACGGCAGGTCCATTAGTGACCGGCTAGTCTCAAAAACCTTGGCGGTCGATATTTTTCGGCAAAAGGGCTTGCCGGTGTCGATCCCGCTTTTTGACAAGGGGTGAAGAGATGGCTGATCCGTATATCGAGGACGATGGCGCAGAGTTTCCGATCAACAATTCCGTGCGGTGTGGCCAGACCCAGTATGTGGCCAGCTTCGGCGAGGACCAGACAGAGGTCGACAAGATCAAGACCAGGGCGTGCCGGGTACTGAAGGGCAAATTCTTACCCAAGGTGACAGCACCGGTCAGGAAGTAACCGAATGTTAGGCAGACCCCGTCATTGAACGGGGTTTTTAATGTCTGAAAGGGTTTTATGACAAGTATTTTAAAGTGGTGATCTTTCACAAACTTTTCACAGCAGTCTCCGTAGTCTCGACTCATCCGTTAGAAAGCAACACCTGGCCCGTTTCCCCAGCGGGCTTTTTTTTGTCCGTCATAAAACCTTTTCCAGAAATGCTGTCCAACCGTCGCCAATCGCGAAGTTGGACCGGCGTGCTGGACTTTATCCGCGCAAAAGCATTCAATCTCGCCCCCTTTTTGTTTACCCCTATTTTTTGAGGTTTTTGTCATGCGTTTAACACTGCCTGCTCTGGTTCTGGGGCTTCTGGTTGCTCAAGGTGCAATGGCTGGTGACGGCACTGCCGCGCTGGGCGGTGGCTTGGGCGGCGCGTTGGGTAACGTGGTCGGCCAGAAGATGGGCGGCAGCACTGGTGCAGCGATTGGTGCGGGCGTCGCTGGCGCGGCGGGCAGCGCAGTTGCCGCCAAAAAAGGTCATCGCACCAGCGCTGCAATCGGCGGCGGTGTCGGCGCGGCCGGTGGTTCGGTGATCGGTAACAGCCTTGGCGGCAAGTCCGGTGCCACCATCGGTGCGGGCCTGGGCGGTGCATTGGGCGGCGGCGTAGGCAGCAACCTGGCCAATGGTCACAAGCGCCACTGATCCTGATTCAGGTTTGAAAAGAGCCCGGCTTGATGCCGGGCTTTTTCATTTATGAACGTTTCACGCCGCAGCAGCTCAAATCTTCCATACCCTGGATGAATGCGAGGCGTGCCATGAACCCGAAAACCAACGGCAAAAAAAACGGAAGCCTGAGTGCTCGACTATTGATGGTGCCTGCGATTGTTTTCGGATTGCTGGTCTCTCAGGTGGCGCTGGCGGGAGGTAATGGAGATGCCGCGGTGGGCGGTGGTCTTGGTGGGGTGCTGGGCAATGTGGTCGGTGGCCAGGTGGGAGGCAGTACGGGCGCAGCGATTGGTGCAGGTGTCGGCGGAGCGGCTGGCAGTGCCATTGCCGCGCCCAAGCACAGTCGCACCGAGGCGGCGGTAGGCGGTGGTTTGGGAGCGGCGGGTGGATCGGTGGTCGGCAACAGTCTTGGCGGTTCGACCGGATCGGCCATCGGTGCAGGCCTGGGCGGTGCAGCTGGCGGTGCGGTTGGCAATAATCTGGGGAGTGACAGCGGTCACTCCCATTCCGGTAACGGTTATAAACACGCGAACAAGCACCACAAAAAGCATCACTAGTTGAGCGAGGCATCCCATGACTGCGAAAAACGAAGGCAAGGAAGAAGAGGGTCCGAGCGGACTGCCATCCATCAACGATCCCGGCAATGAAGATCCGGGATCGCTGATGGATGATGCGACGGTGCCGCTTAACGATGCTGATGATTTGGGCGATGTGGGGAATATTGAGTTGGAAGATGAGGAAGAGGACGAAGATTGATCGAGTCGTGTTGCCGGATTGACCGGTTGTCTAGCTGATCGAATGCGCCCATCGCCCAGTCCTCGATATGTCGTGGCCTGAGTCTGCGTGATGCAAGTATCGGTTTGGAGGTTTTGGAGGGGGCGCATTGGGTCCACCCTCATCAACCTTTGCCCCACCCACCCCATTTGTCGCCGAGCCCCCGGCCTTGTTCGCCAGTGGACAGTTCCCCTTCGACCCCAACGGATCAACCCACCCAGTCGGGTTCCGGGTGTACCGATACGGGTTCAACCCTGCGGCCAACTTGAGCGGATTCGGCGTCATATAACGACCGATGTCCGGATGGTAGTAGCGATGCCGGTTGTAGTGCAGGCCACTCTCAGCATCGAAGTATTGCCCCTGAAACCGTAGCGGCTGTTCGAGTCGCTCGCCGTCGCCGTGACTCAGTTCGCGCAGTTTGCCGTGGGCGGTGTATTTGGCCGACCAGACGATGACGCCGCCGTAGCTGGTCAGTTCCTGCGGGGTGCCGAGGTGGTCGAGTTGGTAGTAGAGCGGGCAGGCGTCTACCCGGCCTTTGCCGTCGAGCAGCGCCAGCGGGCGGAAGCTGCCGGGCTCGTAGACGTAGCTGCGGTAGTGTCGGGGACCGCTTTCGGCGATGAGTTGGTCGCCTTGCCAGAAGAATTGCGTGGTCTGGCCGTCGACGGTTTTGCCGATGCGCCGGCCGAACGCGTCGTAGCAGTAGCTGACACGTTTACCGTCCGGGGAGCTGACGCCGATCAGGCGGTGCTGGCTGTCGTAGGTGTATTCGGTGACCTGGGTCGGCATACCGCGGCGTTCGCGGATCAGGTTGCCGAAGGCGTCGTAGTCGTAGTGGCTGTCGAAACGGCGACGCAAACAGTTGCCCTGAAGCACACACGGGCCGGGGCGGTCGTGGATCAGCAGGTTGCCGGCCGGGTCATGGGTGAAATTCTCCGCGAACTGGTCGCGGGTGTGGTGTACGCCGGTCAGGCGGTCGAGCGCATCGTATTGGTAGCGGCGTGAACCGTGGCGGCTGTCGGTAATCTGCAGGAGGTTGCCTTTGATGCTGTAGGCATACTTGCGGCGAAATAGCGGTCGGTGCTTTTGGCCGACGGCATGGGCCTGCAAACGGCCTTGCTCGTCGTAGGCGTAATCGCTGAGGAGCAGGCCCTGTTGGCGTTGTTGTTCGCGCCCGCCGACAAAGCGATGGTTGGTCAGGCGCGTGCCGTTGAGGTCAATGGCCGTGAGGTCGCCCCCCTTGGCGTGGTGGTAGACGAGGACACAGGCGTCCGGCAGGCGCAGGCGCTTGAGCCGACCGCAGGCATCATAGCCGTAACTCAGGGTGCCCCAGCCCTGACGCTCGGAGATCAGCCGGTCCTGGCGGTCGTATTCGAACGCCAGCGGATGGTCCTGGCCGTCATCGACGCGGACCAGTCGCCCGAGGTTGTCATAGCGGTACTCGACCTTGACCCCATCGGGCAAGGTTTTGACCAGTAACCGCCCAGCGCTGTCACGTTGATAACCGGTAACCAGCAGCGAACTGTCGTCGCCAAACTCGGTTTTCTTCAGCAATTGGCCATTGAGGTCGTAGCTGTAGGCGGTACGACGGCCATCAAAGCCGGTTTCCTGTCGGATCAATCCGCCTGGGGTGTAATCCAGCCGGTAAGTGTCGCCAACCTCGTTTTCGATCTCGGTGAGCAACAATTGCGCATGGTCGTAGCGGTATTTCAGCGCTCTGCCGTCGGCGTTGATTCGACGGCTGACCAGGCGCAGGTCGTCGGCGTATTCGTAACGGGTTACCCGTCCCAGTTCGTCGGTGTCGGCGGTGACCTGGCCATAGGCGTTGTAGCGATAGGCACGGCGGGCACCGGAGGGCCGCGTGGTCCGGGTCAGTCGACCCACGGCGTCCCATTCGTAACCGGTGACGGCACCGTGTTCGTCCTGTCGGGTAATCCGCCGCCCCAACGCATTGTAGGAAAAAGTGCGCTGAGCACCGTCCGGCAGGGTCTCTTCCAGCAATTGTCCCAAGGCGTTCCAGACAAACCGGTGACCGCTCTGATCGGGGAAACGGATCGTCAGCAAGCGCCCCTGCGAGTCGTAGAAATAGCGGGTGATCTGCCCGTCGGGATCGGTGACGGCAGTGATGTCGCCCTGGGCATTGCGCTGGTAGCTCCAAGCCGCCTGACCGCAGGTGCGGGTATGCAGGAAACCGTTGCGATACTCGTAGGACGTGAGCGCCTCATCCGGCGCAAGCAGCGCGATCAGCCGGCCGACCTCGTCATAATGGTATTCGGTGACAGCGCCGAGGGCGTCCTGTTCGGCGATCAGACGGCCCTGATCGTCGTAGGCCTTGTGCTGCTCACCGCCATCCAGCCCGACGTGGTGTAGCAACCGTGCACGGTCGTCATGAACGTAAACCTCTTCGCTACCGTCGGCGTTGTTCACCGTCACGCCGCCTTGATCGTCCCAGACGTAACGCGCCTCCATCTGCGCAAACGAGGCCCAGTGATGAATGCAGCGGGCCGCCTTGCCGGAGCGTTCCCACGCCCAGAAGAAACTCGCGCCGCCAGCCAGTTGCCGTTGCAGGATGACGTGCTGATCGTCGTAGTCATAGCGCTCGCTTTCACTCGCGGCGTTGGTCGCCTCGATCAGACGCTGGCGGGCGTCGTAGCGGTAGCTGACCAGTGTCTGTTCGGTGCGCCAGATGGACGCCTTGGGGCCGCTGCGCTGAAACACCTGATAGTCGACGGCCACCAGGTGCTTGACATCGTAACGCAGCAACAAGGCGCGATCGGCGCCGTTGTCCAGGCGTTGGATCCGGTCAAAGCGGTCCCGCTGCACCGTCACGTGGTTGCCGTAGGCGTCGCTGATCGCGCTGAGCCGGCCGCCATGAAAGTGGTAGAACCGCGCGCGGTCGCCGGCCAGGGCGAGGATCAGTTCGTCCGGCTCCTCGCCGAGGTAAATCGCCGCCCGCGACAGGCTGTTGTGGATCACCGGGCGCGTCGCCGTTGGCCGTGGAAATGGCGTACGGTGGTTTTCGGGGTCGATCCACAGCACCCGCTCGTCGTGGAGTTCCAGGTGCTGGGACAGCGAATGGCTCCAGCCAAAACCGAGGCCGGTGTCGAGTTCGACGGCACTGGTGCGATAGATGCGGTTGAAGTCGAACGGCAAGATCCCGTCGAGGGTGCTGTCCGTGAAGGTCAGCAATACTTCGCCGGTGACCATCGACACCGGGCAGTTGTGGGTGGCGATGCACTCGATTGTGTCGATACTGGTGGCGAACCTGTGCACCTGTGTCAGTGGACCGCTGGCGGGACATGCCAATACCTTTTGGGGATCGAACATCTGCAGACTTTCGCTTGGCGGAATGTAGGACGTGAGACTCTGCGGAGGATCTTCAAGGAAAGAAGTCGGGAAAGTTGGCGTTTGATGTAGGGCGAATCGCTAAATCACGAGAGCCATTCGGCGTGGATCGGGATTTCATCGTTGCTCTGAGACAGCAGCGCTCGCTATGCTGCTGAATCCTTTAATCCATTCGTGGGCGGGCTTCACCTGCGCCGCCCGGGATGCCCTGGAAAACGGATCAGATGCGATGAATGCACCACTGAAAACATTCGGCCCGATCAAGGCCGTGATTTTCGATATGGACGGCTTGTTGCTGGATACAGAGGGCATCTACACCGAAGTCACGTCCATCATTGCCGCGCGTTACGGGCGGACGTTCGACTGGAGCATCAAACAGAACATTATCGGCCGCGGTGCAGGTGATCTGGCGTGCTATGTGGTTGAAGCGCTGGACCTGCCGATTACCGCCGAAGAGTTCCTGATAATTCGCGAACCGCTGATGCGCGAGCGTTTTCCTACAGCGCAGGCAATGCCTGGCGCACAGGAGCTGGTACGGCATCTGAAGGCCAACAACATACCCATTGCCGTGGGCACCAGTTCTTCGAGCCAGTCGTTCGGCCAGAAAACCACCCTGCACCGCGACTGGTTCGCCTTGTTCGACTTCATCGTCACCGCCGATGACCCCGAGGTGGGTGCCGCCAAACCGGCACCGGATATTTTCCTGACGGCGGCGCGGCGTCTGGGCGTTGCACCCGAAGATTGCCTGGTGTTCGAGGATTCGCCCTTTGGTGTTACGGCGGCGAAAGCAGCGGGGATGACGGCGATTGCAATTCCGGATGCGGCAATGGCCGACGCCAGGTATGCACACGCCGATGGCATTCTTCGTACGTTGAAGGCGTTCGAGCCGGGCGCTTGTGGTTTACCGGCGCTTGAGTGGACCTGACGACTGAAAATCTGGGAGCGAGCAGGCTCGCTCCCCCAGGACTGACAAATGTCAGGCGCCAAAGCCACCGTCGATGGTCAGGCTGGCCCCTGTGATGTAGCCGGCTTCAGGGCTGACAAGATAGGCGACGAAACTGGCGATCTCTTCGGCCTTGCCGTAACGGCCCACGGCCATCAGCGGGATCAGGCTTTGCGCAAAGTCACCGTGGGCCGGGTTCATGTCGGTGTCGACCGGACCCGGTTGCACGTTATTGATGGTGATGCCTTGCGGGCCGAGATCACGGGCCAGGCCTTTGGTCAGGCCGACCAGTGCCGACTTGCTCATGGCGTATGGGCCGCCACCGGCGAAGGGCATGCGGTCGGCGTTGGTGCTGCCGATGTTGATGATGCGTCCGCCTTCGGTCATGTATTTGGCGGCGGCCTGGGTGGCGATGAACACGCTGCGCACGTTGATGGCCAGGGTCTGGTCGAAGTCTTCGAGTTTGAACTCGGCCAGCGGTGCGACGGCCAGTACGCCGGCATTGTTGACCAGGATATCCAGGCGACCGAAAGCGTCTACCGTGGCGGACACGGCGCCGCGAATGGCGTCGGCGTCGGCGCTGTCGGCCTTGATGGCCAGGGCCTTGCCGCCTTTGGCGGTGATGCTGTCTTGCAGTTCTTCAGCTTTTGCCGTGGAGCTGACATAGGTGAAGGCAACGGTTGCGCCTTCAGCAGCCAGGCGCTTGACGATGGCTGCGCCAATGCCGCGGGAACCACCTTGAATCAATGCCACTTTGCCGCTGAGGTTCTGAGTAGTCATGTCGATCTCCAAGTCCCGAGGCGAGATGTCCCGGTTGATGGAGGCTAGTATCGATTCAGGATTCCATGCTGTGTAGACCATAATCGCGATAGTCTGTGTAAACCAAAAGTTTATAGTGGCGCCTATGGAAACCTTCAGCAGTATCGAATGCTTTGTGCGCAGCGCTGAGGTCGGCAGCTTCGCCGAGGCCGCGCGGCGTCTGAGCCTGACACCGGCGGCGGTAGGCAAGAGCGTCGCCAAGCTCGAAGCGCGGCTGGGCGTCAGATTGTTTCAGCGCAGCACTCGCAGCCTGACGCTGACGGAGGCCGGCCAGTTGTTTCTCGGCGAAGTCAGCGGCAGCCTGCACACCATCCAGAATGCCGTGGCCAATCTCGCCAGTGCCGGAGGGCAGCCGGCCGGCACCTTGAAAGTCAGCATGGGGACGGTATTTGGCTGCCTGTACATTGTGCCGATGCTCGGTGAGTTTCTGCGGCGATTCCCGGCGATCAACCCGGACTGGCACTTCGACAACCGCCAGGTCGATCTGATCGGGCAAGGTTTCGACGCGGCAATCGGCGGTGGCTTCGAATTGCCCCAGGGCGTGGTGGCACGCCGGCTGAGTCCCGCGCATCGGGTGTTGGTGGCTACGATGGACTACCTGGAGACACATGCGGCGATCAGCGAGCCGGATGACCTCAAGCACCATGACGGGATTCTTATCCGCTCGCCGCAGACCGGACGGGTACGCTCCTGGCAGTTGACCCATCGCAATCAGCAACACAGCCCGTTGACGCTCAAGGCGCGGATGACCATGAGCGATTCCGAGGCCGCCTGCGCCACGGCTGCGCAGGGTTTGGGCATTGCGCTGGTGAGCATGCCGTTTGCCTCGGGTTATCTGGAGTCGGGCAGGTTGCAGCGGGTGTTGCCGGACTGGTACATCGATGACGGTTACACCTCCATCTATTACGCCGAACACAAGCTGCTGCCCGGCAAAACCCGGGCGTTTGTCGATTTCATCATTGAGCAATTTGCCGAACGGGGGTTGGGACAGAGGTTTAGTGCTGTTTGAGTCAGGCTCAGGACCGAGGTGCTGCATTCGCGAGCAGGCTCGCTCCCACAGGGGATCCATGAGCGCCGCAGATCCAGTGTAGGAGCGAGCCTGCTCGCGAAGAACGATAACGCGGTCTACCGGGCAAACCGCCCCGGCCAGCCAATGATGTTTTTCGGCCGCGGCGTCGCATACGTCCGCACCTTCGATGTCGACAGCCCCAGGCGCACCAACGATTCGGCAATGGTCACCGCCGCCGTCACGCCATCCACCACCGGTACCCCGGTACGCCGGCGAATCTGCTCGTCCAGCCCGGCCATGCCGCCGCAGCCCAGGCAAATCACTTCGGCCTTGTCCTGGGTCACCGCCAGTTCGGCCTGATGCACGATGGCCTCCAGTGCGCGTTGCGGTTCGTGTTCCAGTTCCAGCACTGCCAAACCACTGGCCCGTACCGAGGCGCAACGGTCCCAGAGGCCGGAGAGCTTGAGGCGATCTTCGATCAGCGGCACGGTGCGATCGAGGGTGGTGACCACGGAATAGGCGTGTCCGAGAAACATCGCCGTGCTGGCGGCGGCATCAGTGATGTCCACCACCGGCACATTGAGCAGTTCCTGCAAGCCTTCACGGCCGTGCTCGCCATAGCCGGCCTGGATCACGGCGTCGAATGGCTGGTCGTAGGACATCACCCGATCCATGACCGCGATGGCCGCCAGGTAGCTTTCGAAATTGCCTTCGATGGAGTCGGCGCCGAAGTGCGGGGTGAGGCCGACGATTTCCGTGCCGGGCGACGCGACGGCTTGCGCCGAACGGGCGATGGCCTGGGTGATGGATTCGGTGGTGTTGACGTTGACCACGAGAATGCGCATTGAAAGTCCTTATTGCAGTTGGTTCTGCGGCCCGACCACGCCGGGCCGCGACAGGATCAGTGGCTGACGTTGTCGACGGCGATGGCTTCGCCGCTGACATCGGCGTAGTGCGGTTGGCGCTTGGCGATGATCAGGTAGAGCATCCCGGCGATGCCGGCACCAATCAGCCAGGAGAACGGCGATACGCTGTGGAACCCTGGCACCAGGGCCAGGACGATGGCGATCAGGGCAGCGGGAATGAACGCCGCCACGGCGCGCAAATTGACCCCGCGGCTGTAGTAATACGCGCCGTTCGGGTCTTCGCTGTACAACTGCGGCACGTTGACCTGGCCTTTGCGTACCAGCCAGTAGTCGACCATGATCACCCCGTACAACGGGCCGAGCAGGGCACCGAGGCCGGACAGGAAATACACGATCACCAGCGGACTGTTGTAGAGGTTCCACGGCAGGATCAGCACGGCGATGGTCGCGCTGATCAGCCCGGCGCGGCGGAAGGTCAGGTACTTGGGCGCCAGGTTGCTGAGTACGAACGCCGGGGCGACGAAGTTGGCCATGATGTTCACCGCCACGGTGACGATCAGGAACGCCAGGCAGCCGAGCACCAGGAAGAAGGTGTTGGGGATCGAGGCGATGATTTCGGTCGGGCTTTCGATAATCCGGCCATTGATCTGAAATTGCGCGCCGCACAGCAGGACCGTGATGCTGGCGAACACCAGGATATTCACCGGCAAGCCCCAGAAATTTCCGACCTTGATGGTCTTGCGGCACGGCGAAGAGCGGGCGAAGTCGCAGAAGTTGAGGATCAAGGTGCCGTAGATCGCCAGCCACAGTGCGCCACCGGCAAAGATGTTGCGCCACATCTCACCGCCAGTCAGCGGCTCGCGGATCGACCAGGCAATCGTCGCATCGGCCTGGGTGTACATCCACGCGGCGAGTGCGGCGACGGTCAGCAGAATCACCGGACCGGCAAACGCCTCGTAGCGCCGCACCATCTCCATGCCATAAGCAAGGATCGCCAGTTGCACGAACCAGATCGCGACGAAACACACCCAGCCCAGGGTCGACAGGCCGAGGATCGAGTCGTGGTCGTAGTCGGCGAACCCTGGATGGACCGCCGTCAACAGCACGCGAAACACCACGGACGCAAGGTACGTCTGAATACCGAACCAGGCGATGGCGATCACGGCGCGGATCAATGCAGGAATCTGCGCACCATGAATGCCGAAACTGATCCGGCTGATGACCGGAAACGGCACCCCGGTTTTCTGGCCCATGTAGCCAGACAGGTTCATGAAGAAGTAAACCAGCGCCGCGCCGATACCCAGGGACAGCAGGATCTGCCAGCCACCCAGACCCAAAGCGTACAGACCGATGGCAAACGAGTAGTTGGCAATGTTGTGAACGTCGTTGGTCCATAGGGCAAAGATGCTGTAGCGGCCCCAGCGCCGGCCTTCGGACTTGGTCGGTGCCAGGTCCTTGTTGTGCAGTCGGGGGCTGAGCACCACGGGGGCGTGATGCGCCTGGTTGTCGGCGGTGTGGGTGGAATGGGAAGAGGGTAGATCCAGCGCGATGTTGTTATTGGAGAGACTAGTACGCATTCCGGCAGGCTCCTGATGCTCGACGCCGCGATGACTGTGCATGAGCGTTGGCTCGACAAATCTTCGTCGCGGGTGGCGAATATCATTGGTTACGGGGCATCTGCAGCCTGTACGGGATAGGGCGCTTCAGGCTTGCGGATCTAAAGTGTGTGTATGTTTTGATTTGATTGTATACAAAACATGTATGCACTTAAGCCAGATTTGTGCCAGTTGCGATTCTATAAAAACCAGTGCTCATTTCGTTTTGTTATCGAAAACGAATAACTGACTGAAAAATAGAAAATTTAAATTGACCGATTGAACAGGTATTTATTTTTGGAGAGGGAGGATGTGGGCGAGATGATGAGAAAGGAGATGTAACTTTTTGGGGCGCTGAAACTAAAAGTGCACACACAAATGGCACTTATGGTGACATTCGTGTGTACACATTGTGTGTTGTGGCACATTGACTCTGTAGGAGCGAGCTTGCTCGCGAAAAACTCGAGAGCGTCGCGGGGGAATCAGGTTTACAGCGTTTTCGTTGACGACCATCGCGAGCAAGCTCGCTCCTACCCCTTGCTGATGATATTCCCCGCATGCAACCCGCATTCCTTCTGCGTCGCTTCTTCCCACCACCAGCGGCCTTCACGCTCATGCTGGTTCGGCAGTACCGGGCGGGTGCAGGGTTCGCAGCCGATGCTGATGAAACCGCGTTCGTGCAGGCTGTTGTACGGCAGTTCCAGCATGCGGATGTAGCCCCAGATCTCTTCACTGGTCATTTGCGCCAGCGGGTTGAACTTGTACAAGGTGCGTTCCGGGGTGGAGAACGCGGTGTCGATTTCCATCACTGCGACGGCGCTGCGGGTGCCGGGGCTCTGGTCCCGGCGCTGGCCGGTGGCCCAGGCTTTCACGCCGGACAGCTTGCGGCGCAGCGGTTCGATCTTGCGGATACCGCAGCATTCGCCATGGCCGTCCTTGTAGAAGCTGAACAGGCCTTTTTCCTTCACGAAGGGTTCGAGTTTGGTGTGGTCCGGCGACACCAGCTCGATGTCGATCTTGTAGTGCTCGCGCACCTGATCGATGAAGCGGTAGGTCTCGGGGTGCAGGCGGCCGGTGTCGAGACTGAACACTTTGACGTTCTTGTTCAGCTTCCAGGCCATGTCCACCAGCACCACGTCCTCGGCACCGCTGAAAGATATCCACAGGTCATCGCCGAACTCGGCAAAAGCGAGCTTCAGGATGTCCTGGGCGGATTTGTTGGCATAGGTCGTGGCGAGTTCCACGACGTCGAACGTTGGGCTCATCAGGGCGGCTTCCTACAGGTCGGTGGCGCTGGGCGCTCTATATGGGATCGATGGTAACAAAAAGCTGCACGGGCCGGGGTATCCTCTGCGTTGCGCAGGCAGGCCCGAGTCGCTAGAGTTCGGCAGGCTTTATGCTCGCTCGACTCAATAATCAATACAAATGGGAGTGTCTTGTGGAAATTGCCTGTCTGGATCTTGAAGGTGTGCTGGTCCCGGAAATCTGGATCGCCTTCGCCGAAAAAACCGGGATCGAGTCCCTCAGGGCCACCACCCGGGACATTCCCGACTACGACGTGCTGATGAAGCAGCGCCTGCGGATTCTCGACGAGCACGGCCTGAAACTTTCCGACATTCAGGAAGTGATCGCCACGCTCAAGCCACTGGATGGCGCCATCGAGTTCGTCGACTGGCTGCGCGAGCGCTTCCAGGTAGTGATCCTGTCGGACACCTTCTATGAGTTCTCCCAGCCACTGATGCGCCAACTGGGCTTCCCGACCTTGCTCTGCCATCGTCTGATTACCGACGACAGCGGGCGCGTCACTGGCTACCAGTTGCGTCAGAAAGATCCCAAGCGTCAGTCGGTCCTGGCCTTCAAGAGCCTCTACTACCGGGTGATCGCAGCGGGGGATTCCTACAACGACACCACGATGCTGGGCGAGGCCGATGCCGGGATTCTGTTCCATGCGCCGGAAAACGTGATTGCGCAGTTCCCGCAGTTCCCGGCGGTGCACACGTTTGAAGAGCTGAAGCAGGAGTTCATCAAGGCTTCGAACCGGACGTTGAGCCTGTAAACCCGATCCCTGTAGGAGCTGCCGCAGGCTGCGATCTTTTGATCTTGATCTTAAAAAACAAGATCAAAAGATCGCAGCCTCGTTTCACTCGACAGCTCCTACTGCGGAGGGTGTCAGAGGTTTTGCAAGGTTTCGAGCAACACCTTCACCTTGGTAATCGATTCCTGATACTCAGCCTGCCACTCCGAATCCGCGACAATCCCGCCGCCGCCCCAGCAACACACCTGCCCGTCCTTGACCAGCAAGCTGCGGATGGCGATGGAGCTGTCCATTTCGCCACGCACGTCCAGGTAGACCAATGAGCCGCAATACAGTCCGCGTCGGGTCGGTTCCAGCTCATCGATGATCTGCATGGCGCGAATCTTTGGCGCGCCGGTAATCGAGCCCCCCGGGAAGCTGCCAGCAATCAGGTTCAGGGCATCGCGGTCATCCGCCAGTTCACCGGTGACACTGCTGACCAGGTGATGCACGTTCGGATAGCTTTCCAGGCTGAACAGTTCCGGTACCCGAACCGAACCGGTGCGGCAGGTCCGGCCGAGGTCATTGCGCAGCAGGTCGACGATCATCAGGTTTTCCGCGCGATCCTTGGGGCTGGCCAGCAGTTCGGTGGCGTTCGCGGCGTCTTGCTCAGGCGTCAGGCCCCGAGGTCGAGTGCCCTTGATCGGGCGGGTTTCCACATGGCGCTGGCTGACTTTGACGAAGCGTTCCGGCGACAGGCTGAGTACGGCATCGCCGTCAGGCAAGCTCTGGAAACCGGAAAAAGGCGTCGGGCACGCTGCGCGCAGAGCGCAGTAAGCGGTCCAGGGATCACCTTGGCAGGGCGCACGAAAACGCTGGGCGAAGTTGACCTGATAACAGTCGCCGGCCTGAATGTATTGCTGGATGCGCTCGATTGCCTGTTGATACTGGTCAGCGCTCAAGTCGGCAGTCATCGGGGTGAGCAGTTTGAAGGGCGCGACCACTTCCGGTGCAGGCTGGCTGAACAGATCGATCAGGCGCTGGCGTTCGCCGGTGGGCAGTGTCGGGTGGAACACCAATTGACTGGTCAGCGAAAGGTGATCGCTGACCAATGCCCAGCCGTACAGGCCGAAACGCGCGTCAGGCAGTTGCAGGTCGTCCTGTGCCTGGCTCGGCAGGCGCTCCAGATGCCGGCCGAAGTCGTAACTCAGGTAGCCGATCAATCCACCGGCAAACGGCAACTCATAAGGTACCGGCAGAGTCGCTTCGCCCAGGCGTGTCAGGTTATCGCGCAGGCGTTGCAGGAAGGCATCGCCACTTTCGTCGGGCGATACCGTCAGTTGTTCCAGTGGCCAGGCGCTGAGCAGGTCATAGCGACCGCGGTCAGCACTGGGGCGGCCGCTGTCGAGCAGCACGGCGCCGGGGGCATGGCGAATCGCCGCGAAGTATTGGGCGGGGTTGGCGCGATAGGGCAGCGGGTGTACGGAACAGGTCAGCATGGGCGGGGAAGATCAGCCATTGAGGCGGGGTGGCGATTGTAGACCTCTGTAGGATTTGGTCCTAGAGGGATGTCGGAAAGAGGCACATCGGAAGCGACTGAAATTACATTCTGTGGCGAGGGAGCTTGCTCCTTCGCCACAAAAGATCAACCCTCGACCGCAGGAATGTGCCCAAACATCTCCTGTACAAACGCCACACGCTCTTTGACCGATTCGGTCACGCCACGAGCCTTGAGGTCTTCCATTCGTGCTTCCACCGCATGAGTACGCAACGTCAGCCCGCAGTCATTGGCAATCTGAATATTCAGCCCAGGCCGGGCGTTGAGTTCAAGAATCAACGGGCCTTTTTCCTGGTCCAGGACCATGTCGACTCCGATGTAGCCCAACCCGCACAATTCATAACAGCCGGCGGCGAGTTTCATGAAACCGTCCCAGTAGGGCAGTTGCACGCCATCCACTGCATTGGTGGTGTCCGGGTGTTTGTTGATGATGTTGTTCAGCCAGGTGCCGCGCAGGGTCAGGCCGGTGGCCAGATCCACACCGACGCCGATGGCGCCCTGGTGCAGGTTGGCCTTGCCGTTGGACTGGCGGGTCGGCAAGCGCAACATGGCCATCACCGGGTAACCCATCAAAACAATGATGCGAATGTCCGGCACGCCTTCGTAACTGATGCTCTTGAAGATCTGGTCCGGAATCACGCGGTATTCGATCAGGGCCCGGTCGCGGTGACCGCCCAGGGAGTACAGGCCGGTCAGGATGCTGGAAATCTGATGCTCGATTTCTTCATGGCTGATGATCCGGCCGGACACCGAGCGATAGCGGCCTTCAAAGCGGTCGGCGATGACCAGGATGCCGTCGCCGCCAGCGCCCTGGGCCGGTTTGATCACGAAGTCGCTGCGTGCGCCGATGATCTCTTCGAGATTGTCGATTTCCTTCTCGGTGGAGATTACGCCATACAGCTCGGGCACATGGATGCCAGCGGCGATGGCGCGCTCCTTGGTGATGATCTTGTCATCGACGATCGGGTACAGGCTGCGCTTGTTGTACTTGAGCACGTAGTCTGCGTTGCGCCGATTGATCCCCATGATGCCCTGGGCTTCCAGGGCCTTCCAGGTCTTCCAGAAGCCAAACATCAGGCGTCAGCCTTTTTCAGGAAGGCCTTGAAACGCACCAGTTCGGTGAGGCGATAACCGCGATAACGCCCCATGGCCAGCATGAAGCCCACCAGGATCAGCAGGATCGCCGGGAAGGTGAACACGAAGTACACCAGTTCCGGCACGGTCATGATCAGGTGCGCCAGGGACGCGGCGAACAGCGTGCCGATGGCCACTTTCATGGCATGGCCGCCGCCGCGTTCTTCCCAGGTGATCGACAGGCGTTCGATGGTCATGGTCAGGATCACCATCGGGAACAGCGCCACCGACAAGCCGCGCTCCAGGCCGAGTTTATGGCTGAACAGGCTGATGGCCGCGATCAACACCACCACAAAGGTCAGCACCACCGACAGCCTCGGCAGCATTTGCAGCTTCAGGTGTTCGAGGTAGGACCGTAGCGAAAGCCCCAGCGCCGTGATGATGGTAAACAGCATGATGCCGAAGCCGAGCTGGGTTTCGCGGAAGGCCAGGGCGATCAGCACCGGGGTGAAGGTGCCCAGGGTCTGGATGCCGACCAGGTTGCGCAGGATCAGGATTACCAGCACGCCAATCGGGATCATCACCATGATCATGAAGGTCTGCTGGGTTTGCAGCGGCAGGCCGTACAACGAGTATTCGAGGAAGTTGGCGTCGGTGTTTTCGTCGGTCAGCTTGGCCAGGCGAATGGCATTCATTTCGCTGTTGTTCAGGCTGAAGGTCACGTTGGCTTTCTTGCCACCATCGACGGTGATCAGGTTTTCGTCGCCGGTCCACCACAGCAGGCGGTCGGTCGGCAGGCCCTGTTCACCGGTTTCCGGGTTGAAGTACAGCCAGTCGGTGCCGTTGAAACTGCGCAGCCACAGTTCCGGGATTTGCGGCTGATCGGCCACCAGGCGGATGGTGTGGACCTTCTCGATCGGCACGTGGGCGACGGACAGCAGCAACTCGACGATTTTCGCCTTGTGCGCGGTGGACGGATCACCGGCCAGTAACAGCTTCACGTTGTCGTCGTTGAGGTTGTTGACCCGCTTGATGGCTTCGCCGACGAAGGTTTCGACGTCGGCCGAGTGCTGGCGAATCGGAGCAAGCAGGGCTTCGGCGGCGATTTTTTCCGGGCCTTCGATGGTCATGCTGTCGCGAAAGGTCGGGCCTTTGATCTTGGCTTTCTCACCGGAATAACGCTTGGTCAGCACCAGGCGGTAATACAGCGTCTGATTGCCTTTGGCCCGGCGCGCCGACCAGGTGACCTTGCGGTTGCCGTCGACCCGGTTCACGGCCACGCCGTAGTTATTGGAGATGAAACTCTCGTTGAGGCTGACGAAGTCGCGGCTCAGCGGTGGCACGAACATCTGGATCTTGACCGGATCCTTGGCACTGGCGACGAACTCGACCTTGGCGTCGATGTTCCACAGGTCGTCGGTGGCGTCTTCGGTCACCGGGATGCCCAGCACGAAGATCTGATAGGCCGTAACTGAAATGCCCAGCGCCACCAGGATGGCGATCAGCAGTTTCAGATGAAGGGTAAGAGAGCGCATTGAAATTACTCGGCGGTATGAGCGTCGGTGGTGCAGGCAGGTTTGCCGGCAGCATATTTAAGGCTGGGGTCAACCAGTGCATCGAAGCGTTTGAGGGCTTCGGAGCCAATCAGTAGCGGATATTGGAAAGCGCTGCGGTCGGTCAGGTTCACTTCGATGCTACGCAGGGCCGAGCCCATGCAGATGTCCAGTTCGATCACCGGGCGGGCGGTGTACTTCTTGCCCTCTTCGGGGTCGTAGTCGCCGGCCCGGCGCTTGATCTTGCTGACACGGGCCAGCGGGCGTTCGATCGGGTGCGAATGGGCGGCGTCGATGGCCAGGTAAAAGCGCACCCATGACTCGCCGTTGCGTTTGAAACGTTTGATATCCCGCGCGCTCAGGGAAGCGGTTTTTGCCCCGGTGTCGAGTTTGGCCGCCACTTCCAGGTCAATGCCATTGAGCGATGCGTACTCATTAAGGCCATACACGGTCTTTTCCCCGGCCATTGCGAAACCAGGCAGACAAAGGAAATAAAGGAAGGCAGGGAAGGGCTTGAGTCTCATAAATCCTGGTGCGCAGCGGTCCGACTTGATTCAAGGCCCTGGCATCGCTGCGCAAGCTCCCTCGTATGCCTGTCAGGTTTTTATGACAGGCAGTGCAGATGTGACAAACAAATGCGGGCGGCATTCTAGCACGGTAGTTTGATGGCGCCAGCGCTGGCCGGTGGCTATAAACAGAGGGATTGCTTCGTTATGGTGCAGCCGGTTATCAGAAGATTGTCGACAATATCGATTTAACCTTTGACTGTGTCGCCTGTATTCGTTAGTTTTTGCGGCATTGGCTCACAAGGTGTCGACAATATGCTGGATCAACTCGATCCCCCCGTTTCAACGCAAGACGATACGGAGACCCTGTCCGAGAACGTCTTCCGACGCATTCAGGCGGCTATCGTCAAAGGCGAGATTGCGCCGGGCAGCAAAATCTCCGAGCCGGAGTTGGCGCGCACCTACGGCATCAGCCGTGGCCCGTTGCGCGAGGCCATCCACCGTCTGGAAGGCCAGCGCCTGCTGGTTCGCGTGCCGCATGTCGGCGCCCGGGTGGTGTCGCTCAACCACGCCGAACTGATTGAGCTATACGAAATCCGCGAATCCCTGGAAGGCATGGCCTGTCGCCTGGCCGCCGAGCGCATGAGCCTCGAGGAAATCGACGAACTGCGTCGGGTCCTGGAAACCCACGAGCGCGATGAGGCGTTTCAGGCAGGGAGAGGCTACTACCAGCAGGAAGGCGATTTCGACTTCCACTACCGAATCATCCAGGGCAGCGGCAACCGCACGCTGACCCAAATGCTCTGCGGCGAGCTGTATCAACTGGTGCGCATGTACCGCATCCAGTTTTCCACCACGCCCAATCGCCCGCACCAGGCGTTTGCCGAGCACCACCGAATTCTCGATGCCATTGCCGACCGTGACGGTGAACTGGCCGAGTTGTTGATGCGCCGTCACATCGGCGCCTCCAAACGCAACATCGCCCGTCATTACCAGGACGGCGCTAACCCGACAGCCAAACGAGGTGAGTCATGAGTTTGAACAAGAGCACTCCAGGCCAGCGTTTCCGCGATGCGGTCGCCAGCGAGCATCCATTGCAAGTGGTCGGCGCGATCAACGCCAACCACGCGCTGCTGGCCAAACGCGCCGGTTTCAAGGCGATCTACCTGTCGGGTGGCGGGGTGGCTGCCGGCTCCCTCGGCGTGCCTGACCTGGGCATCACCGGTCTGGATGACGTGCTGACCGACGTGCGCCGTATCACCGATGTTTGCGACCTGCCATTGCTGGTGGATGTGGACACCGGTTTCGGTTCCTCGGCGTTCAACGTCGCTCGCACCGTCAAGTCGATGATCAAGTTCGGCGCGGCGGCGATTCACATCGAAGACCAGGTTGGCGCCAAGCGCTGTGGTCACCGTCCGAATAAAGAGATTGTGACCCAACAGGAAATGGTCGACCGCATCAAGGCCGCCGTCGATGCGCGTACCGATGACAGCTTCGTGATCATGGCCCGTACCGACGCCCTGGCGGTGGAAGGTCTGGAGTCTGCCCTGGATCGCGCTGCTGCGTGCATCGAGGCCGGCGCCGACATGGTGTTCCCGGAAGCCATCACCGAGCTGGACATGTACAAGCTGTTCGCCAACCGCGTGAAAGCGCCGATCCTGGCCAACATCACCGAATTCGGCGCGACGCCGCTGTACACCACCGAGCAACTGGCCGCTGCCGACGTATCGCTGGTGCTGTACCCGCTGTCGGCGTTCCGCGCCATGAACAAGGCTGCAGAAAACGTCTACACCGCGATCCGTCGCGACGGCACTCAACAAAACGTCATCGACACCATGCAGACCCGCATGGAGCTTTACGATCGCATCGACTACCACACCTTCGAGCAGAAGCTCGATGCGTTGTTCGCCGCGAAAAAGTAAGTCGAAGAACTCCCTGACAAATTCAAGAAAAATTGGAGACAGCAATGGCCGAAGCAAAAGTACTCAGTGGCGCCGGGCTCCGTGGCCAGGTAGCCGGGCAAACCGCACTGTCCACCGTGGGCCAGTCGGGTGCCGGTCTGACCTATCGTGGTTATGACGTACGTGAACTGGCGGCTGACGCACAGTTCGAAGAAGTTGCCTATCTGCTGCTGTACGGCGAACTGCCGAGCAAAGCGCAACTTGCAGCCTACGTCACCAAGCTGAGCAAGCTGCGTGACTTGCCGCAAGCGCTGAAAGAAGTGCTGGAACGCATCCCCGCCGACGCCCACCCGATGGACGTGATGCGCACTGGCTGCTCGTTCCTGGGCAACCTGGAGCCGGAGAACAACTTCTCCGAGCAGCACGACAAGACCGACCGCCTGCTGGCCGCGTTCCCGGCGATCATGACCTACTGGTATCGCTTCAGCCACGAAGGCAAGCGCATCGATTGCGTGAGCGACGAACAGTCCATCGGCGGCCACTTCCTGCACCTGCTGCACGGCAAGAAGCCGAGCGAGCTGCACGTCAAGGTGATGAACGTTTCGCTGATCCTTTACGCGGAGCACGAGTTCAACGCCTCGACCTTCACCGCACGTGTTTGCGCGTCGACCCTGTCCGACCTGTATTCGTGCATCACCGCGGCCATCGGCTCGCTGCGCGGCCCGCTGCACGGTGGCGCCAACGAAGCGGCGATGGAAATGATCGAGCGCTTCTCGTCGCCGGAAGACGCGATCAAGGGCACCCTTGGCATGCTCGAGCGCAAGGACAAGATCATGGGCTTCGGCCACGCGATCTATAAGGACAACGATCCGCGCAACGAGGTGATCAAGGGCTGGTCGAAAAAACTCGCTGACGAAGTGGATGACAAAGTGTTGTTCCCGGTTTCCGAAGCCATCGACAAGACCATGTGGGAGCAGAAGAAACTGTTCCCGAACGCCGACTTCTACCATGCCTCGGCGTACCACTTCATGGGCATTCCGACCAAGTTGTTCACACCGATCTTCGTCTGCTCGCGCCTGACCGGCTGGGCTGCCCACGTGTACGAACAACGTGCCAACAACCGCATCATCCGTCCAAGCGCCGAGTACACCGGCGTTGAACAGCGCAAGTTCGTACCAATCGAACAACGCTGAATGGTGAGAGCAGGCACCGGTATTGAATGAACCGGTAACCCTGTAGGAGCTGGCTTGCCAGCGAAGACGATCTGTCATTCAACATGTTCGTTGACTGATCCACCGCATTCGCTGGCAAGCCAGCTCCTACAGAGGTTCGGTACCACTTGAGTACCGGTGCCAGGCCCACCTTTTGTAACTACCGTGACCGAGTCCTGACGATGAACACTCAATTCCGTAAACCGCTGCCCGGCAGCAAACTGGATTACTTCGATGTCCGCGCAGCGGTCGAGGCGATCCAGCCTGGCGCCTACGACACCCTGCCGTACACCTCCCGTGTGCTGGCGGAAAACCTTGTGCGTCGCTGCGACCCGGCCATGCTCACCGAATCCCTGAAGCAATTCATCGAACGCAAGCGCGATCTCGACTTCCCGTGGTTCCCGGCCCGCGTGGTGTGCCACGACATCCTCGGCCAGACCGCTTTGGTCGACCTCGCCGGCCTGCGTGATGCCATCGCCCTGCAAGGCGGCGACCCTGCGCAAGTCAACCCGGTGGTGCCGACGCAACTGATCGTCGACCACTCCCTGGCCGTCGAGCGTGGTGGCTTCGATCCGCAGGCGTTCGAGAAGAACCGCGCCATCGAAGACCGTCGCAACGAAGACCGTTTCCACTTCATCAACTGGACCAAAAAGGCGTTCAAGAACGTCGACGTGATCCCGCCGGGCAACGGCATCATGCACCAGATCAACCTGGAGAAAATGTCCCCGGTGATCCAGGTGCGCGACGGTGTGGCCTTCCCCGACACCTGTGTCGGCACCGACAGCCACACCCCGCACGTCGATGCGCTGGGTGTGATCGCCATCGGCGTTGGCGGCCTGGAAGCAGAGAGCGTGATGCTCGGCCGCGCCTCCTGGATGCGCCTGCCGGAAAGCGTCGGCGTCGAACTGACCGGCAAGCTGCAACCGGGCATCACCGCCACCGACATGGTGCTGGCGTTGACCGAGTTCCTGCGCCAGCAAAAAGTGGTCGGTGCGTGGCTGGAGTTCTTCGGCGAAGGCGCGTCAAAGCTGACCCTCGGCGACCGCGCGACCATCTCCAACATGGCCCCGGAATACGGCGCCACCGCGGCGATGTTCTACATCGACCAGCAGACCATCGACTACCTAAAGCTCACGGGCCGTGAAGACGAGCAGGTGCAGTTGGTCGAGAACTACGCCAAGCAGACCGGCCTGTGGGCTGACAGCCTGAAAGGCGCGCAGTACGAGCGCGGCCTGACGTTCGACCTGTCTTCGGTTGTGCGCAACATGGCTGGCCCGAGCAACCCGCACGCCCGTGTCGCGGTTTCGGATCTGGCAGCCAAAGGCATCGCCGGTCAGTGGGAAGACGTACCTGGCCAGATGCCGGATGGCGCGGTGATCATTGCCGCCATCACCAGTTGCACCAACACCAGCAACCCGCGCAACGTGATCGCCGCCGGCCTGCTGGCGCGCAACGCCAACAAGCTCGGCCTGACCCGCAAGCCGTGGGTCAAATCGTCCTTGGCACCGGGTTCGAAAACCGTCGCGCTGTACCTCGACGAGGCCGGTTTGACCGATGAGCTGGAGCAGCTCGGATTCGGCGTCGTGGCCTTCGCCTGCACCACCTGCAACGGCATGTCCGGCGCGCTGGATCCGGTGATCCAGCAAGAGATCATCGACCGCGACCTGTACGCCACTGCCGTGTTGTCCGGTAACCGCAACTTTGACGGCCGGATTCACCCGTACGCCAAGCAGGCGTTCCTCGCGTCGCCGCCATTGGTCGTTGCTTACGCCATCGCCGGTACCATCCGTTTCGACATCGAAAAAGATGTGCTGGGCGTGGTGGATGGCAAGGAAATCCGCCTGAAAGACATCTGGCCGAGCGACGAAGAAATCGACTCGGTGGTGAAGGCCTCGGTGAAACCTGAGCAGTTCCGTCAGGTCTACATCCCGATGTTCGCCATCCACGAAGACACCGGTCCGAAAGTCGCACCGCTGTACGACTGGCGCGAGATGAGCACCTACATTCGCCGTCCGCCGTACTGGGAAGGTGCATTGGCCGGGGCACGTCCGCTCAAGGGCATGCGTCCGCTGGCGGTGCTGCCGGACAACATCACCACCGATCACCTTTCGCCGTCCAACGCCATCATGCTCGACAGCGCCGCCGGCGAATACCTGGCGAAAATGGGCCTGCCGGAAGAGGACTTCAACTCTTACGCGACTCACCGTGGTGACCACCTGACTGCGCAGCGCGCAACCTTCGCCAACCCGAAACTGTTCAACGAAATGGTTCAGGAAAACGGCAAGGTCAAGCAGGGTTCGCTGGCCCGTGTCGAGCCGGAAGGCAAAGTGATGCGCATGTGGGAAGCCATCGAAACCTACATGGATCGCAAGCAGCCGCTGATCATCATCGCAGGTCAAGATTACGGCCAGGGTTCGTCCCGCGACTGGGCGGCCAAGGGCGTGCGCCTGGCGGGTGTGGAAGCGATTGCCGCCGAAGGTTTCGAACGCATTCACCGCACCAACCTGGTGGGCATGGGCGTGTTGCCGCTGGAATTCAAAGCGGGCACCAACCGTCATACCCTGGGCATCGACGGCAGCGAAACCTACGACGTGATTGGCGAGCGCACGCCACGTGCCGAGCTGACGCTGGTGATCCATCGCAAGAACGGCGAACGCGTCGATGTGCCGGTGACCTGCCGCCTCGATACCGCCGAAGAAGTGTCGATCTACGAGGCTGGCGGTGTGTTGCAACGCTTCGCCCAGGACTTCCTCGAAGAATCGGCGGTCGCCGTCTAAAACAGGCTGTACCGACACGGGACTTCAAGTCCCGTGTCTGCTTTCAGATTAGGAGTAACGAGCACCATGGCTCATGCACCGCAGATCAAAATTCCCGCCACCTACATGCGCGGCGGCACCAGCAAAGGCGTGTTTTTCAGCCTGAAGGATTTGCCTGAAGCGGCACAGGTCCCAGGCCCGGCCCGCGACGCTTTGCTGCTGCGCATAATCGGCAGCCCCGACCCGTACGACAAGCAAATCGACGGTATGGGCGGCGCGACTTCCAGCACCAGCAAAACCGTGATCCTGTCGAAAAGCATCAAAGCCGATCACGATGTCGACTACCTGTTCGGTCAGGTGTCGATCGACAAGCCGTTCGTGGACTGGAGCGGCAACTGCGGCAACCTGTCGGCGGCGGTCGGTTCGTTTGCCGTCAGCAATGGCCTGGTGGACGCCAGCCGCATCCCGCACAACGGCGTGGTGGTGGTTCGCGTGTGGCAGGCCAACATCGGCAAGACCATCATCGCTCACGTACCGATCACCAATGGTGAAGTGCAGGAAACCGGTGATTTCGAGCTCGACGGCGTGACCTTCCCGGCAGCCGAAGTGCAGATCGAGTTCCTCGATCCTGCGGCGGACGAAGAGGGTGGCGGCGGTTCGATGTTCCCTACCGGCAACCTCGTGGATGACCTGGAAGTACCCGGTGTCGGTACCTTCAAGGCGACCATGATCAACGCCGGCATCCCGACAATTTTTATCAATGCCGAAGACATCGGCTACAAAGGCACCGAGTTGCAGGGCGCGATCAATGGCGATCCGAAAGCCTTGCTGATGTTCGAAACCATCCGTGCCTACGGCGCGCTACGCATGGGTCTGATTTCGAACATCGACGAAGCGGCCAAGCGGCAGCACACGCCGAAGGTGGCCTTCGTGGCCAAGCCTGCGGACTACGTGGCATCAAGCGGCAAGGCGATAGCGGCGGGGGATGTCGACCTGCTGGTGCGTGCATTGTCCATGGGCAAGTTGCACCACGCGATGATGGGCACGGCGGCAGTGGCGATCGGTACGGCTGCAGCGATTTCCGGCACTTTGGTGAACCTCGCTGCAGGCGGTATCGAACGCAATGCGGTGCGCTTCGGCCATCCGTCCGGCACCCTGCGTGTCGGCGCCGAGGCCAGTCAGGTCAATGGCGAATGGACCGTGAACAAGGCAATCATGAGCCGCAGTGCGCGGGTGTTGATGGAAGGTTTCGTTCGCGTGCCAGGCGACTCGTTCTGACACAAACCCCGTAGGAGCTGCCCTGAACCGAGGTCCCATCAACGACCCACTTCATAGAGTGAATCGAACATGAGTGCCAACGTCGACCTGAACAACCGTCCGGACTACGACAAGGTCCTGCAGGACATTGCCGATTACATTCTCAACTTCAAGATCGAGTCTGAAGAGGCGCTGGATACCGCGCGTAACTGCCTGATCGATACCTTGGGGTGCGGCTTGCTGGCCCTGCGTTTCCCGGAGTGCACCAAGCACCTGGGGCCTGTGGTCGAAGGCACCGTCGTGCCGTTCGGCGCCCGCGTGCCGGGCACCAGTTACCGGCTCGATCCGGTGAAGGCGGCGTGGGACATCGGCTGCATCGTGCGCTGGCTCGACTACAACGACACCTGGCTCGCCGCCGAGTGGGGACATCCGTCGGATAACCTCGGCGGTATTCTCGCGGTGGCCGACCACCTGTCGCAAAAGCGCCTGGCCAATGGCGAGGCGCCGCTGACCGTTCGCACGGTGCTTGAATCGATGATCATGGCCCACGAGATTCAAGGGGTGATCGCCCTTGAGAATTCGTTCAACCGCGTCGGCCTCGATCACGTGATTCTGGTGAAAGTCGCCTCGACCGCGGTTGCGGCCAAGCTGATGGGCGCCAATCGCGAACAGTTGTTGTCGGCGTTGTCCCACGCCTTTGCCGACGGTCAGGCCTTGCGCACGTACCGGCATGCGCCGAATGCCGGCTCGCGCAAGTCCTGGGCTGCGGGCGATGCGTCCAGTCGTGGCGTGCGCCTGGCGGACATTGCGATGCGCGGCGAGATGGGCATCCCCGGCGTATTGAGTGCCAAGCAGTGGGGTTTTTACGACGTACTGTTCAGCCACACCAATAGCGATCTGGCACTCAAGCCAGAAGACAGGCGCGGGTTCAGTTTCTCGCGGCCGTACGGCAGTTATGTAATGGAACACGTGCTGTTCAAGATCAGTTTTCCCGCCGAGTTCCATGCGCAAACGGCCTGCGAAGCGGCGGTGACCTTGCATCCGCAAGTGCGTAATCGCCTGCACGAAATCGACAGGATCGTCATCACCACCCATGAATCGGCGATTCGCATCATTTCCAAAGTCGGTCCATTGGCAAACGCCGCCGACCGCGATCACTGCATCCAGTACATGACCGCCGTGCCGCTGGCCTTCGGCAATCTGGTGGCGGAGCACTACGAGGACGATTTCCACAAGGCGCATCCAATCATCGATGTGCTTCGCGAGAAAATGGTCATCGTCGAAGAGCCGCGTTACACCCGTGAATACCTGGAGGCGGATAAACGCTCGATTGCCAATGCGGTGCAGGTGTTCTTCAAGGATGGTTCGAACACTGAGAATGTGGTGGTGGAATACCCGATCGGGCATCGTCGGCGCCGGGTTGAAGGTATCCCGTTGCTGGAGGAGAAATTCAGGGCGAACTTGCTGACACGATTCACCGCTCAGCGCAGCGAAGAGATTTTTGCGCTGTGCAAGGATCAGCAGAAACTTGAGGCGACAGCGGTGAACCGGTTCGTGGATTTGTTTGTTACCTGAAAGACCGCGTTATCGTTCAATCGTCGGAACGCCGCCCGGAGCCGGCTCGCTCCTACAGTTGATTTGTGTTCACCGCAGATCCCCTGTAGGAGTGAGCCTGCTCGCGATGAGGCCGGAACAGGCAATAAAGGTTTACTTGAACCGCCGCTCCACACCTTTCTCCACCAGAATTTTCGCAGATATTTCTTCCACCGAAAAATGCGTGGAGTTGATGTGCGGGATGTTTGCGCGGCGGAACAGGTTCTCGACCTCGCGCACTTCGAACTCGCACTGGGCGTAGCTCGAATAGCGGCTGTTGGGCTTGCGCTCGTTGCGGATCGCGGTGAGGCGGTCTGGGTCGATGGTCAGGCCGAACAGCTTGTGCTGGTGGGCGCGCAGGGCGTTTGGCAGTTGCAGGCGTTCCATGTCGTCTTCGGTCAGCGGGTAGTTGGCTGCGCGGATACCGAATTGCATGGCCATGTACAGGCACGTCGGCGTCTTACCACATCGCGACACGCCCACTAGTATCAGGTCGGCCTTGTCGTAATAGTGCGTGCGGGCGCCGTCGTCGTTGTCGAGGGCGAAATTCACCGCCTCGATGCGTTCCATATAATTGGTGTTCGAGCCGATGGAATGGGATTTGCCCACGGTGTAGGAAGAATGCTCGGTCAGTTCCTGTTCAAGCGGTGCCAGGAACGTCGAGAAAATGTCGATCATGAAACCATTCGAGGTTGCGAGAATCTCACGAATGTCCTGATTGACGATGGTGTCGAAGATAATCGGACGGAAGCCGTCTGTTTCGGCGGCTTTGTTGATTTGTTGTACCATGGCCCGCGCTTTGTCCACGTTGTCGATGTACGGACGCGTGACTTTGCTGAAGGTAATGTTTTCGAACTGCGCCAGAAGGCTTTGGCCGAGGGCTTCGGCGGTAATGCCGGTACCATCGGAGATAAAGAAAGCAGATCGTTTCATTTGCACCTTGGGCCTTAAGCTAGTGACGAATCTTGGATATGATAGGCGCGATTTGCCGGCCGCCAATGGCCCGCATTCTCACTTATTTTCCAGGTCCAGGCCATATAGCCGGTAAATGCTCATTTAAGCAGCCGGTTTCTGAGCTTTTCCAACACAGTTAGTGGAGAGATCACCTTGGTAGAGTACGTAGTTTCCCTCGATAAGCTCGGCGTCCATGATGTAGAGCATGTGGGGGGCAAGAACGCATCCCTCGGCGAGATGATCAGCAATCTGGCAGGCGCCGGTGTATCGGTGCCCGGTGGCTTCGCCACGACCGCTCAGGCTTATCGTGATTTTCTGGAGCTGAGCGGCCTGAACCAGCAGATTCACGACGCCCTCGATGCCCTGGACGTCGATGACGTGAATGCCCTGGCCAAAACCGGTGCCCAGATCCGCCAGTGGATCATGGAAGCCGAATTCCCTGAAAAACTGAATGCCGAAATTCGTACCGCGTTCGCTACGCTGTCCGCCGGCAACCCTGACATGGCCGTGGCCGTGCGTTCTTCAGCCACCGCCGAAGACTTGCCGGACGCTTCCTTCGCCGGCCAGCAGGAAACCTTCCTGAACATCCGTGGTGTGGAAAACGTCATCCGCGCCGCCAAAGAGGTGTTCGCTTCGCTGTTCAACGACCGCGCCATTTCCTATCGCGTGCACCAAGGCTTCGACCACAAGCTGGTTGCCCTGTCCGCTGGCGTGCAGCGCATGGTCCGTTCCGAAACCGGCACCGCCGGCGTGATGTTCACCCTCGATACCGAATCGGGCTTCCGTGACGTGGTGTTCATCACCGGCGCCTACGGCCTGGGTGAAACCGTCGTACAAGGCGCGGTGAACCCGGATGAGTTCTACGTCCACAAGGGCACACTGGCGGCTGGTCGTCCGGCCATCCTGCGCCGCAACCTGGGCAGCAAGGCCATCAAGATGATCTACGGCGACGAGGCCAAGGCCGGTCGTTCGGTGAAGACCGTCGACGTGGACAAGGCCGATCGCGCCCGCTTCTGCCTGACCGACGCCGAAGTCAGCGAGTTGGCCAAGCAGGCGATGATCATCGAGAAGCACTACAAGTGCCCGATGGACATCGAGTGGGCCAAGGACGGTGACGACGGCAAGCTGTACATCGTGCAGGCCCGTCCGGAAACCGTGAAGAGCCGCACCCAGGCCAACGTCATGGAACGTTACCTGTTGAAAGAGACCGGCACCGTGCTGGTGGAAGGCCGCGCCATCGGCCAGCGCATCGGCGCCGGCAAGGTCCGCATCATCAAGGACGTGTCCGAGATGGACAAGGTCCAGCCAGGCGACGTACTGGTTTCCGACATGACCGACCCGGACTGGGAGCCGGTCATGAAACGCGCCAGCGCCATCGTCACCAACCGTGGCGGCCGTACTTGCCACGCGGCGATCATCGCCCGTGAGCTGGGTATCCCGGCAGTAGTGGGTTGCGGCAACGCTACCCAGCTGTTGAAAGACGGCCAGGGCGTGACCGTTTCCTGTGCTGAAGGCGACACCGGTTTCATCTTCGAAGGCGAACTGGGCTTCGACATCAAGAAGAACTCCGTGGACGCCATGCCGGAGCTGCCGTTCAAGATCATGATGAACGTCGGCAACCCGGACCGCGCCTTCGACTTCGCGCAGCTGCCGAACGCCGGTGTGGGTCTGGCCCGCCTGGAGTTCATCATCAACCGCATGATCGGCGTGCACCCTAAAGCACTGCTGAACTACGACGGCCTGCCGCTGGACATCAAGGAAAGCGTCGACAAGCGCATTGCCGGCTACAACGACCCGGTCGGCTTCTACGTCGAAAAACTGGTCGAAGGCATCAGCACCCTGGCAGCTGCGTTCTGGCCGAAGAAAGTCATCGTGCGCCTGTCGGACTTCAAGTCCAACGAATACGCCAACCTGATCGGCGGCAAACTCTACGAGCCGGAAGAAGAGAACCCGATGCTGGGCTTCCGCGGCGCTTCGCGTTACATCAGCGAATCGTTCCGCGACTGCTTCGAGCTCGAGTGCCGCGCTCTGAAGCGTGTGCGCAACGAGATGGGCCTGACCAACGTCGAAATCATGGTGCCATTCGTCCGTACCTTGGGCGAAGCGAGCCAGGTGGTCGATCTGCTGGCGGAAAACGGCCTGGCCCGTGGCGAAAACGGCCTGCGCGTGATCATGATGTGCGAACTGCCGTCCAACGCCATCCTGGCGGAAGAATTCCTCGAGTTCTTCGACGGTTTCTCCATCGGCTCCAACGACCTGACCCAGTTGACCCTGGGCCTGGACCGTGACTCCGGGATCATTGCGCATCTGTTCGATGAGCGTAATCCGGCAGTCAAGAAGTTGCTGGCCAACGCCATTGCCGCGTGCAACAAGGCCGGCAAGTACATCGGCATCTGCGGTCAGGGCCCTTCGGACCACCCGGACCTGGCCAAGTGGCTGATGGAACAGGGCATTGAAAGCGTTTCGTTGAACCCGGACTCCGTACTGGAAACCTGGTTCTTCCTGGCTGAGGGTCAGGCGCAGGCTTGATCCGGTGTAAACGGGCCGCTCTCTCTGTAGGAGCGAGCTTGCTTCGGGCGGCGTTCCGACGATGGACGTCAACGATAACGCGTTTATCCTGGATAAACGTGGTGTCCTGAAGTTCTTCGCGAGCAAGGCTCGCTCCTACAGGGAGCGGTCTTTTTGAGATTCAAGCAGGGCGGGCTCCATCTGGATGCCGCCCTTTTTTGTGCAAGAGATTATGCAAAGCAGCAGCAACCTATTTCCTGTCGCTCTGATCAGCGCCGAACGGCGCGGCGATTTGAGCGAAGATGTCTATCGTTTGAAACCCGGTAACAGCCCCGACTTCACCGTCGAACTGGCTGTGACGCGTCTTGGCATGGCCGATGAATCGTCCTCCCGTGGCGTGCCGGTGATCCTGCTGCACGGCAGCTTTTCCAATCGCCGGTTCTGGTTTTCTCCCAAGGGCCTGGGGTTGGGCGCTTATCTGGCTCGATTGGGGTTCGACGTGTGGATTCCGGAAATGCGCGGTCACGGCCTGTCCCAACGTAACCACGACTACCGCAAGAACCGAGTCGCCGACTACGCTCGCTATGATCTGCCGGCCATCGGCGCGTTCGTGCGCGAGCAGAGCGGGCAGGCCCCGCACTGGATCGGTCACTCACTGGGCGGTATTACCCTGGCGGCGGCGCTGGGTGGCGAGTACATCGGTGAGTCGGTCGTGGCCTCGGCGGCGTTTTTTGGCACCCAGGTCAGCCGCACTTACTGGCCCTTGAAGATTCCACCGGTGGAGTGGGGCAGCCGCTTCATTCTCAAGCGTTTCGCCCAGTTGTCCGGCTCAAGGCTCAAGCGCGGCCCGGAGGACGAGCCGATCGGCCTGGCCCTGGAAAGCATGCGTTGGTTTGGCCTGTTCGGGCGTTTTGGCGATGCCGAGAAAAACTGGTGGGCGGGTTTGGCCGAGGTCAAGTTGCCGGTGCTCGCCGTGAGCGCAGCGGGTGATCATCAGGATCCTGCGTGGGCGTGCCGCAAACTGTTCGAGCAATTCGGTTCGGAGCACAAGCAATTTATCAACCTGGGTCGAGACCAAGGTTTCGCCGACAATTTCGGCCATGTTGAAATGCTCGTCAGCAAACCCGCCCAGGCCGAAGTCTGGCCGTTGGTGACCCGCTGGCTGGCGGATCAGCAGGCACCGTTGTTGGGAGATCAACGGGATTTGGCCGCGGCGGTTTGAGCCTGACGCTCTAACAAGGGCATTTCGCTCTGATCGGCTTGCGGCTAAGATATGACGCATTGAGCTGTTCCGGTCACTTTCCGTGGCTGAGTCATCACTGATGTTCGTGCTGTCTTCCTCTTTACAGGAGTTTCTCGATGATCCATTACCTCACGCCTGACCTGTGCGACGCCTATCCGGAACTGGTGCAGGTGCTGGAACCGATGTTCAGCAATTTCGGCGGCCGTGATTCCTTCGGTGGCGAAATCGTGACCATCAAGTGCTTCGAAGACAACTCGCGGGTCAAGGAGCAGGTCGAGCTCAAGGGGAATGGCAAAGTGCTGGTGGTAGACGGTGGCGGTTCCCTGCGTCATGCGTTGCTGGGGGACATGCTGGCCGAGAAAGCCGCGAAAAACGGTTGGGAAGGGCTGGTAATCTACGGTTGCATCCGCGACGTCGATATCGTCGCGCAGACCGATCTGGGCGTTCAGGCCCTCGCCAGCCACCCGAGGAAATCCGACAGGCGCGGGCTCGGCGATCTCAACGTTGTGGTGACGTTTGCCGGTGTGACGTTCCGTCCAGGCGAATACATTTATGCGGACAACAATGGCGTGATCGTCTCGCCAAGCCCGCTGAAGATGCCTGAATAAAACGTTGAGCCAACCAAAGGAGTGCGGATGTTCGAGGAAGAAAACGCGCAATGGGGGCTGGTGCATGCCCTGGTGCTGGACGGTAGAGGCGGCGCGCGTTCGATTGCCCGGACTGAACTCGATGACTTGCAGCTGCAGGCCCATGAAAGCCTGTGGCTGCATTGGGATCGCAGTCATCCGCAAACCCGGACCTGGTTGCGCAAATCCAGCGGTCTAAGCGAATTCAGCTGTGACCTGTTACTCGAAGAAAACACCCGTCCGCGACTTTTACAGCTTTCAGACAGCGAACTGCTGCTATTTTTGCGCGGGGTCAATCTGAACCCCGGTGCCGAGCCCGAAGACATGGTGTCGGTGCGGATCTTCGGTTCTGCACAGCGCGTCATTTCCCTGCGTTTGCGTCCGTTGCGCGCCACTGAAGAACTGTTGGTGCAACTGGCCGACGGCAAAGGGCCGAAAACAGCCTCCGAACTCATCCTGTACATGGCGCAGTACCTCACCAACAAGGTGCAGGATCTGGTCAGTGACCTCTCGGAGGTGGTCGATGAGGAAGAAGAAAAGCTAGATTCCGACGAACGGTATGCGCCGGAGCACGGTGCTGTATTGCAGATCCGTCGCCGGGCCGCCGCGTTGAAGCGTTTTCTCGCTCCGCAGCGGGATATTTTCGGGCAATTGACGCGGATCAAGTTGCCCTGGTTCGTCGAGGACGATGGTGATTACTGGAACGAATTGAACAACAGCCTGACCCGCTACCTCGAAGAGCTGGAATTGACCCGGGAGCGGGTGGGGCTGGTCCTGGAAGCTGAAGACCGTCGGTTGAGCGTGCGCATGAATCGCACGATGTATCGCTTTGGCGTCATCACCGGGATCTTTTTGCCAATGAGTTTTCTGACCGGGCTTTTGGGGATCAACGTCGGTGGCATTCCATTCTCTGCCAGCCCTTATGGCTTTCTGATCGCCTGCCTGATGATGGTCTCGGTGGCGCTGGGGCAGTGGTGGTTATTCCGACGTTTGTGCTGGGTCTGAGGGAAACCATGTGACCCGAGCAAAACTGACCGCGTCTCCCACAGACATCACGAGAGGTGCGTATGCACGATCCGTTTGAACAGTCTTTACGCGACATGCTCAAGGCCTCACCGTCCACGCGGGACGACGATGCGTGCCTGGGGCGTGTGCTGAAAACCGCCAACCGCCAGGTTGGCGCCGGTGATTTGTTCAGTCTGCTGGGGCGCTGGTTGCCCGCACTGATGATCGCCCTGAATAACGGATCGGCCCATGTCGCGCCGGTATCCCGTCTTCGTAAACCTGCTGCTCGCACTGCTGATAAGGCTGATTGAATATGGAACTTGATCTCTGGACTCAGAGCCTCGTCACTGCAATGACTGCGTTGTGGACCAAGGTTGCGAACTTCATTCCGAACCTGTTCGGCGCACTGGTTGTGCTGCTGTTGGGTTTTGTCGTGGCCAAACTGCTGGACACCCTGCTCTCCAAGTTGCTCGCCAAACTGGGCCTTGACCGCTTGATGGGCGGCACTGGCCTGACCAAGCTGCTGTCCCGCGCTGGACTGCAAGTTCCTATCTCGACCCTGATCGGCAAGATCGTCTATTGGTTCATTCTGCTTATTTTTCTGGTTTCTGCCGCAGAATCACTTGGGCTTGAGCGGGTTTCAGCTACGCTGGATATGCTAGCGTTGTATCTGCCGAAGGTTTTCGGCGCGGCGCTGGTGTTGCTGGTAGGTGTTTTGCTGGCGCAACTGGCCAACGGGTTGGTGCGTGGAGCGGCAGAAGGCGTGGGCCTGGACTATGCTTCAGGGCTTGGTCGAATTGCCCAGGGCCTGGTGATCATCATCAGTATTTCGGTTGCGATCAGCCAGCTGGAGGTCAAGACTGACCTGCTGAACCATGTGATCGTGATCGTGTTGATAACCGTTGGTCTGGCGGTAGCGCTGGCCATGGGGTTGGGAAGCCGGGAAATTGCCGGCCAGATTCTTGCGGGAATCTACGTGCGCGAGCTGTACCAGGTTGGGCAACAAGTACGTGTTGGCGAGGTCGAAGGCCAGATCGAAGAGATCGGCACGGTTAAAACCACATTGCTGACCGATGAGGGTGAGCTAGTCTCTCTTTCCAATCGGATCCTCCTTGAGCAGCATGTGAGTAGCCACTAACCCGGCAAACCCTGCTAATGTATGCCGCCGCAAAATGCCTGCTGATGCTGGCTGCGGCGGACATTGACCTGACTGTCGGCCCGACTTGTTTTGAATAAAACCCAATCGTTATCCATGCGCTACGACCCCCGCGAGCTCTCTGATGAGGAGTTGGTCGCGCGCTCGCATACCGAACTGTTTCACGTAACACGCGCCTATGAAGAGCTGATGCGGCGTTACCAACGAACATTATTTAACGTGTGTGCACGATATCTCGGGAACGATCGCGACGCAGACGATGTCTGTCAGGAGGTCATGTTGAAGGTGCTGTATGGCCTGAAGAACTTCGAAGGTAAATCGAAGTTCAAGACGTGGCTATATAGCATCACGTACAACGAGTGCATCACACAGTATCGAAAGGAACGGCGAAAGCGTCGCTTGATGGACGCATTGAGTCTTGACCCCCTTGAGGAAGCGTCCGAAGAAAAGGCGCCGAAACCTGAGGAAAAGGGTGGACTCGATCGCTGGTTGGTGTATGTGAACCCGATTGACCGCGAAATTCTGGTGCTACGATTTGTCGCAGAGCTGGAGTTTCAGGAGATCGCAGACATCATGCACATGGGTTTGAGTGCAACAAAAATGCGGTACAAGCGCGCTCTAGATAAATTGCGTGAGAAATTTGCAGGCATTGCTGAAACTTAGTTCAGCGCAAATATCTCTTACGTGTAGGCAAGTTCTGTTAGACTTGCCGCCGAGTTGTCCCCCAGTTTGCGGGACTGCTTCACAATCACCAGATGGGGATTTAACGGATGAAACTGAAAAACACCTTGGGCTTGGCCATTGGTACTCTTATTGCCGCTACTTCGTTCGGCGCACTGGCACAAGGCCAAGGCGCAGTTGAAGGCGAGCTCAACTACGGGAAGAAGTACAACGACAGCGTTAACAACGTTGAAGACGGCTACACTCCTGGCGCCTCCATCGGTTACTTCTTGACCGACGACGTATCGTTGAACTTCACCTACAACAACGATGACTACACCCGTTCGAACAACAACACCGGCAACCAGAAAATCGAAGGCGACCAGTTTGGTCTGAACGCTCAATACCACTTCAACAACGCTGGCGACGCTCTGCGTCCTTACGTTCAAGGTGGTGTCAAGCACGGCAGCATGACCAACGTAGCCGCTGACGGCCACACCGGTCGTGACCAGTCGACTTTCCTGACTGCTGGCGCTGGCGTTAAGTACTACTTCGTTGAAAACGTTTACGCTCGTGCTGGCGTAGAAGCTGACTACAAGCTGGACAACGGCCGTTGGGACTACATCCCGTCCGTAGGTCTGGGCGTGAACTTCGGTGGCGGCAACAAGCCTGCTGCTGCTCCGGTTCCAGCTCCAGAAGTCTGCTCCGACAGCGACAACGATGGCGTTTGCGACAACGTTGACAAGTGCCCGGACACCCCAGCCAACGTTACTGTTGACGCTGATGGCTGCCCAGCTGTTGCTGAAGTCGTTCGTGTAGAGCTGGACGTGAAGTTCGACTTCAACAAGTCGGCAGTCAAGCCAAACAGCTACGGCGACATCAAGAACCTGGCTGACTTCATGAAGCAGTACCCATCCACCACCACTACTGTTGAAGGTCACACCGATAACGTCGGTCCTGACGCTTACAACCAGAAACTGTCCGAGCGTCGTGCAAACGCCGTTAAGCAAGTTCTGACCAACCAGTACGGTGTTGAGTCGTCCCGCATTCAGTCCGTTGGCTACGGCGAATCCCGCCCGGTTGCTGACAACAAAACTGAAGCTGGTCGCGCTGTTAACCGTCGCGTAGAAGCGCAGGTTGAAGCTCACGCTAAGTAATTAGCTCGCAGCTCTGAGAAAAGCCCGGCTTAGGCCGGGCTTTTCTTTGTCTGCGATTTAGTGAGGAGGGACGCGTCAGGCGCGTTGATATCCAACATTGATGTCGACGGACAGAACCTCTTCGCGAGCAGGCTCGCTCCCACAGGAGGAGATGGCGTTGGCTGCGACTGCGCCAATCACCAGGATTGCCGGGCTTTTCAACTCGAAAGCACAGGCATCTTCCTCCATTGCCATCAGGCTGCTTCGACATTCCCGTTGATGCGGCAACGATGCATTTTCAATCATTGCCACCGGCGTATCTGCCGCCATTGCCCCGGCCAGCAGTTGCTCACGGATCTCGCTGAGCTTCGCCACCCCCATGTAGATCACCAGTGTCGTGCCGCCTTGGGCCAGCGCTTGCCAGTTCAGGCTGCTGTCATCCTGAGTGTGGGCGGTCACCAGAGTCACCCCTCGTGCCACGCCGCGCAGGGTCAATGGAATATCGCATTGCGTCGCGCCCGCCAGGCCGGCGGTGATGCCATTGACCAGTTCAACCTCGACACCACGCTCACGCAACCACTGCGCTTCTTCACCGCCACGCCCGAAGATGCACGGGTCGCCACCCTTGAGGCGCACCACGCATTTGCCCTGACGGGCATAACGCAACATCAGGCGATGGATAAAGGCTTGCGGCGTTGAACGACAGCCGCCGCGCTTGCCCACCGGAATTATCCGCGCGCCGGGACAGTGCTCCAGCACCACGTCGTTGACCAGATCGTCGATCAGCACTACATCCGCTTCTCTCAACGCCCGAACAGCTTTGAGGGTCAGTAATTCAGGATCACCGGGACCTGCACCCACCAGCCAGACTTTTGCGCTCATAGTGTTTTCCTCACGAGATGGCGGCTTGCGGCTGCGCGGTGGCGGCCAGCAAACGCTTGATTTCCGGGACGCAGGAGCCGCATTGCGTGCCGCAACCCAATTCTTGTTTCAAACCCGGCAAGTCCAGGCCGCGGCGGATGCCAGCGCAGACCGCGTTTTGGCTGACGTTTTTGCAGTTGCACAGGGTTTTGTTGCCGATCGCTTCGGCGTCAACCTGGCCCGGTGGGGCACTCAGTGGCGCGAGCAGCCAGCGCCGTAGTTGTTCATCGGAGCGACCTTCGAGCCAGAGGTTTTGCAGCCAGTGCCGGGCGAGGGTTTCACCCGCCAAGCGGATCGCTGTGATCCGGCCGTTCTCGATCCGCACCCGCTTACCGATGGAGCGTCGTGGATCGTCGTAGGCCAGGACCGGTCCATCGTTTAGCCCCAGGCATTGATCGATATCGCGCAGCAGTTGCGGATCTGGCGCCGTGGCGCTGGCAGCGCGTATAAGCAGCGCAGGGCGCTCACGACCGGTCAAACTGAGGCTGACGTAGGAAAACGCCTCGCAGAGGGGGCGCAGAGTCTCAAAGTGTTGTTGGACATCGCCCTCTATCAGCGCAAAAAGGTGCCAAGGTAAATGCACCGGTTCCAGGCGCACGCCGCTGTGTTTGAGTTCCGGTTGTTTCGACAACGGGTCGAAGGCGGGCAGGGTGAGGCTGTTCACGCCCCCCTTGAGGAAACGGTCACCAAAATGCATCGGCAAGAAGGCTTGGCCCGGACGCACGCTATCGTCACTGGCGACCGGCAAGATCACCGCGCCGCGGCGGCTTTTCAGGCTGATCAAATCGCCGGTTTGCAGGCGATGCCGGCGCAGCTCATCCGGGTGCAGGCTCAATACGGCTTCACTGACATGACCGAACAACTGCGCGGCGGTGCCGGTGCGGCTCATGCCGTGCCATTGATCGCGCAGACGACCGGTGATCAGCGTTAGCGGGAAACGCGCCTCACGTTGTTCCTTGGCGGCGCGATAGGGATCGGCCACGAACTGCGCGCGTCCGCTGGAAGTCGGGAAAGTGCCGTCGAGATAGAGGCGGGCGGTGCCTGCGCTGGACCCCGTAGGAAAGGGCCATTGTTGCGGGCCGATTTTGTCGATCAACCCGTGGCTGATCCCGGACAAATCCAGATCCCGGCCACGCGTCAGCTGTTTGTATTCGTCGAAGACCTGTGCCGGGGTTTCAAAGGCAAACAGGCTGGTCGCTTCCGGACGCAGATGTTTCTCCAGGCGCTGTGCGAAATCCACCGTGATCGCCCAGTCCGGACGCGCTTCACCTGGTGCGGCGATCGCGCGGCGGACGTGGGAAATACGCCGTTCGGAGTTGGTCACCGTACCGTCCTTTTCGCCCCAACTGGCGGCGGGCAACAACAGGTCGGCAAACCTGGCGGTTTCAGTGGTGCGAAAGGCCTCCTGCAAGACCACGAATGGGCAGGCTTGCAGTGCCGCGCGCACGGCAGTCTGATCGGGTAGAGATTGCGCGGGGTTGGTGCAGGCGATCCACAAGGCTTTGATCTTTCCGTTGCCCACCTGCTCAAACAACTCGATGGCAGTCAGCCCCGGGTTTTCGGGCAGTTGATCAACGCCCCAGTAAGCGGCCACGTCGGCACGGTGCTCAGGGTTGGCTGCGTCACGATGACCCGGCAGCAGGTTAGACAGGCTACCGGTTTCCCGCCCACCCATGGCATTCGGCTGACCGGTCAACGAGAAAGGTCCTGCACCCGGGCGACCAATTTGCCCGGTGGCCAGGTGCAGATTGATCAGTGCACTGTTTTTCGCGCTGCCAGCGGTGGACTGGTTCAACCCCATGCACCACAACGACAGGAAAGACGGTGAAGTACCGACCCATTCAGTGCATTGCTGCAGTTGCTCAACGCTGATTCCGCACAGCTGCGACACCATCTGCGGTGTGTAATCGCGCACCAGTTTCTTCAGCTCGGGCAAGCCTTCGGTATGGTCCTTGATGAAGTCACGATCGATCCAGTCTTCCCACAGCAGCAAATGCAAAATCCCATGGAATAAAGCGACATCGGTGCCCGGCAAGATCGGCAGGTGCAGATCAGCCAGATCGCAGGTGTCTGTACGACGTGGGTCAATGACGATGACCTTCATCTGCGGCCGGCGGACTTTGGCCTCTTCCAGCCGACGGAACAGCACCGGATGGGCGTAGGCCATGTTGCTGCCGACGATCATCACGCAATCGCTCAGCTCCAGGTCTTCGTAGCTGCAGGGCGGGGCGTCGGCACCCAGGCTGCGCTTGTAGCCGACCACCGCCGAGGACATGCACAGCCGCGAATTGCTGTCGATGTTGTTGGTACCCACCAGGGCACGTGCCAGCTTGTTGAAGGCGTAGTAGTCCTCGGTCAACAGTTGCCCGGAAATGTAAAACGCCACGCTGTCCGGGCCATGTTCGGCAATGGTCGCGGCAAAAACGCTGGCGGCGTGATCGAGGGCGGTATCCCAGTCGGTGCGGTGGCGGGCCAGGCCTTTGCCGAGGCGCAGTTCGGGGTACAGCGCCCGCGCGGTCTCGTCGCCGGTCAGGTGCAGGGTCGAGCCCTTGCTGCACAGTTTGCCGAAATTGGCCGGGTGCGCCGGGTCGCCGCTGACGCCGAGGATGCGCTCGCCGTCGTGTTCGATCAGCACGCCACAGCCGACCCCGCAGTAACAGCAGGTGGATGCAGTGATCTGGCGGTCCATCAGCCTGCATCCCGCAGGGCCAGCATCACCCGGCCGTTTTCCACCCGGGCGAGATGGTGATGGGTACAGCCGATGTCCGGGGCCAGGGCTTCGCCGCTTTCCAGGTCGATTTGCCAGTTGTGCAACGGGCAGGCCACCCGCTTGCCGTAGACCAGACCTTGGGACAACGGGCCGCCCTTGTGCGGGCAGCGGTCGTCGAGGGCGAACACTTCGTCGTCGCTGGTACGAAAAATTGCGATGTCTCCCTTTGGCCCGGCGATGATCCGCGAGCCCAGGGCATTGATCTCTTCCAGTGCGCAGATATCCAGCCAGTTCATGCCAGCACCTCCAGGTTTTTCACGGGGATGACGTCGAATTCTTTTTTCAGCAGGGGCTGTTCCAGGCGCTCCTTCCACGGGTCCTGTTCGAACGACAGGGAGAATTGCAGGCGATCGTTGAGCGCTTTGCGACGCTCCGGATCTTCCAGCACGGCTTTCTTGATGTGTTCCATGCCGACCCGTTGCAGGTAGTGCACGGTGCGTTCGAGGTAGAAGGCTTCTTCGCGATAGAGCTGCAGGAACGCACCGTTGTATTCGCGGACTTCTTCAGCGGTTTTCAGTTTGACGAAGAATTCCGCGACTTCGGTCTTGATCCCGCCGTTGCCACCGATGTACATCTCCCAGCCGGAGTCCACGCCGATAATTCCCACATCCTTGATGCCGGCTTCCGAGCAGTTGCGCGGGCAACCGGAGACAGCCAGTTTCACCTTGTGCGGTGACCACATGTTGAACAGGTCATGTTCCAGTTCGATACCCAACTGTGTTGAGTTCTGGGTGCCAAAGCGGCAGAACTCGCTGCCGACGCAGGTTTTCACCGTGCGGATGGATTTGCCGTAGGCGTGGCCGGACGGCATGTCCAGGTCTTTCCATACCCCCGGCAGGTCTTGCTTGCGGATGCCTAGCAAGTCGATGCGCTGACCACCGGTGACTTTGACCATCGGCACGTTGTACTTGTCGGCAACATCGGCAATGCGCCGCAGTTCCGAAGGATTGGTCACACCGCCCCACATCCTCGGGACTACAGAGTAAGTGCCGTCTTTCTGAATGTTGGCGTGAGCCCTTTCGTTGATCAGGCGCGATTGCGGGTCGTCCCTGGCTTCCCCTGGCCAGGTGGAAATCAGGTAGTAGTTGAGCGCCGGCCGGCAGGTGGCGCAGCCGTTGGGTGTGCGCCAGTTCAGGTAGCTCATGGTGCCGGCGATGGTCAGCAGGTGCTGCTCGCGGATGGCCTGGCGGATTTGCCCGTGATTGAG
Source organism: Pseudomonas sp. P1_C12 (assembly GCF_056406435.1). Taxonomy (NCBI): domain Bacteria; kingdom Pseudomonadati; phylum Pseudomonadota; class Gammaproteobacteria; order Pseudomonadales; family Pseudomonadaceae; genus Pseudomonas; species Pseudomonas sp. P1_C12. The sequence continues at coordinate 93,868 of NZ_JBFUAE010000002.1, read as the reverse complement.
GTCGCTGCAGCCGCAGATGGCCTTTTCGCTTTTTGGTTTGACGTCCGCGGCGCCGCCCACGGTGTTGATCAGGATCTGTTCGACGAGGCCGGCGCAGGAACCGCAGGAGCTGGCAGCCTTGGTGTGTTTCTTGACGTCGTCGACACTGAATAGCCCATGTTCCTGAATGGCCTTGACGATGGTGCCTTTGCACACACCGTTGCAGCCGCAGACTTCGGCCGTGTCGGCCATGCTCATGGCTTTGTCCTGGCCCTGATGTCCTACGTCGCCCAGTGCATTTTCACCGAACATCAAGTGATCGCGGATCTCGTCGATGGCGTGATTCTCGCGGATCTGCCGGAAATACCAGCCGCCATCCGCCGTATCGCCGTACAGACAGGCGCCGACCAGCACGTCATCCTTGATCACCAGTTTCTTGTAGACGCCGCCAATCGGGTCCGAGAGGGTGATGGTCTCGGTGCCTTCACCGCCCATGAAGTCGCCGGCGGAGAACAGGTCGATACCGGTAACCTTCAATTTGGTCGAGGTCACCGAACCCTTGTAGGTGGCAAAACCCAGTTGGGCCAGGTGGTTGGCGCAGACTTTGGCCTGTTCGAACAGCGGCGCCACCAAACCATAGGCGATGCCGCGGTGGCTGGCACACTCGCCGATGGCATAGATCCGTGGGTCGTAGGTTTGCAGGGTGTCGTTGACCAGAATCCCGCGGCTGCACGGAATGCCGGATTTCTCCGCCAGTTCGGTATTGGGGCGAATGCCGGCGGCCATCACTACCAGGTCAGCGGGGATGATGTCGCCGTTCTTGAATTGCACCGAACCGACCCGGCCATTGCCCGCGTCGTGCAGGGCCTGGGTCTGCTCGCACAGACGGAAATGCAGGCCGCGAGACTCCAGGGCGGTTTGCAGCAGTTGGCCGCTGGTCTTGTCCAGCTGCCGCTCCAGCAACCACTCACCGATATGCACCACGGTCACGTGCATGCCCCGCAGCATCAGGCCGTTGGCAGCCTCCAGGCCGAGCAGGCCGCCACCGATCACTACGGCGTGGCGGTGGGTTTTCGCGGTGTCGATCATGGCCTGGGTGTCGGCGATGTCGCGGTAGCCGATCACGCCCTCAAGGGTGTTGCCGGGAATGGGCAGGATGAAAGGTGTCGAGCCGGTGGCGATGAGCAGGCGATCGTATTCGGCTTCGCTGCCGTCTTCGGCAATGACCCGGCGCTTGACCCGGTCGATCTCCACCACCTTGCGGTTGAGCAGCAGCTTGATGTTGTTTTCCAGGTACCAGTCCAGGTCGTTGAGCACGATCTCTTCGAAGGTCTGTTCGCCGGCCAGTACGGGCGACAGCAGGATGCGGTTGTAGTTGGTATGGGGTTCGGCGCCGAAGACCGTGATGTCGTACAGCTCATTACTCAGCTTGAGCAGTTCTTCCAGGGTGCGAACCCCGGCCATGCCGTTGCCGATCATCACCAGTTTTAGTTTTTTCATCAGGTTCTCCGGGGAGCTCGGGCCTGCCTCATCAGGGCATTCAGGCCTTGCTCGACAAAATTTTGCGCAAACAAAAAAAGGCGTCTCGCCAGTTAACTAGCGAGGACGCCTTTGTCCTTGTCCCGTTCTCTCGGGCAGCGCAGCTTTCTACGTTGAAGGCTGGGCTTTATGTATGTTGGAAAAGGTAATGCAGCGGTTGTGCCAAGTCGCCCAAATGCCGAATTTATGGGCTCTCACCGTGGAAGGAGGGTGTTTGCGTGCACCGGTTCAATGCGCTATGCCCGGTTTTGAAGCAGAAAGATCAAAAGATCGCAGGCTGCGCCAGCTCCTACAGGGGATCGTGGGCCACCCGTAAGAGCTGGTGCAGGCTGCGATCTTTTGATCTTTTGGGGTCAATAAACAGCTCAACCATGAAACAGCAAAAACAACAGCACCAGATTCACCAGCAACGACACCAGCGCCAACGTCCGCCAGACTTTCAGCGGTTCGCGCTCCAGCAACGGTCTGGGGCGCACGCTCAAACTGCGTCGTTCTCCCTGTTCCAGTAGCAACAACCATTCTTCCGCTGTTTCAAAGCGCTGATCCGGAGCCGCCGCCACTGCGCGCTCCAGGCTTTGCGCGATCCATTCCGGCAGGTCGGGCCGGTAGCGACTGGCGCTGACAGGCACACCAAATCGAGGGCGTTGAAACGCTTCGATTTCGCCGTAGGGATAATGCCCGGTCAGCAGGTAATACAAGGTCACGCCGACTGCATACAAATCCTGTTGTGGTGTAGGAGGGTCACCTCGAAAGGCTTCCGGCGCGATATAGCTGGGCGTTCCGGGCAGGGCGCAAGCTTGATCTTCGGACAGCCCGGGACAATAGGCGAGGCCGAAATCCAGCAGGCGCAACTCGCCGTCGTCCCCTAGCAGCAGGTTCTCCGGTTTGATATCGCGATGCAGAATTTGCCGTCGATGCAAGATGCCGATAGCTCGCAGCAGGCGTTCGGCCAGGTCCAGCCATTGAGCCAATGGCAGCGTTGCGACACGCTCATGCAGCTCAGCCAAGGTCGACCCGGAATATTCCCGCATCACGTAGTACAAATGCTGACGCTGACTGGCGGCATGGACTTCAGGAAAATGCCGCCCGGCCACACGCTTGAGAAACCATTCCTCCGACAACAACGCCTGCCCGGCCTGGTGATCGTCACGTAGCGCACTGGGCAAGGTTTTCAGCAGCCAGGGCTGTTGTTGTGCGTCGCGCACCCGGTAGAGCAGCGATTGCTGGCTCTGGCCGAGGATCCCTTCGACCTGCCAGCCTTCGAAAGGCTGGCCTGGCTTCAGCGCGGGCGGGAGTGGCCATTGCTGCAGATGAATCAGTGCATCGCCAATGCTGGTTTCACCGAGGGCATCGACCCGCACCAGCAGGGCGCTGGCGTTGTCCTGGCTGCCGGCCAGATGCGCAGCGCTGACCAGGGTCTGCGCGGCACTGTTCAGGTCAGGTTGATCGCGCAAAATGCCCGCAATGGCGGTGTCGCCCAGCACGGCCCAGATGCCGTCGCTGAGCAGCACGAAACTCTCATTCAGCCGTAGTTCGCCATCGAGAAAGTCCAGCACCAGGTGTTGATCCAGTCCCAAGGCCCGTTTGAGCACATGCTGCATGCCCGGCTGGTCCCAGACGTGATCCTCACTCACCCGTTGCAGCGTGTCGGCGTGCCAGCGATAAACCCGGCAATCGCCGACATGCGCCAGGGTGAAACGCCGGCCACGCATCACCAAGGCACTGACAGTGGTCAGCAGCGGTTGCCCGCCACCGTTCGCCTGCAACCAGCGATTTTGCGCCAGTAACAGACGGTCCAATGCCTGGGCGACGCCCCAGGTTTCCGGGGTGGCGTAGTAGTCCAGCGCCAGGGCCTGCAAGGTCGAACGGGCCGCGAGACCGCCATCGGCGCATTGGCTGACGCCGTCGGCGATGGCGAACAGGTAACCCTTGCTCGCCGCCAGCGCCGGGGCCGGAGTGACCAGGCGCAGAGCGTCCTGGTTCTCCTCGCGGGGGCCGATGGCGCTGTGTTCGGCGAAGCTCAGTTGCAGGCTCATTCAGTCCTCACACCCGTGCTGCGGTGACGGCGGCCGAACCCCAAGTGGTTCTCCAGCGACGTTTCACACCGTGCAGACCGAACCAGGCAAGTACACCGAGGCTTGCGAACAACCACAAGGCCAGTTGATAGCTGCCGGTGCTTTGTTTGATTGCGCCCATGCCGGCGGCCAGTGCGAAGCCACCGATGCCGCCGGCCATGCCGATCAGGCCGGTCATCACGCCGATTTCCCGGCGAAAACGCTGGGGCACCAACTGGAATACCGCGCCATTGCCTGCGCCCAGACCGAGCATGGTGCAGACGAAAAGCGCCAGTGCGGCGTAGGAGCTCGGCAGATTGAAACCCACTGTCGCAATGCAGATCGCCGCCACGGTGTACATCGCCAGCAAGGTACGAATCCCGCCAAAGCGATCCGCCAGCGCGCCGCCCAGAGGACGCATCAGGCTGCCACCGAACACACATGCAGCAGTGTAGTAGCCGGCGGTCACCGGGCTCAGGCCGTATTGGTCGTTGAAGTAGCCGGGCAGGGCACTGGCCAGACCGATAAAACCACCGAAGGTCACGCTGTAGAAAAACATGAACCACCAGCTGTCGCGGTCACCCAGGGCCTTGAAATAGTCAGACACAGACTTGGCTTTCGGGCGCTCGGGTGCATTTTTGGCCAGCCAGGCGAAGACGATCAAGGTCAGGATCAGCGGGATCAGGGCGAAGCCGAACACGTTGCTCCAGCCAAACATGGCGGCCAGTACCGGGGCAATCAGTGCGGCGAGCACAGTGCCCGAGTTGCCGGCACCGGCGATGCCCATGGCTTTGCCTTGGTGCTGGGGCGGATACCATTGCGAGGCCAGCGGCAGGGCGACGGCGAAGGACGCACCGGCCATGCCGAGGAACAGGCCCAGCAACAGCGCTTGCTCGTAACTGTGAATGCCGACTTTCCAGGCGACGAACAGGGCGCAGATGACGATCACCTGGCCGATTATCCCGGCGGTTTTTGGCGACAGGCGATCAGCCAGCAGGCCCATCGCAAAGCGCAATACAGCCCCGGCCAGAATCGGCGTGGCAACCACCAGTCCCCGTTGCTGCGTCGTCAGGTGCAGGTCGGCAGCGATCTGTACCGCCAAAGGACCGAGCAGGTACCAGACCATGAAACTCAGGTCGAAATAGAGGAAGGCTGCGAACAATGTGGGTGTATGGCCGGATTTCCAGAAGCTTGAATTCATTGCGCACCTCAGCTGTGAAGAGTCTCGAAAGGAGTCATGAGCTTGCAGGTGGGGCGCCGATACGGCCGCACCACCGGCCCCGTGCTGTGGGGCCAAAACGAAAAAACGCCGCCACCCGATTCGCCAGGGGCAAATGAGGTGCGCGACGTCTTTGTCGTAGGTGGGGCAACCGCCGTTGGTTACCTGTGGTGATTACCTAGCCAGATCTGTGCCATATCGGAAATGTGCGTAAAGCAAAAAAGATCGTCCGAACGCGGCCCGAGCCTTCGGCAGCTCCTACGGGGTGCACACATTCCCCTGTAGGAGCTGCCGAAGGCTGCGATCTTTTGTTGTTCAACCCAATAATTCGCTCATGGCAATAATCTGCTCCGCCACTTGAATCAGCTTCTGCTGTCGGCTCATCGCCTGGCGGCGCATCAGCGTGTAGGCTTCTTCCTCGTTGCAGTCCTTCATTTTCATCAGCAGCCCCTTGGCCAGTTCGATGCGCTTGCGCTCGGCCAGTTGCTGGTCGCGGGCTTGCAACTGGGCACGCAAGGCCTGATCGCTTTCGAAGCGTGCCATGGCCACATCGAGAATCGGCTGCAGGCGTTGTGCGTGAATGCCTTCGACGATGTAGGCACTGACTCCGGACTTGATCGCCTGTCGCATCACACCGGGGTCGTGTTCGTCGGTGAACATCACTATCGGTCGTGGCTGGTCGCGAGTCACCAGCACCACTTGTTCCATGACATCGCGACCCGGTGACTCGGTATCGATCAGAATCACATCCGGACGCACCGTTTCGACGCGTTCGGGCAGGTCGATGGTCAGGCCGGATTCATCGATCACTTCAAATCCGGCTTCGGTCAAGGCGGCCTTCAGGCGTCCGACTTTCTTGGCGGTGTCGTTGATCAGCAGGATACGCAGCATGTTCGTGGTCTCCTGTCAGCGGCTGGCGGATCGATGGGAGCTGTCGCTCATGGCGTGCAGTTTGAAACTGCGGGCATAACCGGCCGGGTCCGAGCCGTCCCAGATCTTGCCGTCGATCAACTGGCTGCTGCGCATTTCCTCAGCTGGTGAGGCGACGCCGACGGCACTGGCGGCCTCACGGTAGAGGTCCAGTTGCTGGACCTGCCGGGCCACAGCGAGATAGTCCGGGTCATCGCGCAACAAGCCCCAGCGGCGGAACTGGGTCATGAACCACATGCCGTCGGACAGGTACGGCAGGTTGACCTCGCCATCCCCGTGCAAGCGCAGTGCGTGCGGGTCTTGCCAGCGATGGCCAAGGCCGTCGGCGTATTCGCCCAGCAGGCGCGGTTCGATACAGTCCAGTGGCGCGTCAAGGTACTGATCGGCACTGAGCAATTGTGCGGTACTGCGGCGATTCTCGGTGCTTTCTTCGATGAAACGGCTGGCCTCCAGAACCGCCATCACCAACGCCCGGGCAGTATTGGGGTATTGCTCGACGAACGCGCGGGTGCAGCCGAGGACTTTTTCCGGATGATCGGGCCAGAGGGTCTGGGTCGTGGCCAGGGTGAAGCCGAGGTCCTGTTGCACGGCGCTGGCGGACCAGGGTTCGCCGACGCAGAACCCGTCGATACGCCCGGCTCGCAGGTGCGCGACCATTTGCGGTGGCGGCACCACCACGCTGTCGACATCCTGCAATGGGTGAATGCCCTGGCTGGCGAGCCAGTAATACAACCACATGGCGTGGGTGCCGGTTGGAAACGTCTGGGCGAAGGTGAGTTTTGAGCGAGTTTGGTGCACGTGCCGATCCAGTGCTTCAGGACTGGTCACTCCAAGCGCCTGCAAGCCGCGGGACAGGTTGATGCTCTGGCCGTTCTGATTCAGGCCCATCAACACAGCCATGTCGGTCGCGGCCACGCCACCGATGCCCAGGTGTACGGCATAAATCAGACCGTAGAGGCTGTGGGCGGCATCGAGTTCACCGCTGACCAGTTTGTCCCGCAGGTTGGCCCAGGACGACTGACGCTTGAGGTTCAGGGTCAAGCCGTGGGGTTGGGCGAAGCCCTGGGTGGCGGCGACCACCACCGAGGCGCAGTCGCTCAGGGCCATGAAGCCGAGATTGATTTCGGTTTTTTCCGGGGCATCGCTGCCATTGACCCAGGCCAGAGGGTCGGCTGACGTTTCGTTCATCGCGTGTTCACCTTGCAAAAAAAACGTCGTCCCGAGTTCTTGCGTGAGCAGGCCGGGGACGACGCCATTGTCTTTGCACACATTCGGTCGTTGGCATGGGTGCTGGTGCCCAGAGTGGTGCAAGGCATATGCCATTATCTGTTGATTTGATTACGCGCCTCGCTTGCCACCCCGTTGCCCGGCTATAATCGCCGCCTCAATTCGCCGCCAATCGAGTCAAATCCGCCCATGTACACCCTGGCCCGTCAGCTGTTGTTCAAACTCTCCCCGGAAACCTCCCACGATCTGTCCCTGGACCTGATCGGCGCGGGCGGGCGTCTTGGGCTCAACGGCTTGCTGTGCAAGGCCCCGGCGAAGATGCCGGTGAATGTCATGGGCCTGGACTTCCCGAATCCGGTGGGACTGGCCGCCGGTCTGGACAAGAACGGTGCGGCCATCGATGGTTTCGCCCAACTGGGTTTCGGTTTTGTCGAAATCGGCACCATCACGCCGCGTCCGCAGCCGGGCAACCCGAAGCCACGCCTGTTCCGTTTGCCGGAAGCCGAGGCGATCATCAATCGCATGGGTTTCAACAACCTCGGCGTCGATCACTTGCTGGCTCGCGTGGCAGCGGCCAAGTACAAGGGCGTGCTGGGCATCAACATTGGCAAGAACTTCGATACGCCGGTCGAGCGTGCCGTGGACGACTACCTGATCTGCCTGGACAAGGTTTACGCCCACGCCAGCTATGTGACGGTCAACGTCAGTTCGCCGAACACGCCGGGCCTGCGCAGCCTGCAATTCGGCGACTCGCTCAAGCAGTTGCTGGCCGATCTGGCCGAGCGCCGCGCGGAACTGGCATTGCGTCATGGCAAACATGTACCGCTGGCGATCAAGATCGCGCCGGACATGAGCGACGAAGAAACCGCACAGGTTGCGCAAGCGCTGATCGAAACCGGAATGGATGCCGTCATTGCGACTAACACCACCCTGAGCCGCGTAGGCGTCGAAGGCTTGGAGCATGGTGACGAAGGCGGTGGTTTGTCCGGCGCACCGGTTCGCGACAAGAGCACCCACACCGTGACAGTGCTGGCATCGGAACTGGGTGGTCGGCTGCCGATCATCGCTGCCGGCGGCATTACCGAAGGCAAGCACGCCGCAGAAAAAATCACCGCAGGCGCGAGCCTGGTGCAGATCTACTCGGGCTTCATCTACAAAGGCCCGGCGCTGATTCGTGAGTCGGTAGACGCCATCGCGGCCCTGCGCTGAGGGCTACTTGAAGGGCTTTTTTGTGGCGGTGTTTCTGGCAGGCATAAAAAAGGGCTCCTTTAAAGGAGCCCTTGGGCCGGAGCCCGCCGTCCGGATGGGACGCGCATGGTTAACTCGGTACAAAATCAGATTGTCGTGTCGGAGTGTTGTGCCCTGTAATTAGCCGACGGCGTGAAGTTCGTTGAGTTTGTGGATTCCCGCAGTGCCGGTCATACCGTCCCAGTTGTCGCCGCGTCCTTCTCGCCAGCCGTTGATCCAGGCTTGACGTACCGACGGTAGAGTAAAGGGGCAAAGCTCACGGGATTTACCACCAACGCCATATTGATATCCGCGCAAAAATGCTCTTTCCAACGGATCACGCTTAAGTCTTCTCATAGGGTGTTGCCCTCACTTGTTGACTGTATTTATCGCGTCGACCTCAATTGAGGTCTGGCAGAAAACTCTGCCGTTGGGGGCTCGTTGCCGGCGTGACGAGCCAAGGTGTTGGCGTCATTGCAGCGCCAACCTGTATTGAGTTCTAACCAATGCGTCACATCGAGGGAATGATCGTTTTGTCATAAGGACGTAACTGTTCATGTGCTAACGCCATAAGTAACAGAGCGTTTGTAGCGTATTTATTGGCCAAACCCCGGTATGATCGGCCCTGCGCTGGATGATGGGCTTAATCCTTTAGTGAGAATGGCTCCCGTTGCCGGGAAGCACTATTCGACGAAGGGTCGATTTATGACATTTTGTTGCATCAACTTTTTTATCTGTCCTTGCATCTAAGCTCATTTAACCCGGGCAGCAGGGGTGGAACGGCACACCTTCGTGCCACGCGGGCGCTCTTCGAGAAAAGCGCCTGATTGAAAACCGGACCGGCAATGCGTTGCCCGGTCACTCAGCTAAAGGTTCTGGAATTCCCATGTCCGATCGTTTCGAACTCTTCCTCACTTGCCCAAAAGGCCTTGAAGGCCTGCTCATCGAGGAAGCCGTCGGGCTTGGCCTTGAGGAAGCGCGGGAGCACACCTCTGCCGTGCGCGGCATGGCCACCATGGAAACCGCTTATCGCCTGTGCCTGTGGTCGCGCCTGGCCAACCGCGTGCTGCTGGTGCTCAAGCGTTTTCCGATGAAGGACGCCGAAGACCTGTACCACGGCGTGCTGGACATCGAGTGGCAAGACCACATGCTCAATGACGGCACCCTGGCCGTCGAATTCAGCGGTCATGGCTCGGGCATCGACAACACTCACTTCGGTGCGTTGAAGGTCAAGGACGCCATCGTCGACAAGCTGCGTACTCCGCAAGGCGACCGTCCGTCCATCGACAAGCTCAACCCGGACCTGCGCATTCACCTGCGCCTGGACCGTGGCGAAGCCATTCTGTCCCTTGACCTGTCCGGTCACAGCCTGCACCAGCGCGGCTATCGCCTGCAGCAAGGCGCGGCACCGCTGAAGGAAAACCTCGCGGCCGCCATCCTGATTCGTTCCGGCTGGCCACGTATCGCGGCCGAAGGCGGCGCGCTGGCCGACCCGATGTGCGGTGTCGGTACCTTCCTGGTGGAAGCGGCGATGATCGCCGCCGACATCGCGCCGAACCTGCGTCGCGAGCAGTGGGGCTTCACCGCCTGGCTCGGTCACGTCCCGGCGCTGTGGAAAAAACTGCACGAAGAAGCTTCCGAACGTGCAGCGGCCGGCCTGGCCAAAACACCATTGTGGATTCGCGGCTATGAAGCCGATCCACGGCTGATCCAACCGGGTCGTAACAACGTCGAGCGTGCCGGCCTGAGCGAGTGGATCAAAATCTACCAGGGTGAGGTCGCGACTTTCGAGCCGCGCCCGGACCAGAACCAGAAAGGCCTGGTGATCTGCAACCCTCCATACGGCGAGCGTCTGGGTGACGAAGCGAGCCTGCTCTACCTCTACCAGAACCTCGGCGAGCGCCTGCGTCAGGCCTGCCTGAACTGGGAGGCGGCGGTGTTCACCGGTGCGCCGGACCTGGGCAAGCGCATGGGGATCCGCAGCCACAAGCAGTATTCGTTCTGGAACGGCGCCTTGCCGTGCAAGCTGCTGCTGATCAAGGTGCTGCCGGATCAGTTCGTCACCGGCGAGCGTCGTACTCCGGAACAGCGCCAGGTCGAGCGTGAGCAAGCTGCTTACGATCAGGCGCCGAACGAACCGCAAGAACGCAAGTTCAACAAAAACGGCAACCCGATCAAACCGACGCCGGCACCGGCTCCGGTGATCGAGCAGCCGCGCCTGAGCGAAGGCGGGCAGATGTTCGCCAACCGCCTGCAAAAGAACCTCAAGACCCTGGGCAAGTGGGTCAAGCGTGAAGGCATCGACTGCTACCGCGTGTACGATGCCGACATGCCGGAATACTCCATGGCCATCGACCTGTATCAGGATTGGGTCCACGTCCAGGAGTACGCCGCGCCGAAATCCATCGATCCGGAAAAGGCCTCGGGGCGCATGTTCGATGCCCTGGCAGCCATCCCGCAGGCGTTGAACATCGACAAGAGCCGCGTGGTGGTAAAACGCCGCGAGCGTCAGAGCGGCACCAGGCAGTACGAGCGCCAGGCGGCGCAGGGCAAGTTCGTCGAGGTCAATGAAGGCGGCGTGAAGCTGCTGGTGAACCTCACCGACTACCTCGACACCGGTCTGTTCCTCGACCATCGGCCGATGCGCATGCGTATCCAGAAAGAGGCGGCGGGCAAACGCTTCCTCAATCTGTTCTGCTACACCGCGACGGCCAGTGTGCATGCGGCCAAGGGCGGCGCGCGCAGCACCACCAGTGTCGACCTGTCGAAAACCTATCTGGACTGGGCGCGGCGCAACCTGTCGCTGAACGGTTTTTCCGACAAGAACCGCCTGGAGCAGGGCGATGTGATGGCGTGGCTCGAAGCCAGTCGTGACGAGTACGACCTGATCTTCATCGATCCGCCGACGTTCTCCAACTCCAAGCGCATGGAAGGTGTCTTCGACGTGCAGCGCGACCAGGTGCAACTGATCGACCTGGCCATGGCGCGACTGGCGCCCGGCGGCGTGTTGTACTTCTCCAACAACTTCCGCAAGTTTGAACTGGAAGCCAATCTCGGCGAGCGTTATGCGGTCGAGGAAATCACTGCCCAGACCATCGATCCGGATTTTTCCCGCAATGCCAAGATCCATCGCGCCTGGAAAATCATGGCTCGCTAAATAGCTGTGTTGATTCACTGTAGGAGCGAGCTCTGCTCGCGATGGTCGATGACGATAACGCGTGCCTTCTGGAGTCACGCGGTACTCTTGCTACCATCGCGAGCACTCGAGCGTCGACCGGCTGCTCCTACAGGATCCCATCAGTGCTGGTCAAATTAGTGGCTAATAGCTATAACTCAACTCTAGGCCAAAGGGCTTTCCCGCACCTGGCGTTTTGAGTTGTGTTTTATGTCGTTGCACGCCGTGCGCCCCAAGATCCTGGGTTTTATCAGCGAAGATGCGTCGGCCTGGTTGGTCGCGCTGCTGGTATTGCTGGTCGGCGGGGTGCTCACCGGGTTGCTGGCGTGGTCGACACTTAATCTGTTTCACCATCAATTGCGGCAACGTTTCCAACTGCTGGCCAGTGAACGTTACAGCCGTATCGAAGAGCGTTTCGAAGATCAGGAGCAGCGCCTCGACGGCCTGCGCCGGTTTTTCGCCAATTCCGATTCGGTGTCCCGAGCGGAATTCGACGGCTACACCCAACCTTTGCTCCTGCGAACCCAGGCTTATTCCTATGCCGAACGGATCACTCGTGACGAGCGGTCGGCGTTTGAGGGGCGAGTGCGTGACGAAGGCTTGAGCAGCTTCACTCTGAGAGAGCTCAACGCCGACGGCCAATTGCAACTGGCCGGCGAGCGAGATGAGTACGTAGCGGTCCTGTATAGCCAGACGCAAAGCAGACTCGGTTCTCCCCTCGGTTACGACTTGCTGGCCCAGCCGTTGCGGCGTGCCACGCTCGATCGGGCCGATCAGCGTGGTGGCATGGCGGTGTCGCAACCGATGCAACTGGTGAGTATCGAGCCGGCTTATGCGCGAGGCGTGCTGCTGGTCGCGCCGGTCACGCAACATAACAGTCAGGAACACAAAGCCACGAAACCCTACGGTTATGTCATGGCAGTGATCAGCATGCGCCAGTTGCTGGCGGACGGACTGCCGGAAGCGAGCCGTGACTATCTCTCGGTGCGCATCCTCGATTTGTCGACCGACGAGCAGCACGAGGTGCTGTTCGAGTCGGCCAACCCGCCGGCTATCAGCGAGTTGTCCGCCACGCGCCTGTTGCGCATGGCCGACCATGACTATCAAGTCGATATCCAGCCCAGCGACGCGTTCTTGCAGGCCAACCATTCCTCCGTGACCAGTCTGGTGGTGTTAGGTGGTTTGCTCAGCGTGTTGCTCAGTGCCTTGCTGTATGTGCTGGTCAGTCAGCGGCAACGGGCGCTGAAACTGGTCGAGCAACGCACCCGGGAGCTGCGGGATCGAGAACAGGAGCTGCGTCGTACCCATGGTCAGTTGCGTGGCGTGCTGGATGCCGCTACCCAGGTTGCGATCATCGCCACCGACCTGCGTGGCGTCATTAGCACCTTCAACGCCGGTGCCGAGCAGATGCTCGGCTATACCAGCGCCGAGGTGGTGGGGCACATGACCCTGGAAAACCTGCACCTGCCCCGGGAACTGGTCGCTCGTTCGGCGGAGTTGAGCGCACGCTATGGCAAGCCGGTTCCAACCTGCCACGCGATGCTGGTCGAAGGCGAGGTGGAGGGCAACCACGAGGCGCGAGAGTGGACGCTGGTGCGCGGCGATGGCAGCCATTTGATGGTCAACATGCTCGCCACGCCAGTGCTCGACGAACAAGGCCTGTGGGTCGGGCACCTGGCGGTGTGCATCGACATCACCGAACGCAAACGGGTCCACGAGGCACTCGCGGCGCGGGACCTGTTGTTGAAGAAACTCAGCGCCCACGTGCCCGGTGGCATCTACCAGTTCAAGATGGAGTTCGACGGGCGATTCAGCGTGATCTACGCCAGCGACGGCATTCGCGAGATCTACGAGCTGGAACCTGACGTGCTGCTGCAAAATGCCGAGGCGATTTTCACCCGGATTCACCCCCAGGACACCACACGGGTCCGCGCCTCGATTCGCGCCTCGGCCGACACCCTCAGCCCGTGGCGCGAGGAATACCGCGTGCAATTGCCGCAACGGGGTCTGCGTTGGGTGCGTGGCGAGGCCACGCCGGAGGAGCTGCCCGGTGGCGGCGTGCTGTGGCACGGCTACGTCTCGGACATTTCCGATATGAAGCGGGTGGAGGAAGAGTTGCGCGCGTTGTCGGTCACCGATTCGCTGACCGGTATCCACAACCGGCGCTATTTCCAGGAGCGCTTGACCACCGAAATGGCCCGGGTGGAGCGCGGCGGTGGGGATCTGTCGGTGATCATGCTCGATATCGACCATTTCAAGCGCATCAATGACCTGCATGGCCATGCCATCGGTGATCGGGTGTTGCAGGCAGTGTGCGAGCGGATCGGTCACCGGCTGCGTCGCACCGATGTGTTCTGCCGCCTGGGCGGTGAGGAGTTCATGGTGCTGTGCCCGGATATCAGCGGCGAACATGCCTACGTGTTGGCCCTGCAATTGTGGCAAGGCTTGCGCAGTTCACCCATTGAAGGTGTCGGTACGGTCACCGCCAGTTTCGGGATTGCCAGTTGGCGGGTCGGGGAGGGCGCCGATGCCTTGCTGTTGCGCGCGGATTCGGGGGTGTATGCGGCGAAGCAGGCGGGAAGGGATCGAGTAGAAGAGGAAATGAACTAGAGGGTGCACGCAATCCCTGTAGGAGCTGGCTTGCCAGCGAAGACGATTTGTCATTCAACATTCATGTTGACTGAACGGCCGCATTCGCTGGCAAGTCGGAACGCCGCATCGCAGCTCCTACAGGTTCGTGATGCTCTACAACACCGAAGCCGTCTGCGGCATTTTCGGTTGGCGGTACAGGTCCAGCAGCACCTGATCTAGCACCGAAGAGGCGCCGAACGGGGCCTTGTCGTTGAGGATCGCCACCACCGCCCAGGTGTTGCCGTTGACGTCGCGACTGAAACCGGCAATCGCCCGCACAGTGTTCAGGGTGCCGGTCTTGACGTGGGCTTCACCGCGCATGGCAGTGGTCTTCAGGCGTTTGCGCATGGTGCCGTCGGTGCCGGCAATCGGCATCGAACTGATGTACTCGGCGGCATACGGGCTGTGCCACGCAGCTTCGAGCATCGAGGCCATTTCCCGGGCGCTGACGCGCTCGGCACGGGACAGGCCGGAGCCGTTCTCCATCACCAGGTGCGGCGCGGTGATGCCCTTTTTCGCCAGCCACTGACGCACGACACGCTGGGCGGCCTTGGCGTCGTCACCATCGGCATCGGTACGGAAGCGTTGACCGAGGCTCAGGAACAACTGCTGGGCCATGGTGTTGTTACTGTACTTGTTGATGTCGCGGATGATTTCCGCCAGGTCCGGCGAGAACGCCCGGGCCAGGACCTTGGCGTCTTTCGGTGTAGGCGCCAGCACATCCTTGCCCTGAATACTGCCACCCAGTTCCTTCCAGATTGCGCGGACGGCGCCAGCGGTGTAGGTCGCGTGGTCGAGCAGCGACAGGTAGGTCTGCGAGCTGCAGCCTTCACCCAGTTGGCCACCGACCGTCACGGTCACGCTGCCATCGGTCTGTGCCACCGGGTTGTAACGCACGCCACCAGTGCATTGCTTGGAATTGAGGGCCTTGACCTGGTTGTCGATGCGGATGGTTGCAATCGGCGGTTCAACCGAGACCAGCACCTTGCCCGAATCATTGCGTGCGACAAAGCGCAGCGCCTTGAGGTTGACCAGCAGCGAGTCAGGTTTGACCAGGAACGGCTTGTTCTCGTCGTTACCGTCGTCATTGAACTCCGGCAGTTGCGGTTGTACGAAGAAGGTTTTATCCAGCACCAGGTCGCCGGTGACCTGGGTCACGCCGTTGGCACGCAGGTCGCGCATCAGCAGCCAGAGTTTTTCCATGTTCAACTTCGGATCGCCGCCACCCTTGAGGTAGAGGTTGCCGTTGAGAATGCCGCCACTCAAGGTGCCGTCGGTGTAGAACTCGGTTTTCCACTGGTGGTTCGGGCCGAGCATTTCCAGGGCCGCGTAGGTGGTGACAAGTTTCATGGTCGACGCCGGGTTGACCGACACGTCGGCATTGAACACCGTCGGGGTGCCGGGACCGGTGAGCGGGATCATCACCAGCGACAGGGCGTTGTCCTGCAACTTGCTGGCTTTCAGGGCTTTTTCAACGTTGGGCGACAACGCGGTATTGATTGGAGCGGCGGAAACGGAGAGGGCCAGTGGGAGAAGAAAACCGGCCAACAGCAATGGACGCAAAGATTTGATCATCTGAAATAAAACCCTACAGCCGAGGGGAAATAAGGTGAGGGCATGGAGATAAATTCCCTCAATGGTCATGAAAGTGTCGGCATTATGCCCCAAGGTGTCACCACTTGGGCCGTGCGTGGGCATTTGGATCGGCTATTTTTTTACCGACGGTAGGCGTGGTGGCCCAGAGAGTCAGGCAATCGGCGGCTTAAACTGCTAAAGTGCCGCCCGTTATTACTTAAGAGGATTGTTCCAATGGCGACTAACCGTTCCCAGCGTCTGCGCAAAAAACTGTGCGTCGATGAATTTCAAGAGCTGGGTTTCGAACTGAACCTGGATTTCAAAGAAGATTTGGCTGATGAAGCCATTGATGCTTTCCTCGATGCGTTCCTCAAAGAAGCCATGGAAGCCAACGGTCTGGGTTATGTTGGCGGCGACGACTACGGTCTGGTTTGCCTGCAGAAGCGTGGCTCGGTCAGCGCTGAACAGCGCGCTGCCGTTGAAGCCTGGCTCAAAGGCCGCACCGAGCTGACCAGCGTTGAAGTCAGCCCGCTGCTGGACGTCTGGTACCCGGAAAAGCCGATCAATCCGGTAGCTTGATGTTCTAAAAAAACGGCGACCCAAGGGTCGCCGTTTTTTTTGCGAAGATTGAAAGGTCGCAGCCTCGTTTCACTCGACAGCTCCTACAGATGTACGCATATGCTTGTGTAGGAGCTGCCGAAGGCTGCGATCTTTTGCTTTTTCAGGCCTTGCGCCAATTCAGAATAACCAACGTCAAACCCCCCGCGACAATCCCCCAGAACGCCGAACCGATGGAAAACAGCGTCAGCCCCGATGCCGTGACCATGAAGGTGATCAGCGCTGCTTCACGTTCCTTCACTTCGCTCATGGCGATGCTCAAGCCGTTGATGATCGAGCCGAACAACGCCAGCGCCGCAATCGACAGCACCAGTTCCTTGGGCAGCGCGGCAAACAATGCTGCGAGCGTCGCGCCGAACACCCCGGCGATCCCGTAGAAAACCCCGCACCAGACTGCTGCGGTGTAGCGTTTGTGGCGATCCTCATGGGCGTGCGGTCCGGTGCAGATCGCCGCGCTGATCGCCGCCAGATTGATCCCGTGGGAACCGAACGGTGCCAGCAGCAAACTGGCGATGCCGGTGGTGGTGATCAGCGGCGAAGCGGGCACCGTGTAACCATCGGCGCGCAATACGGCGATGCCGGGCATGTTTTGTGAGGTCATGGCGACGACAAACAGCGGGATGCCGATGCTGATGGTCGCGGCCAGGGAGAAGTGCGGCGTGGTCCAGACCGGCGTGGCCACTTCCAGGTGGAAACCGCTGAAGTCCAGCAGCCCCATGAAGCCCGACAATGCCGTGCCGATCAGCAATGCAGCCAACACCGCATAGCGTGGCGACAGGCGCTTGACCACCAGATAAGTGACAAACATCCCCAGTACCAGGGCGGTGCGGTTTTGCGCTGCGACGAAAATCTCGCTGCCGATCTTGAACAGGATCCCCGCCAGCAGGGCGGCGGCCAGGGATGCGGGAATCTTTTTCATCAGCCGTTCGAAGCTGCCGGTCAGCCCGCAAATTGTCACCAGCACCGCGCAGGTGATGTAGGCGCCGATGGCTTCGCCGTAGCTCACGCCGCCCAGGCTGGTGATCAGCAGCGCGGCGCCGGGGGTCGACCAGGCAATGGTGATCGGCGTGCGATAGCGCAGGGACAGGCCAATCGAGCACACCGCCATGCCGATCGAGATGGCCCAGATCCACGAAGAAATCTGCCCGCTGCTTAGCCCTGCGGCTTGCCCGGCCTGGAACATCAGCACCAGGGAACTGGTGTAACCGGTCATCATGGCGATGAAGCCAGCGACGATGGCCGAGGGCGAGGTGTCGGCCAAAGGGCGGAGCTGCGCGTGCGTGGCGTCGTTCATGACGGTGGTGTTCCTTATAAGGATGAAAATATCCGAAATCCTGCTCGCCCCTGTAGGAGCTGGCTTGCCAGCGAAGGCGTCCTCAAGGTTTGCACAAAGCCCGAGGACGCCTTCGTCGGCAAGCCGGCTCCTACAATGGATCTGTTCAACCCACGGATTTCGGGTTTAAGCCTAAACTCAAAAGTAACCAGGCGTTGCGATACAGCCGAAGCAACATTCAGCCGTACAGTCGTGTTGCCACCGTCCATTGTGTACAATCGCTATGTTATTTACGCGATACTTGCCAGCGACCCACCGTGCCGTAATACAGTCACCGTCAATTCGCCGCAGTTCTTCCGACTCGAGTGCCCATGAACGAACAGTTGCAACCCCTAAAGAAACAACCGCGAGCAGGCAAAGCCGGCCGTAGCGGTACCCAGGACGATATTGTCTACGCGCATATCTTCGAGGCCATCCTCGAACAGCGCCTGGCGCCCGGCACCAAGTTGAGCGAAGAAGCGCTGGGGGAAATTTTCGGGGTCAGCCGCACCATCATTCGCCGCGCTTTGTCGCGCCTGGCCCATGAGGGCGTGGTGCTGCTGCGTCCGAATCGCGGCGCCGTGGTCGCCAGTCCGAGTGTCGAAGAGGCGCGCCAGGTGTTCATGGCCCGGCGTCTGGTCGAGCGCGCGATCACTGAGCTGGCGGTGCAACACGCCACCGCCGAGCAGATTGCCGAATTGCGCCAGATGGTCAATGACGAACGCGACAGCTTTTCCCGTGGCGACCGTGGTGCCGGCATCCGCCTGTCGGGCGAATTCCACCTGAAACTGGCAGAAGCGGCGAAAAACGCGCCGCTGATCAGTTTCCAGCGCAGCCTGGTGTCCCAGACGTCGCTGATCATCGCCCAGTACGAAAGCGGCAACCGTTCTCACTGCTCCTACGACGAGCACACCCAGCTGATCGACGCCATCGAAAAGCGCGACGCTGAACTGGCGGTCAACCTGATGATGCATCACATGGATCACATCGACAGCAAGCTCAACCTCGACGAAGAAAGTGCTTCGGATGATCTGCATGCGGTGTTCTCGCATTTGCTGCAGACCAAGAAGCCTGGGCGGTCGACCGCCAAGCTTTAAAAGATCGCAGCCTGCGGCAGCTCCTACAGAGGGGCGCGTTCCCTGTAGGAGCTGCCGCAGGCTGCGATCTTTTGATCTTTCTGCCCGGCAACAAAAATCCCCCGGACCGTAGAGTGCAGGGGATTTTTTATGCCCGGAAAAACCTTAGCGCTGATGCACCAGGTTCCCCGCCGCATAGGTCTGCTGAACAGTCCGGTCATCCCCCAGAGTCATCAACACAAACAACGTCTCGGCGATGTTATTGGCCTGCTTCAGGCGATAGCCCAGCAGCGGTGTGGCGTTGTAGTCCAGCACGAGGAAGTCGGCGTCGGTGCCCGGTTGCAGGTTGCCGATCTTGTCTTCCAGGCGCAGCGCACGAGCGCCGCCGAGGGTGGCCAGGTACAGCGACTTGAACGGACTCAGGCGTGCACCTTGCAGTTGCATGACCTTGTAGGCTTCGTTGAGGGTTTGCAGCAGCGAGAAACTGGTGCCGCCGCCGACATCGGTGCCGATGCCGACATTGAGGTTGTGCTTCTCGGCCATCGGCAGGTTGAACAGGCCGCTGCCGAGGAAGAAGTTCGAGGTCGGGCAGAACGAGATGGCCGAACCGGTCTCCGCCAGTCGCGCGCATTCGTCATCGCACAGGTGCACGCCGTGGGCGAACACCGAGCGCTCGCCGAGCAACCGGTAGTGGTCGTAGACGTCCAGGTAACCCTTGCGCTCCGGGAACAGCGCCTTGACCCACTCGATTTCCTTGAGGTTTTCGCTGATGTGGGTCTGCATGTACAGATCCGGGTACTCGGTCAGCAACTGGCCGGCCAGGGTCAGCTGTTCCGGGGTGCTGGTCGGTGCGAAGCGTGGCGTCACTGCATAGTGCAGGCGACCCTTGCCGTGCCAGCGCTCGATCAGCGCCTTGCTTTCGACGTAGCTGGATTCGGCGGTGTCGGTCAGGTAGTCCGGGGCGTTGCGGTCCATCATCACCTTGCCGGCGATCATCCGCAGGTCCAGTTGCTCGGCGGCTTCGAAGAACGAGTTCACCGATTGCGGGTGCACGCTTCCGAATACCAGCGCAGTGGTGGTGCCGTTGCGCAGCAGTTCCTTGATGAAAATGTCCGCGACTTCATCGGCATGGGCCTTGTTGGCGAACTGGCTTTCGCACGGGAAGGTGTAGGTGTTGAGCCAGTCCAGCAATTGCTCGCCGTAGGCGCCGACCATGCCGGTTTGCGGCAGGTGGATATGGGTGTCGATGAAGCCGGGAGTGATCAGTGCGTCCTGATAGTGGGTGATTTCGACGTCAGCCGGCAGGGTCGGCAGCAATTCGCTGGCGTGGCCGAGGGCGCTGATCTGCCCGTTATCCACAACCAGCAAGCCGTCTTCGAAATACTCGTAGGAGGCTTCGATACCAACGATGGCGGGGTCGGCGATGCTGTGCAGGATGGCGGCGCGGTAAGCTTTGCGAGTCAGTGGCATGGGGATTCTCAATTGGAGGCTTGGCTGCGGCGTGACGCAGGCAGCAGTTTGGCAATCGATCCGGCGCTGGCGGTGTGCTGCCCGAAGTTCGCGTTATAGGTGGCGATGATTTCACCGGCGATGGAGATGGCGATTTCCACAGGCAACTTGCCTTTGACTTCGCCGATGCCCATCGGGCAGCGCATGCGTTGCACGACGCTGTTGTCGAAACCGCGGTCGCGCAGGCGATGTTCGAACTTCACCCGTTTGGTCTTCGAACCGATCAGGCCGAAGTAGGCGAAGTCGTTGCGCTTGAGGATCGCAGCGGTCAGTTCGAGGTCGAGTTGATGGTTGTGGGTCATCACGATGCAGTAGCTGCCGGCGGGCAGGTCATCGATTTCATCCACCGGTTCTTCGCTGACGATCTTGCGCACACCGTGGGGGATATGCTCGGGGAATTCCTCCTCCCGCGAGTCGATCCAGCGCACCCGGCAAGGCAGACTGGCCAGCAGCGGAACGAGGGCGCGGCCGACGTGGCCAGCACCGAACACGGCGATCTGCGCTTGAACCTGCCCCATCGGTTCGAACAGCAAAACGGTTGCACCACCGCAGCACTGGCCGAGGCTGGCACCGAGGCTGAAGCGCTCCAGATGCGTGTCCTGCTTGCCACTGGCGAGCATCTCGCGGGCGATCTTCATGGCCTTGTATTCCAGGTGCCCGCCACCGATGGTGTCGAAGCTCTGGTTCGCGCTGATGACCATCTTCGAGCCAGCGTTGCGCGGCGTCGAGCCGAGCTCTTCGATGATGGTCACCAGCACGCAGGGCTCACCCCGGTTTTGCAGGTCGGCGAGGGCGTCGATCCAGTTATACATAAACACCTCAACATCTCTGTTGTCTGTTCGGGCCTCTTCGCTGGCAAGCCAGCTCCTACAGGTGATATGCGATCCTTGTAGGAGCTGGCTTGCCAGCGAAGCAGGCGACGCGGTCCTTAGAGCGAAGCCAACTCGGTCTCAGCCTCGACAGCCTTCGCCGACTTCAGCTGGCGCATCTGCTCACAACCCCACAACACCCGCTCCGGAGTCGCCGGTGCGTCGATTTTCGGTTGATGCGTGTAATCGCCCAGGCTCGCCACGGCGTCCTTGATCGCACACCAGGAGGCAATGCCGAGCATGAACGGCGGCTCGCCCACGGCCTTGGAATGGAACACTGTGTCTTCCGGGTTCTTGCGGTTTTCCACCAGCTTGACGCGCAGGTCCAGCGGCATGTCCGCCACGGCCGGGATCTTGTAGCTGGCCGGGCCGTTGGTCATCAGCTTGCCCTTGTTGTTCCACACCAGCTCTTCCATGGTCAGCCAGCCCATGCCCTGGATGAAACCGCCCTCGACCTGACCAATGTCGATGGCCGGGTTAAGCGAGGCGCCGACGTCGTGGAGGATATCGGTGCGCAGCATCTTGTATTCGCCGGTCAAGGTATCGACCAGCACCTCGCAGCACGCCGCGCCGAAGGCGAAGTAGTAGAACGGACGGCCACGGGCCTGGCTGCGGTCGTAGTAGATTTTCGGGGTCTTGTAGAAACCGGTGCTCGACAGCGACACCTGGGCGAAATACGCCTGCTGAATCAGTGCTTCGAAGGTCAGGATGTGATCGCGGACCCGCACGTGGCCGTTGTGGAATACCACGTCTTCTTCGCTGACCTTGTATTGGCGCGCGGCGAATTCCACCAGGCGTTTCTTGATGGTTTCAGCCGCGTTCTGTGCAGCCTTGCCGTTCAGGTCGGCACCACTGGAAGCGGCGGTCGGCGAGGTGTTCGGCACCTTGTCGGTGTTGGTCGCGGTGATCTGTACGCGGTCCATTTCCACCTGGAACACTTCGGCCACGACCTGCGCGACCTTGGTGTTCAGGCCCTGGCCCATTTCGGTGCCGCCATGGTTGAGGTGGATGCTGCCGTCGGTGTAGACGTGCACCAAGGCACCTGCCTGGTTGAGGAAACTCGCGGTGAAGGAAATACCGAATTTCACCGGGGTCAGCGCCAGGCCTTTTTTCAGGATCGGGCTGTTGGCGTTGTAGCGACGGATCGCTTCGCGACGCTCCGCGTACTGGCTGCTTTCTTCAAGTTCCGCGGTCATCTCTTCGAGCATGTTGTGCTCGACGGTCTGGTAGTAATGGGTGACGTTGCGCTCGGTCTTGCCGTAGTAGTTGGCCTTGCGCACTGCCAACGGATCAAGGGCCAGGTGCCGGGCGATGGCGTCCATCACTTCTTCGATGGCGACCATGCCTTGCGGGCCGCCGAAGCCACGGTAGGCGGTGTTCGACGCGGTGTTGGTCTTGCAACGGTGACCGTTGATGGTCGCATCGCCCAGGTAATACGAGTTGTCCGAGTGGAACATCGCCCGGTCGACGATCGACGCCGACAGGTCAGGCGAGCAACCGCAGTTGCCGGCCAGTTCCAGGTTGATGCCGTGCAGGCGACCGGTGCTGTCGAAGCCGACGTCGTACTCGACATAGAACGGGTGACGCTTGCCGGTCATCAGCATGTCTTCGACGCGCGGCAGGCGCATCTTGGTCGGCTGGCCGGTGAGGTGAGCAATCACCGCGCACAGGCACGCCGGGCTCGCCGCCTGGGTTTCCTTGCCGCCGAAACCACCACCCATGCGGCGCATGTCGACGACGATCTTGTTCATCGACACGTCCAGCACTTCGGCCACCAGTTTCTGCACTTCGGTGGGGTTTTGCGTGGAGCAGTAGACGATCATGCCACCGTCTTCGGTGGGCATCACCGAAGAGATCTGGGTTTCCAGGTAGAAGTGTTCCTGGCCGCCGATGTGCAAGGTGCCCTGGATGCGGTGCTCGGCGGTGGCCAGCGCCGTGGCTGAATCGCCGCGTTTGTGGGTATGGCTGTCGAGTACGAAGTGGCGTTTGCGCAGGGCTTCGACCACGTCCAGCACAGGTTCCAGGTCTTCGTATTCGATGATCGCGGCCATGGCCGCCTTGCGCGCGGTTTCCAGGTCTTTCGCTGCCACGGCGATCACCGGTTGACCGACGAATTGCACGGTGTCGATGGCCAGCAGAGGATCGCCCGGCAGCAACGGACCGATGTCCTTCAGGCCTGGCACGTCTTCGTGGGTGATGGCGATGCGCACGCCTTCGAAGGCGTAGCAGGGGGCGGTGTCGATACTGATGATCCGGGCGTGGGCGCGGTCCGACATGCGCGCATAAACGTGCAACTGGTTCGGAAACTCCAGGCGATCGTCGATGTACTGCGCTTCGCCAGCCACATGCTTGGCGGCGCTGTCGTGCTTGACGCTGCGGCCGACACCGGTGGTCAGGTCCTTGGCGAACAGTTCAGCCAATTCGGCTTGGGTCT
Source organism: Pseudomonas sp. P1_C12 (assembly GCF_056406435.1). Lineage (NCBI taxonomy): Bacteria > Pseudomonadati > Pseudomonadota > Gammaproteobacteria > Pseudomonadales > Pseudomonadaceae > Pseudomonas > Pseudomonas sp. P1_C12. The sequence goes on along the minus strand of NZ_JBFUAE010000002.1, from coordinate 70,494 downwards.
TCTCTACGGCGTGATGATTAGACATAAGCGGTCACCCGAGTCTCGATGTGCGGTGTTTGCAGTTCGATGAAGTATTTGCGCAGCAGGTTCTGCGCGCTGAGCAGGCGATATTCCTTGCTGGCGCGGAAGTCCGAGAGCGGCGTGAAATCTTCGCCCAGGGCGGCGCAGGCGCGTTCAACTGTAGCGTTGTTGAATGGCGCACCGAGCAGCGCGGCTTCGCAGGCGGCGGCGCGTTTCGGGATAGCCGCCATGCCACCAAAGGCGACGCGGGCTTCGGCCACCACGCCGTTTTCCAGGCGAATGTTGAAGGCGGCGCACACTGCCGAAATGTCATCGTCCAGACGCTTGGAGATCTTGTAGGCACGGAACAGTTTTTCGGCGCTGGCACGCGGCACGATGATCTTCTCGATGAACTCGCTTTCCTGACGCGCAGTGACGCGGTAATCGATGAAGTAATCTTCCAGCGCCAGGGTGCGGCGGGTTTCGCCTTTGCACAGCACGATTTGCGCGCCGAGGGCGATCAGCAGGGGCGGCGAGTCACCAATCGGCGAAGCGTTGCCGATGTTGCCGCCCAGGGTGCCCTGGTTGCGAATCTGCAACGACGCGAAGCGGTGCAGCAATTCACCGAAGTCCGGGTACTCGGCGTTCAAGGCCTCGTAGCAATCGGAAAGGGCGGTGGCGGCGCCGATTTCCAGGCGATCGTCAAAACGTTCGATGCGCTTCATCTCGGCGACGTTGCCAACGTAGATCATCACCGGCAGGGTGCGGTGGAACTGCGTGACTTCCAGCGCCAGGTCGGTACCGCCGGCCAGCAGGCGGGCCTGTGGATAAGCGTCGTAGAGGTCGGCCAGGTCGGCCACGGTCAGCGGCACCAGGCAGCGTTTGTCGCCGCTGTTGAGTTCGCCGATATCGGTCGGGGCAATGGCTTTCAGGCGTGCGATGGTGTCGGCCTCACGGATGTCGAACTGGTCCGGCTGCTTGCCGCAGCAGGACTGCTCGGCGGCTTCCAGGATCGGCCGGTAGCCGGTGCAGCGGCACAGATTGCCGGCCAGTGCTTCGTGGGCCTTGGCATGATCCGGCGCATCGCTGTTCTTTTGCAGGGCAAACAGCGACATCACGAAGCCTGGGGTGCAGAAGCCGCATTGCGAGCCGTGGCACTCGACCATGGCTTTCTGCACGCTGTGCAGTTCACCTTTGTGCTTGAGGTCTTCAACGCTGATGAGCTGTTTGCCGTGCAGGGACGAAACGAACGTCAGGCACGAGTTGAGGCTGCGATAGCGAATGTGTTCGCGGCCGTTGTCATCCGTCTGCAATTCGCCGACTACTACGGTGCAGGCGCCGCAGTCACCGCTGGCGCAGCCTTCTTTGGTGCCGGGTTTGCCCACATGGTCGCGCAGATAATTGAGCACGGTCAGGTTCGGGTCCAGGGCGTGCTCGCTACGGAGTTCCTGGTTTAGTAAAAACTGGATCACGGAAGGCCTCGCAGACTCATTATTGTTGTTAACCGATAGGAACTGAATTTAGCAGGTCTGACTTTTCGGTCAATGAATTTCTGACTTAAAGGTCAGGAAATTGCAATTTGTCGATTAACCACCTGTTCCTTAATTATTGTCGTTGGTTCGATAGCCTGCTTTTTTGCTTGAATCGTGCCAAAAACCACCGGGCGGGCACTCCGCCCTGATGCAGCAATTGCGCTACACTGCGCCGCTTGTACAGATCGAAGAGTTTGAAGGACAACCATGACGTTCAAGGCGCCGGACAGCCTCGCCGAGCAAATCGCTCACCACCTCGCCGAACGTATCATTCGCGGCGAAATGAAGCCCGGGGAGCGCATCCAGGAACAGAAAGTCACGCTGGCCCTCAATGTCAGCCGTGGTTCGGTTCGCGAGGCCTTGCTGATCCTCGAACGTCGGCACCTGATCGCGATCCTGCCGCGACGTGGCGCCCACGTTACCGAACTCACGCCGCACAAGGTGCAGAGCCTGTGCACATTGATGAGCGAGCTCTACATCCTGCTCGGTAACTCGGTGGCCAGTGGCTGGAAAATCCAGGCCGACATGGCGCCGTTCGTGCAGATCCAGCAGCGCCTGACTGCCAGCTACGAGCGTCAGGACATCCGCACCTTCGTCGACGACAGCTTCAATGTGATGCGCGCCGCGTATCCGTTCGCCAACAACCCGTACTTGCAGGAGACAGTCGAGAATCTGCAGCCGGCCATGAGCCGTGCGTATTTCCTCGCGCTGGACCAGCGCAAAGCGTCGATGAGCGAATTCCTCGAGCTGTTCGAACGCTTGCTCGCTGCCGTGCTGGCCCGTGACTTTCCGCAGATCCGCGAAGTGCTGACGGCTTACGCCCAGCGCAGTTGCGATCTGGTGGTTTCTGCCCTGACGGACGCCTGAGCGTGCGGCTCAAGTGCATCAAACTGGCGGGGTTCAAGTCCTTCGTCGACCCGACCACGGTGAACTTCCCCAGTAACATGGCGGCGGTGGTCGGGCCCAATGGCTGCGGCAAATCGAACATCATCGACGCCGTGCGCTGGGTGATGGGCGAGAGTTCGGCGAAGAACCTGCGCGGCGAGTCGATGACCGACGTCATCTTCAACGGCTCGACCAGCCGCAAACCGGTGAGCCAGGCGAGCATCGAACTGGTGTTCGATAACTCCGACGGCACATTGCTCGGTGAGTACGCCGCCTATGCGGAAATTTCCATTCGCCGCAAAGTGACCCGCGACAGCCAGACCACCTATTACCTCAACGGCACCAAATGCCGGCGCCGCGACATCACCGACATCTTCCTCGGCACCGGTCTTGGCCCGCGCAGCTACTCGATCATCGAGCAGGGGATGATCTCCAAGCTGATCGAGTCCAAGCCCGAAGACCTGCGTAACTTCATCGAAGAAGCCGCGGGCATCTCCAAGTACAAGGAGCGCCGGCGCGAGACGGAAAACCGCATTCGCCGCACCCACGAAAACCTGGAGCGCCTGACCGACCTGCGCGAAGAGCTTGAGCGTCAACTCGAACGCTTGCACCGCCAGGCCGAGGCGGCGAAGAAGTATCAGGAATACAAGGGCGAGGAACGTCAGCTCAAGGCCCAATTATCGGCCCTGCGCTGGCAGGCGCTGAACGATCAGGTCGGCCAGCGTGAAGCGATCATCGGCAACCAGGAAGTTTCTTTCGAAGCCCTGGTGGCCGAACAGCGCAATGCCGACGCAAGCATCGAGCGCCTGCGTGACGGCCACCACGACCTGTCGGAACGCTTCAACCTGGTGCAGGGGCGCTTCTACTCGGTCGGTGGCGACATCGCCCGGGTCGAGCAGAGCATCCAGCACGGTCAGCAGCGTTTGCGCCAGTTGCAGGACGACCTGAAAGAAGCCGAGCGCGCGCGCCTGGAAACCGAATCTCACCTGGGCCACGACCGCACGCTGCTGCTGACCCTCGGCGAAGAGCTGGACATGCTCACCCCGGAGCAGGAAGTCACCAGCGCCGCCGCCGAAGAGGCCGCTGCCGCGCTGGAAGAATCCGAGACCACCATGCATGGCTGGCAGGAGCAGTGGGATACGTTCAATCTCACCGCCGCCGAGCCGCGTCGTCAGGCCGAAGTGCAGCAGTCGCGGATCCAGCAGCTGGAAACCAGCCTGGAGCGCCTGGCCGATCGCCAGAAGCGTCTTGGCGAAGAACGCGCCTTGCTCTCGGCGGACCCGGAAGACGCGGCGATCATGGAACTCAGCGAGCAGCTCGCCGAATCCGAAGCGACCCTTGAGGATTTGCAGACCAGCGAAGAAGCTCAGGTCGAAAAGCTTGAACAATTGCGTCAGGAGCTGCAGCTGGCTCTGACGGCGCAACAGCAGGCCCAGGGCGATTTGCAGCGGCTCAACGGTCGACTGGCTTCACTCGAAGCCTTGCAGCAAGCCGCGCTCGATCCGGGCACCGGCACCGCCGAATGGCTTCGCGACCAACATCTGGCCGATCGCCCGCGCCTGGCCGAGGGCCTGAAAGTTGAAGCCGGTTGGGAGCTGGCGGTGGAAACCGTGCTTGGTGCCGACCTGCAAGCGGTGCTGGTGGACGATTTCAACGATTTCGATCTGTCCGGGTTCGCCCAAGGCGATTTGCGTTTGCTCAGCCCGGCCAGCGATGGCATGCGAGTTCCGGGCAGCTTGCTGGACAAGGTCGAGGCGCAGATCGATCTGTCGCCGTGGCTGGGGCAGGTCAAGCCGGTCGACAGCCTCGAACAGGCCTTGGCCTTGCGCGGTCAACTGGCCGCCGGGCAGAGCCTGATCAGCCGTGACGGTTACTGGGTCGGTCGGCATTTTCTGCGGGTGCGTCGGGCCAGTGAAGCCGAAAGCGGCGTGCTCGCTCGCGGTCAGGAAATCCAGCAATTGGGTCTTGAGCGTGAGGAGCGCGAAGCCGCGGTCGAAACCTTGGAAACCCAACTGCAAAATCTCAGGGCGCAGCAGCGTCAGCAGGAAAACGGTCGCGAACATTTGCGCCGTTTGCTGCAGGACGAAGCCCGTCAGCAAGGTGAATTGAAGGCTCAACTTTCCGCCGGCAAGGCCAAGGCCGAACAGTTGACCCTGCGGCGTACCCGCCTCGACGAAGAGCTCACCGAGCTGGACGAGCAGCGGGCCCTGGAACACGAGAACATCGGTGAAGCGCGCCTGCAATTGCAGGAAGCCCTCGACAGCATGGCGCTGGACACCGAGCAGCGTGAGTTGCTGCTGGCCCAGCGCGACAGCCTGCGCGAACGCCTGGACCGGGTGCGCCAGGAAGCCCGGCAGCACAAGGATCACGCCCATCAGTTGGCGGTGCGTCTGGGCTCGCTCAAGGCCCAGCACGATTCCACGCGCCAGGCGCTGGAGCGTCTGGAGATGCAGTCCGAGCGGCTGACCGAAAAACGCGAGCAACTGAGCCTCAATCTGGAGGAGGGCGAAGCGCCACTGGAAGAACTGCGCCTGAAACTCGAGGAGTTGCTCGACAAGCGCATGACCGTCGACGAAGAACTCAAGACCGCGCAGATCGCCCTCGAAGACGCCGACCGCGAACTGCGCGACGCCGAGAAACGCCGCAGCCAGGCCGAACAACAATCCCAGTTGATTCGCAGTCAGCTCGAAACCCAGCGCATGGAATGGCAAGCCCTGAGCGTGCGCCGCAAGACCTTGCAGGACCAATTGCTGGAAGACGGCTACGATCTCCACGGCGTACTCGCGACTTTGACTGCCGAGGCCAGCGAGAAGGATGCCGAGGAAGAACTCGAGCGCATCGCTGCGAGGATCCAGCGTCTGGGCGCGATCAACCTGGCGGCCATCGATGAGTACCAGCAGCAATCGGAACGTAAACGTTATCTGGATGCCCAGAACGACGATCTGGTGGAAGCGCTCGATACCCTTGAGAACGTGATTCGCAAGATCGACAAGGAAACCCGTAACCGTTTCAAGGATACCTTTGATCAGATCAATGGCGGTTTACAGGCGCTTTTCCCAAAAGTTTTCGGTGGAGGCCGCGCGTATTTGGAACTGACGGGCGAAGATCTACTCGATACAGGGGTAACAATCATGGCGCAGCCGCCAGGAAAGAAGAACAGCACCATCCATTTGCTCTCCGGCGGCGAAAAAGCCCTGACCGCATTGGCCCTGGTTTTTGCGATCTTCAAGTTGAACCCGGCGCCGTTCTGCATGCTCGATGAGGTTGACGCGCCACTGGATGACGCTAACGTTGGACGCTACGCGCGGTTGGTAAAAGAGATGTCACAGACAGTGCAGTTCATCTATATCACCCACAACAAGATCGCCATGGAAATGGCCGAACAACTGATGGGTGTGACGATGCACGAACCCGGTTGTTCACGTCTGGTGGCCGTGGATGTCGAGGAGGCGATGGCAATGGTGGATGCCTGAGTCGGGGTTTCAGGAAAGGGTGTTTACGGTTTGTAGGACTCTTTTGCTGGCTTCGACTTGCTGGCCAATCGACATATTCGCGCTAGCCAACGTGGTAGACGGTGTAAAGTTACCTTTGGTCGTGCTAGTTTAATGTCAATTTTTCGTATACGTGGGCAAAACGCCTGTCAGAACATAGAGTTGGCGCCACGTTTTAAAGCGGTTTGCAGGTTGTAAACCCCTTATTTTTCAGCATTTTTCATAGAGGCACGGGATTACATGGAAATCGGTCTGCGCGAGTGGCTGATCGTCATCGGCATTATTGTCATTGCCGGTATTCTTTTCGATGGCTGGCGCCGTATGCGCGGCGGCAAGGGAAAACTGAAGTTCCGTCTTGATCGAAGTCTGTCCAATCTGCCGGACGAGGACAGCAGCGCCAGCGCCGAGCTGCTGGGCCCGCCGCGCGTGCTGGACACGCATAAAGAGCCGCAACTGGACGAGCAGGATCTGCCGTCGGTGAGCATGCCGGCCCGCGAGCCTCGCGAGTCGGGCTCCAAGCGCGGCAAGCGTGGCCACAGCGAGCCTTCCCAGGGCGACATGAACCTCAGCCTGGATCTGGACGGCGGCCCGAGCTTCAGCAGCCGTGACGACGACTTCCCGGATGACACCAAGGCTTCGCCTTCGGTCAACGGCAAAGAACAACCGCAAGCTGAAGAAGTGCTGGTGATCAGCGTGATCTGCCGCGACGCTGCCGGCTTCAAGGGCCCGGCGCTGTTGCAGAACATTCTGGAGAGTGGCCTGCGTTTCGGCGAGATGGATATTTTCCATCGTCACGAAAGCATGGCGGGCAACGGCGAGGTGCTGTTTTCCATGGCTAACGCGGTCAAACCGGGCGTATTCGACCTGGACGACATCGACCACTTCAGCACCCCGGCGGTGAGCTTCTTCCTGGGTCTGCCAGGCCCGCGTCATCCGAAGCAAGCCTTCGATGTGATGGTGGCAGCGGCGCGCAAATTGTCCCAGGAGCTCAACGGCGAACTGAAGGACGACCAGCGCAGCGTACTGACCGCCCAGACGATCGAACACTACCGTCAGCGCATCGTCGAATTCGAGCGCCGTGCCCTGACCCAGAAACGATAAAAGCAACAGATCGCAGCCTCGTTTCACTCGACAGCTCCTACAGGATTGCGATTTGCCGTAGGAGCTGTGTAGGAGCTGTCGAGTGAAACGAGGCTGCGATCTCTTGAACCTGATTAGATTAAATAGGAGCAGCCTCGGCTGCTCTTTTGCTTTATGAGAGAACACCCATGACCGCCGCCAAGAACCGCATTTTAGAGCTGCGCGCTGAGCTGGATCAGCACAACTATCGCTACCACGTGCTCGACGAGCCGAGCATTCCGGACGCCGAATACGACCGCTTGTTCAACGAGCTCAAGGCGCTGGAAGCGGCCAATCCCGAACTGATCACCAGCGATTCGCCAACCCAGCGAGTGGGCAGCGCGGCGCTGTCGGCGTTTACCCAGGTGCGACATGAAGTGCCGATGCTCAGCCTCGGCAACGCCTTCGAAGAAACCGACATGCGCGAGTTCGATCGCCGCGTGACCGAGGGCCTGGATTTGCCAGCGGGCGACCTGTTCGGTGGCGGCGCGACAGTCGAGTACAGTTGCGAACCCAAGCTCGATGGCCTGGCCGTCAGCCTGCTGTATCAGGACGGCGTACTGGTGCGCGGCGCCACCCGCGGCGATGGCACCACTGGCGAAGACATCAGCGTCAACGTGCGCACCGTGCGCAATATCCCGCTCAAGCTGCACGGCACCGGTTGGCCGGCGACCCTGGAAGTGCGCGGCGAAGTGTTCATGTCCAAGGCCGGTTTCGAACGGCTCAACGCCACGCAACTGGAAGTCGACGGCAAGACCTTCGCCAACCCGCGCAACGCAGCGGCGGGCAGTTTGCGCCAGCTGGATTCGAAGATTACCGCCAATCGCCCATTGGAATTCTGCTGCTACGGTATCGGCCAGGTGTCTGCCGATATCGCCGATTCCCACATCGGCAACCTCAAGCAATTGCAAGCCTGGGGTATGCCGGTCAGCCACGAACTGAAGCTGGCCAACGGCATCGCTGAATGCCTGGATTACTACCGCGATATCGGTGAGCGACGCAGCGCACTGCCGTATGAAATCGACGGCGTGGTGTTCAAGGTCAACAGCATTGCCTCCCAGCGCGAACTGGGTTTTCGCGCCCGTGAGCCGCGTTGGGCCATCGCTCACAAATTCCCGGCAATGGAAGAACTCACTGAGCTGCTCGATGTGGAATTCCAGGTCGGTCGCACCGGGGCGGTGACGCCGGTGGCGCGCTTGAAACCGGTCAAGGTCGCGGGTGTCACGGTGGCCAACGCCACGTTGCACAACATGGACGAAGTCGCGCGTCTGGGCCTGATGATCGGCGACACGGTGATCATCCGTCGCGCCGGTGACGTGATTCCGCAGGTGGTGCAAGTGGTCATGGAGCGTCGTCCGGAAAACGCCCGGCCGGTGCAGATTCCCGAGCAGTGCCCGGTGTGCGGCTCCCATGTCGAACGCACGCAATTGATCAAGCGCAGCAAGGGCCGCGAGACGGTCAGCGAAGGCGCGGTGTATCGCTGCGTCGGTCGTCTGGCCTGCGGCGCGCAACTCAAGCAGGCCATCATTCACTTCGTTTCCCGTCGTGCCATGGACATCGAAGGCCTGGGTGAGAAGAGCGTCGAGCAACTGGTCGACGAAGGCCTGGTGAGTTCGCCGGCCGATCTGTACGCCCTGGCCTTCGAGCAGATCGTAGACCTGGAAGGCTTTGCCGAGCTGTCGAGCAAGAACCTGCTCGGCGCCATCGAAGACAGCAAGAAACCCGGCCTGGCGCGGTTCATCTACGCCCTCGGGATTCCCGATGTCGGCGAAGAGACGGCCAAGGTTCTGGCCCGCTCCCTGGGTTCGCTGGAGCGGGTGCAACAGGCCTTGCCGCAGGTGCTGACGTACTTGCCGGATGTCGGGCTGGAAGTCGCGTACGAGATCCACAGCTTCTTCGAGGACGCGCATAACCAGCAGGTGATCGCTGAACTGCTCAAGCACGGTTTGCAGATTCAGGATCAGGGCGAGTTGGGCGCCGAGTTTTCGGCGAGCACCACGCTGGGCGGTTTCCTCGACAAGCTGCATATTCCGTCAGTAGGGCCGGGCGGGGCGCAGAAACTGGCGGACAAATTCGGCTCGCTGCAGGCGGTGATCGGTGCAGATTGGCTGGATATGCGCCAGGCTCTGCCGGAGAAGCAGGCCAATTCGGTACGCGAGTTTTTTGCGGTCGAAGAAAATCGCCAATTGGCCGAAGCGGCCGAGAAGCAACTGGCCGATTTCGGCATGCACTGGCAGAGCGAGAAGAAGGTCGTCGAAGGCTTGCCGCTGGCCGGTCAGACCTGGGTGCTGACCGGTTCGCTTGAGCTGATGAGTCGCGATGTGGCCAAGGACAAACTTGAAAGCCTGGGCGCCAAGGTAGCGGGCTCGGTGTCGGCCAAGACCCATTGCGTGGTCGCAGGTCCTGGCGCCGGGTCGAAGTTGGCCAAGGCTAATGAGTTGGGGCTGAAGGTGCTGGATGAAGAGGCGTTTGTGGCATTCTTGAAAGGTCACGGTATTCAGGTTTGACGCCCAAGATCGCAGCCTGCGGCAGCTCCTACAGGAGAACGCATTTCTCTGTAGGAGCTGCCGCAGGCTGCGATCTTTTGATTTTTCCAACAAAAAGCATGGGAACGATCATCTCTCGGGAATGATCTAGTCTCTGCAAGCCCCAGGGAGAGATCACCATGTACCCTTTCTTCGAGCAGCTCAGCTCGCGCATCGCCGCGCCGTTCATGGCCGAAAATTCGCGCAACAGCAAGGTCTGGTCCTGTCGTTGCGGGCAGTCGCTGTTCTTTCGCAACAGCCAGTGCCTGGCCTGTTCGGCGGCGTTGGGTTATCAGCCGGAGCAGAGTCGCCTGTCTGCGCTGCAACCGGGTGTACAAACGGACACCTGGCAGCTTGATGTCGATCCCGAGGCGGGCCTGTTTCGACGCTGCGCCAACCTCGACTCCCCGGCAGCCTGCAATTGGTTGCTGCCAGCCAATGACCATGACGTCTTGTGCATTGCCTGCAGCCTCAATCGCACCATTCCTGATCTGTCGATAGCCGACAACCACGAGCGCTGGCGCAAGGTGGAAACCGCCAAGCGGCGTCTGGTCGCGCAACTGCTCAGCCTGGGGTTGCAGGTGATTCCCAAAACCGTCGATGAAGAGACTGGCCTCGCCTTCGATTTCATCGGCGTGGACCTCGAAGGCAAACCGCCGACCACCGGACACGCCAATGGCCTGATCACCCTCGATATCAAGGAAGCCGACGACGCGCACCGCGAGCAGGTGCGGGTGCAAATGCACGAACCCTATCGCACCTTGCTCGGGCATTTTCGTCATGAAGTCGGGCATTACTACTGGGGTCGATTGATCGCCAATAGCCAGTGGCTTGAGTCTTTTCGCGGATTGTTCGGCGATGAGCGCGCCAGCTATGCCGAAGCCCTTGAGCGACATTATCAGCAGAGCGCGCCGCTTGACTGGCAGCAGCACTACGTCAGCGCCTACGCCACCATGCACCCGTGGGAAGACTGGGCCGAAACCTGGGCGCATTACCTGCACATGATGGATGCGGTGGACACCGCGCTGGGCTTGGGCATGAGCGCCCGGGACATGGACTTCGACTATCAGCCGTTTCCGTTGGATACCCTCTATGATCCGCAGCATCCCGATGGCGCGGCATTTCTGTCGTTCGTCAATGCGTGGATCGAACTGGCCGGCATGCTCAACGAGCTATCGCGCAGCATGGGGCAGCCGGATTTCTACCCGTTTGTCCTGCCGCCCGCCGTCATTGCCAAGCTGCACTTTATTCATCTGGTGATTCAGCAGGAGGGCGGCCGGGCGGATGAGGTGTTGGCGCAATAGGATCAAAAGATCGCAGCCTGCGGCAGCTCCTACAGGTGTACGCCGATCCATGTAGGAGCTGCCGCAGGCTGCGATCTTTTAAGGCCAGCGCATGTCCTTGAAGCAGCTCATGTTTTTTAATATCCCCGAACGGTTGTAACTTCGTCTCAGATAGGTACAATGGCGCGGCTCGCCGACAGGTGAGCGTCGTTATGGTGACCCTATCGGTCCCCCCGCAACGATCAGCCGTGAACCCGGTCAGGCCTGGAAGGGAGCAGCCGCAGCGGTGACATTGTGTGCCGGGGTGTGGCTGGTAGGGTTACCACCTTAACGCCACGCGAGTGTTCTCTCGCGTTATTTATCTGAAAACAGACTTTTGCTAGCTGCCAGGATCTTGTCCGGGGCAGTTTTTTGTCGTTTCCGATTTATCGTCAGCTGCAGGCTCGCCACCGATATACAGCCGAACTATCGCATCGATCTCCCCGGACATCTTCATCCGCACCAGGGTGCGTAAAATGCGCTGCACCGGCACTTGCGGGTCGTTGCGCACGTAGCAGCCGAGATTCTGCTCCTGCAGTACTGCCACGCTGTGCAGTTGTTGGTCCGGCAGCAGGCGCTGATTGAACCAGTCAAGGCTCCATTGATTGCTGACGGCATAGCGGTTGCGGCCGGCGAGGAGTTTTTCCAGCACCAGTTCCTGATTGCGTGCGTCGTCGCGATGCAGCTGATCGGTGTCGAACAGCGGTTGCAGGGTCGGGTAGCTGTAGGCCAGCACGGTGCCGATGGACTGATCTGGTAAATCCGCCGGGTTCACAGCGGTGGGGCGCGCATTCTGTGTGATCAACAGGTCGGGCTGGGTAAAGAGCGGGATGCTCCAGAGGTAGTCGCCGGACTGATGAGGCAGCCATGATTGCGCGGCATAACAGCGGACATCGATCTCGCCTTGCTCCATGGCGTTTTGCACCCGCCCGCGGGGCAATACATGGAATTCGGCCGGTACGCCGACCTGGGTCGCGAGGCTGAGCATCATGTCATACAGGATGCCCTGGGTCGGTTTGTCCTGTTCAAGTTGCACCATGGGCATGGTCCAGCTGTCGGGTATCACGAAGCGTAGTGGCGTTTGCGCGGCCATGCCGTCCAGACTGATCAACAGCAATACCCCCAAGGCCAGCCGCATAAACACTCCGTTAAATGTCCCCGATGGGCAGCTTGGCCAGAATACACGAGCGCACCGGATGCAATTTGTGCCTTGCTCCGCTAGCATTAGCCGCTTCTGCTTCCTTCGCTGCGACGGTTTTCGATGAGTTATCAGGTTCTTGCACGTAAATGGCGTCCGCGCTCGTTCCGCGAAATGGTCGGCCAGACCCATGTGCTCAAGGCTCTGATCAATGCCTTGGACAGCCAGCGGCTGCACCACGCGTACCTGTTTACCGGTACCCGGGGGGTCGGCAAGACCACCATCGCGCGGATCATTGCCAAATGCCTTAACTGCGAAACAGGTATCACTTCGACCCCCTGTGGCGAATGCTCGGTGTGCCGCGAGATCGACGAAGGCCGCTTTGTCGACCTGATCGAGATCGACGCCGCGAGCCGTACCAAGGTCGAAGACACCCGCGAGTTGCTCGACAACGTGCAGTACGCCCCGAGCCGTGGGCGCTTCAAGGTCTACCTGATCGACGAAGTGCACATGCTCTCCAGTCATTCCTTTAACGCGCTGCTCAAAACCCTCGAGGAGCCACCACCCTACGTCAAGTTCATCCTGGCCACCACCGACCCGCAGAAACTTCCTGCAACGATTCTGTCGCGGTGCCTGCAGTTCTCCCTGAAGAACATGACGCCGGAACGCGTGGTCGAGCACTTGACCCACGTGCTGGGTGTCGAGAACGTGCCGTTCGAAGACGATGCGCTGTGGCTGCTGGGCCGCGCCGCCGATGGGTCGATGCGTGATGCCATGAGCCTGACCGACCAGGCGATTGCCTTCGGTGAGGGCAAGGTCATGGCCGCCGACGTGCGGGCGATGCTCGGGACCCTCGATCACGGGCAGGTCTACGACGTCCTGCATGCGCTGATCGAAGGTGATGCCAAGGCGTTGCTCGAAGCTGTCCGCCACCTGGCCGAGCAAGGCCCGGACTGGAACGGCGTGCTTTCGGAAATTCTCAATGTGCTGCACCGCGTTGCCATCGCCCAGGCCTTGCCGGAAGGCGTCGATAACGGTCACGGCGACCGTGATCGCGTGCTGGCGCTGGCCCAGGCGTTGCCGGCTGAAGACGTGCAGTTCTACTACCAGATGGGCCTGATCGGCCGCCGCGACCTGCCGCTGGCGCCGGATCCCCGGGGCGGTTTTGAAATGGTGCTGCTGCGGATGCTGGCGTTCCGGCCCGCAGACACCGCGGATGCCCCGAGGCAACCGCTAAAGCCAGTGGGGATCAGCCAGGCCACAGTTGATTCCGCAAACTCAGTGGCTGCCGCGCCGGTAGTTGCGCCGGTAGTTGCTGCGGCCGTTGCACCGATAGCGGCTGCGTCAGTGGCGGCTCCAGCGCCTGCACCGGAACCGGTAGCGCCGGTCGTTGTGCCAGAACCTGCGCCTGTGCCTATGGTTGAAGCGGTCGTGGTCGAAGAAGTTGTCGACCTGCCGTGGAACGACCCGGTCGAGCCCGTGCCCGTTCAGCAGCCGGCGGTGGAGCCGGTGCTGGAAACCGCCAGCGAACAACCCGAATTACCGCCGATGCCGTTGCCGGCGCCGGACAGCGTGGTGCCGGACGCCCCGGAGTGGGCCGCCGCGCCGATCCCGGAACCTTCGGTGGCCGACGTCGATGCCGCGACGCCAGGCATGGACCTGGATGACGAGCCGCCGCTGGACGAGGATTACATCGAGCCGGACATGGATTCGGCCTACAGTTACCTCGACGAGCTGGCCAGCGAGCATGCCGCCGACCCGGCTCCGGAGCCCGAGCCTGAGCCCGCGGCAATGCCTGCCACCGGTCTGGCCCTGCAATGGCTGCAGCTGTTTCCGAAATTGCCGATCTCCGGCATGACCGGCAGCATCGCCGCCAACTGCACGCTGATCGCGGTGGATGGCGACAATTGGCTGATGCACCTGGACCCGGCCCACAGTGCCTTGTTCAACGCCACTCAGCAGCGGCGCTTGAACGATGCGCTTAACCAGTATCACCAGCGCACGCTGACCCTGAGCATCGAGCTGATCAAGCCCGAGCAGGAAACCCCGGCACAAGCGGCTTCGCGCCGCCGCGCCAACCGTCAGCGCGAGGCAGAGGAATCGATCCACGGTGATCCGTTCATCCAGCAAATGATGCAGCAGTTCGGTGCGGTCGTCCGTAACGATACTATTGAACCTGTCGACGCCTTGGTCACTCAGGGCTAATAACTGAAGGCGCCCGGCCGCATGGGCCGGGCGCTGTTTTAATCCAAGTACTTTTGAGGTGATTACCATGATGAAAGGTGGCATGGCCGGCCTGATGAAGCAGGCGCAGCAGATGCAGGAAAAAATGGCCAAGATGCAGGAAGAACTGGCCAACGCCGAAGTCACCGGTAAGGCCGGTGGCGATATGGTCACCGTGGTGATGACCGGTCGTCATGACGTCAAGAGCGTGACCATCGATCCAAGCCTGGTTGAAGGCATGAGCGAAGACGACAAGGAAATGCTGGAAGCGGTCATCGCATCCGCAGTCAACGATGCCGTGCGCAAGATCGAAGCCAACAGCCAGGACAAAATGGGCAGCATGACTGCCGGCATGCAACTGCCACCGGGCATGAAACTGCCATTCTGATTCGCCTTCAGGCGACAGATGAGTTACAAAAATGCCAGGCATCGCGCCTGGCATTTTTGTTTCTGGCCATTGGGTCTGTGGTGACAGGCATGCCGCCATCGCGATCCGACTTGCCCGCGAAGAAGTCGCCTCGGTGCAACTGAATAAACATCGAACGCCATACCGCCACAAAGGTCTGCTCCCTATATCACTGAACCCCATCGATCACAGGAGACGCTGCCATGTCCGACCCCATGACCCTCAATCAGCGCATTGTCCTGGCTTCACGCCCGATAGGCGCGCCAACGCCGGAAAACTTCCGCATGGAGCGGGTGGCGCTGCCGGACCTGGCCGACGGCCAGGTGCTGCTCAAGACCGTTTTCCTGTCGCTCGATCCCTACATGCGCGGACGCATGAGTGACGCACCTTCCTACGCCGCACCGGTGGAAATTGGCGAAGTCATGACCGGCGGCGCTGTCAGCCGGGTCGAGCGCTCGCTCAATCCGAAGTTTCAGGAGGGTGATCTGGTGGTCGGTGCCACCGGTTGGCAAAGCCACAGCATCAATGACGGGCGCAGCATCATCCCGGTGCCCAACGGCCTGCCCAGTCCTTCGATGGCCCTCGGGGTGCTGGGGATGCCGGGCATGACTGCGTATATGGGGCTGATGGATATCGGCCAGCCCAAGGCCGGCGAGACCCTGGTGGTTGCAGCGGCATCCGGGGCAGTGGGTTCGGTGGTCGGCCAGGTGGCGAAGATCAAGGGCTTGCGCGTGGTCGGCGTGGCGGGTGGCGCGGACAAGTGCCGTTATGTGGTCGACGAGTTGGGCTTCGACGCCTGCATCGACCACAGGAGTCCGGATTTTGCTGACGAGCTGGCTCAGGCCTGTCCCAAGGGCATCGACATTTATTATGAAAACGTCGGCGGCAAGGTATTCGACGCCGTGGTGCCATTGCTCAATCCCAAGGCGCGGATTCCACTCTGCGGCCTGATTGCCTCCTATAACGCCTATGAAGCGCCGAGCGGGCCGGATCGCCTGCCACTGTTGCAACGCACCCTGTTGACCAAGCGGGTGCGTATCCAGGGCTTCATCGTGTTCGATGACTATGGTGATCGCCAGCCGGAATTCCTCAGTGCCATGGCGCCGTGGGTACGCGATGGCAAGGTGAAGTTCCGCGAAGACGTGGTCGATGGCCTGGAGCAGGCTCCCGACGCGTTCATCGGCATGCTGGAAGGGCGCAACTTCGGCAAGTTGGTGGTTCGGGTTGCCCGTGACTGAGTAATTGACGCTGCAATTTGACGCTCAACCGAGGCGCGGGTATAAACCGCGTCTCGTTGTTTTGTCGGACTTTTCCACCATGAGCTTCAGCCCTTTGATTCGCCAACTGATCGACGCCCTGCGAATTCTGCCCGGCGTGGGTCAGAAAACCGCCCAGCGCATGGCATTGCAGTTGCTCGAGCGTGACCGCAGCGGCGGCTCACGACTGGCGCTGGCCCTGAGCCAGGCCATGGAAGGGGTCGGTCACTGCCGCTTGTGCCGTACGCTGACCGAAGATGATCTCTGCCCGCAATGCGCCGATACCCGTCGCGACGACACCTTGCTCTGCGTGGTGGAAGGCCCGATGGACGTCTATGCCGTGGAGCAGACCGGTTTCCGCGGGCGCTATTTCGTGCTCAAGGGGCATCTGTCGCCGCTCGACGGCCTGGGGCCGGAAGCCATCGGCATTCCGCAATTGATGGCGCGGATCGAAGAGGCCGGCACGTTCACCGAAGTCATCCTGGCCACCAACCCGACCGTGGAAGGTGAAGCCACCGCGCACTACATCGCCCAATTGCTCAGCAACAAAGGCCTGATCGCCTCGCGCATCGCCCATGGCGTGCCGCTGGGTGGCGAACTGGAGCTGGTGGATGGCGGCACGCTGGCGCATTCGTTTGCGGGGCGTAAGCCGATTTCGTTGTAATCGCATCAAGCCGAAAAGATCGCAGCCTGCGGCAGCTCCTACAGAAAGACACCGATCCCCTGTAGGAGCTGCCGCAGGCTGCGATCTTTTGATCTTCTATCTGTCTCTTGTAAACCAAGCAAGCGCTCGGTTAACTTCACTGACCCCTTCAGTGGAGCTCGCCGACGTCTGCCTTTCAGGAATACTTCGACCCCAGCCACCAATTGGTCCGTGACAGCGTCAGACGTTTCGTCGAGCGCGAGATTCTTCCCGATATCGAGCAGTGGGAAGAAGCCGAAAGCTTTCCTCGTGAGCTCTACCTCAAGGCCGGCGCAGCGGGGATTCTCGGCATCGGTTACCCCGAAGCTTACGGAGGCAGCCACGAAGGGGATCTGTTCGCCAAGGTGGCCGCCAGCGAAGAGTTGATGCGCTGCGGCTCAGGCGGGCTGGTTGCCGGCCTGGGCTCGCTGGATATCGGCTTGCCGCCCATTCTCAAGTGGGCCCGGCCCGAAGTGCGTGATCGTGTGCTGCCGCAGGTGCTGTCGGGAGAGAAGATCAGCGCCCTGGCCATTACCGAGCCCGGCGGCGGCTCCGACGTCGCCAACCTGCAAACCCGTGCCGTGCGCGACGGCGATTTCTACCGGGTCAGTGGCAGCAAGACCTTTATCACCAGCGGTGTGCGCGCGGACTTCTATACCGTCGCGGTGCGAACGGGCGAGCCAGGTTTCGCCGGCATCAGCCTGTTACTGATCGAGAAGGGCACGCCCGGTTTCACCGTAGGGCGGCAGCTGAAGAAAATGGGCTGGTGGGCGTCAGACACGGCCGAACTGTTCTTCGATGATTGCCAGGTGCCCGCAGGAAATCTGATCGGCACCCAGAACATGGGCTTTGCCTGCATCATGGGCAATTTCCAGAGCGAGCGTCTGGCCCTGGCATTGATGGCCAACATGACCGCACAACTGGCGCTGGAGGAGAGCCTGAAATGGGCGCGCCAGCGCGAAGCCTTTGGCAAACCGATCGGCAAGTTTCAGGTGATCAAGCATCGCCTCGCCGAGATGGCGACCGCGCTGGAGGTGTCCCGTGAGTTCACTTATCGCCAAGCCGCGAAAATGGCGGCAGGGCAGAGCGTGATCAAGGAGGTTTCCATGGCCAAGAACTTTGCGACGGATACGGCAGACCGGATCGTCTCCGATGCGGTGCAGATACTCGGTGGGCTGGGTTATATGCGTGAGAGTCTGGTGGAGCGGCTGTATCGCGACAACCGGATTCTGTCGATTGGCGGCGGGACGCGGGAAGTGATGAACGAGATCATCAGCAAGCAGATGGGGCTGTAATGCAAAAGATCGCAGCCTTCGGCAGCTCCTACAGGATCAAAGCCATCCCAATGTAGGAGCTGCCGAAGGCTGCGATCTTTTGGCCTTTGTTACTTATCAGTCAACGCAAACTGCGTCAGGCAGAACGTAGGAATGCCCATGTCTTCCAGGCGTTGCGAGCCACCCAGTTCCGGCAGATCGATAATCGCCGCTGCTTCATGCACCCGGGCGCCCATGCGGCGGATCAGGTTGGCGGCGGCAATCAGGGTGCCGCCGGTCGCGATCAGGTCATCGAACATCACCACCGAATCCCCCTCGCACAGGCTGTCGGCGTGCACTTCCAGGAAGGCTTCGCCGTATTCGGTCGCATAGCCCTCGGCCAGCACATCGGCCGGCAGTTTGCCTTGCTTGCGGAACAGCACCAGCGGCTTGTTCAACTGATAGGCCAGTACCGAACCGATCAGGAAGCCACGGGCGTCCATTGCGCCGACGTGGGTGAAGTCAGCCTCGACGTAACGGTGGGCGAAGCTGTCCATCACCAGGCGCAGGGCCGTGGGCGACTGGAACAGCGGGGTGATGTCGCGAAAGATCACACCCGGTTTCGGGAAGTCGATGACAGGGCGGATGAGGGATTTGATGTCGAAGGAGTCGAAGGCCATAGTCGAAGAATCCTGGCAGGGCTGCAAACGACGCAGTATAACGGCGGCTGAACCGTTTCGCGCAGCCGCAACGTTTTGTTTCAGCCTTCCAGCGAGCCACCGGCCAGGGCGCAAAGCTGGATCGGGTCGATAATCCGGATTTCCTTGCCTTCTGCCGCAATCAGTTCGTTTTGCTGGAAGCGGGTAAAGACCCGGGACACGGTTTCCACCGCCAGGCCCAGGTAGTTGCCGATCTCGTTGCGCGACATGCTCAGGCGGAATTGATTGGCGGAAAAACCCCGGGCGCGGAAACGTGCCGAGAGGTTGACCAGGAAGGTGGCGATGCGTTCGTCGGCGGTCTTTTTCGACAACAGCAGCATCATCTGCTGGTCGTCACGGATTTCGCGACTCATCACCCGCATCAACTGACGGCGCAACTGCGGCAATTGCAGGGCCAGTTCGTCGAGGCGTTCGAAAGGAATTTCACACACCGAGGTGGTTTCCAGGGCTTGTGCCGACACCGGGTGCTTTTCGGTGTCCATGCCCGACAAGCCGACCAGTTCGCTGGGCAGGTGGAAAC
Organism: Pseudomonas sp. P1_C12; assembly: GCF_056406435.1. Lineage (NCBI taxonomy): Bacteria > Pseudomonadati > Pseudomonadota > Gammaproteobacteria > Pseudomonadales > Pseudomonadaceae > Pseudomonas > Pseudomonas sp. P1_C12. Next base: position 51,423 of record NZ_JBFUAE010000002.1, on the reverse strand, counting down.
CGGTGAGCTGTTCTTCACCGGTGTCACTCAGGCTGAAGGTCTTGAGGGCGCCGGAACGGACTGCGTAGACAGAATCGAAGGTATCGCCCTGACGGAACAGAAATTCGCCTTTTTTCAGCGGCCGGCCACGTTTGACGATTTCGTCCAGCGCATCCATGTCTTCCAGATTCAGCGAAAGTGGCAGGCAAAGAGGGGCCAGGCTGCAATCCTTGCAATGGGCTTGATTATGAGCGCGCAGTTTTACTGGCTCGGACATTTCTTCAATCCTTGTGGGAATTCACACATAAGACGTAAGGGTAACTCACCCGAGGACATTGGGGCCAGCCTGTGGCACTTTTGTCGCAGCGCTCTAGATCACCCGTGAGAACCGTTGCCGGCCGTGTTGTTCCAGGTATGCGTCAAAGACCATGCACACCGAGCGCACCAACAGTCGCCCGGCGGGCAGGATGGTGATCCTGTCGCGATCGAGTTCGATCAACCCGTCTTTGGCCATGTCTTGCAACTGGGGCCAGAGATCGCCGAAATAGCCTTGAAAGTCGATGTTGAAGGCCTGTTCGATGTCAGTGAATTCGAGACTGAAATTGCAGATCAATTGCTGAATCACCGCGCGCCGCAGCCGGTCATCGGCATTGCACAGCAGGCCGCGGCTGGTGGCCAGTTGCGATGTGGCAAGAACGTTCTGATACTCGGTCAGGTCGCTGCTGTTCTGGCAGTACAGGTCACCGATCTGGCTGATTGCCGACACGCCGAGGCCGATCAAGTCACAATGACCGTGGGTGGTGTAGCCCTGGAAATTGCGTTGCAGGGTCGATTCTTCCTGGGCAATCGCCAGCTCATCGTCGGGCAGGGCGAAGTGGTCCATGCCGATGTAGCGGTAGCCGGCCGTGATCAGTTGCTCGATGGTGCGCTGCAGCATTTCCAGTTTCTGCGCGGGTGTCGGCAGCTCATTGCTGTTGATGCGCCGCTGCGGCATGAAGCGTTCCGGCAGGTGGGCGTAGTTGAACACCGATAACCGGTCCGGTTGCAGGTGGATGACCTCTTCGACGGTGCGGGCGAAATTCTCCGGCGTCTGTCTCGGCAGGCCGTAGATCAGGTCGATATTGATCGAACGAAACTGCAAGGTGCGGGCCGCATCGATCACCGCGCGGGTTTCTTCCAGGCTTTGCAGGCGATTGACCGCTCGCTGAACCGCCGGGTCGAGGTCTTGCAGGCCGATGCTGACCCGATTGAAACCCAGTTCGCGCAGCAGGCCCATGGTCGACCAGTCGGCTTCACGGGGGTCGATCTCGATGCCGTAGTCGCCGGAGTCGTCGTCCAGCAAATGGAAGTGTTTGCGCAAATGCGCCATCAACTGGCGCAGTTCGTCGTGGCTGAGAAAGGTGGGCGTGCCGCCGCCGAAGTGCAGTTGCTCGACTTTCTGCGTGGGGTCGAGGTGGCAGGCGATCAACTGGATTTCCTGTTCCAGGCGCTGCAAATACGGCTGCGCCCGGCCGCGATCCTTGGTGATGACCTTGTTGCAGGCGCAGTAATAGCAAATGTTCGCGCAGAACGGCACGTGCACGTACAGCGACAAGGGGCGTTGAGCCTTGCGGCTGTCGCGCAGAGCATGAAGCAGGTCAAAGGTGCCGACCTGGCTGTTGAATTGCACGGCGGTCGGGTACGAGGTATAGCGTGGTCCCGCCAGGTCATAACGGCGGATCAGATCGGTGTCCCAACGAATGGCGTCGAGCATCATGCGGGCATTCCCCCGGATAGGCTGGCAGTGTCAGCCACTTTATGCGAGGGCGGGGTGGGGCATCTTGATTTACATCAAGATCAAAAGATCGTCCGAACGCGGCCCGAGCCTTCGGCAGCTCATACAGATGTACGCGATCCCTGTAGGAGCTGCCGAAGGCTGCGATCTTTTGCTTTTAATGCCCCATCAACCAATGCTGATGCGGCCCCGGCAGCGTCCAGATGCCGAACAACATCACCAGCAATCCACCCGCCATGCGCACGCTACGCTTGCGCAACAGTGCTGTCACCCTTTCGGCGGCGAGGCCTGTCGCCAGCAGCACCGGCCAGGTGCCGAGCCCGAACGCGAGCATCAACAATGCGCTGTCCAGCGCGTTGCCCTGGCTGGCCGACCATAGCAAGGTGCTGTAGACCAGACCGCACGGCAGCCAGCCCCAGAGCGCGCCCAACAGCAGCGCACGCGGAACGCTCGACACAGGCAGCAACCGGTTGGCGACTGGCTGGATATGCCGCCACAAGCCGCGACCGAGGCTTTCGATACGGGTCAGGCCGCTCCACCAGCCGGCCAGGTACAGGCCCATGGCAATCAGCAGCAAGCCGGCGAGGATACGCAGGAACATCGCAGCCGGGCTGCTGGCCACGGCCCATCCGGCCAGGCCGATCAGCAGTCCGGCGCAGGCATAGCTCAGAATCCGTCCCAGGTTGTAGGCCAGCAGCAGGCGAAAGCGGCGGCTGCGTTGTTCCTTGGGAATTGCCAGGGTCAGCGCGCCCATCAAGCCGCCGCACATGCCCAGGCAATGGCCGCCGCCGAGCAAACCGAGGATCACCGCAGACACCAGCAGTGGCGCCAATTCAAGCATGGGGCGGGGCCTTGTCTTGCGGCTTGGCCGGTTGGCCGCTGGCCTCATCCACGGCAGCAGTGTGGTTCGGGTCCTGGTCGTCGAACAGGATGCTGTGGGCCGGGCTGTCGAGGTCGTCGTACTGACCGCTGTCCACTGCCCAGAAGAAGATATAGACGGCGATGGCCACGATCAGCAGCGCAGCGGGAATCATCACGTAAAGAGCTGGCATCTGGACTCCATGCCCACACGGCTCAGGCCGGCAGCGGGCGGGTTTCTGGCGTGGCGCAGTGGGCGGGCGCGCTCGGCATGCGAGTCAGGCGCAGCGCGTTCAACACCACGGTCAACGAACTGATCGACATGCCCACCGCCGCCCAGACCGGAGTGATCCAGCCGAGGGCGGCGAAGGGCAACATGAGGCCATTGTACAGCCCGGCCCACAACAGGTTCTCGATAATGACCCGACGGGTGCGCCGCGCCAGGCTGAAGGCTTGCACCAGCGCGTCGAGGCGGTTGGACAGCAGCACGGCATCGGCACTGGTTTTTGCCAGATCGGTGGCCGAGCCCATGGCGACGCTGATATCCGCAGCCGCCAGCACCGGCACGTCATTGACCCCGTCACCCAGCATCAACACCTTGCGTCCTTCTTTGTGCAGTTGTTGCAGGACTTGCAGTTTATCGTCCGGACGCAAGCCGCCACGGGCTTCGTCGATACCCAGTTCCGCCGCCACGCTGGCGACCATCGGTGAGCTATCGCCGGACAACAACAGCGTGCGCCAGCCACGCGCCTTGCACGCGGCCAACAGCGCGGGCGCATCGGCACGCAAGCGATCATCGAGGACGAGCCAGGCCAGCGGCCCCTGGCTGTCGCCGAGTAGCAGCCATTGGCCAGCCTCTTCGGGCATCGACGGCACCATGGCGCCGCTGAGTTCGCAGACGAAGCGAGGTTGGCCGATGCGCAGGCGTCGCTCTTCAACCAGCCCCTCCAGGCCGAGGCCCGGTGTGCTGTGGACTTCTTCGGCAGCCATCGGCGCGCGTCCGAAAGCACGGGCGATCGGGTGTTCGGAGCGATTTTCCAGGGCGGCGGCGAGGCTCAGGCATCGATCGCTGTCGAGCGTGCCGAGAGGGCGGATTGAGCGCAGCGCCAGGCGCCCTTCGGTGAGGGTGCCGGTCTTGTCGAAAATCACCGTGTCGATCTGGTTCAGGCCTTCGAGCACATGGCCACGCGTCAATAGCAGGCCAAGTTTGTGCAAGGTGCCGGTGGCGGCGGTGAGAGCGGTGGGCGTCGCCAGTGACAAGGCGCACGGGCAGGTCGCCACGAGCATCGCCAGCACGATCCAGAAGGCCCGCGATGAGTCCAGCTCCCACCACAGCAGGCCAATCGCGGCGGCGGCGATCAGCGACAACAGCAGGAACCATTGCGCGGCGCGGTCGGCGATTTCCGCCAGGCGCGGTTTTTCGGCCTGGGCACGATCGAGCAGGCGAACGATGGCTGAGAGGCGAGTGTCCTGGCCCAGGGCCTGGACCTCGACGGTCAGTGCGCCTTCGACGTTCATTGTGCCGGCGGTGACCGCGTCGCCGAGGGTGCGGGGTTGCGGCAGGTACTCGCCGGTCAGCAACGACTCGTCGACACTCGACTGGCCGTCGAGGATCTTGCCGTCAGCCGGAAGAATGGCGCCCGGATGAACCAGCACCTGATCGCCAATACGCAGTTCACTGAGCAGAATGCGTTCGCTCTGGCCGTCAGGTGTCAATCGCAGGCACGAGGCGGGCAATAGATTCACCAGCTGCGCGGTGGCGGCGGCGGTGCGTTCGCGGGCGCGTCGTTCCAGATAACGCCCGGCCAGCAGGAACAGGGCAAACATGCCGACGGCATCGAAATACAGTTCGCCGACCCCGGTGATGGACGTCCAGACCCCGGCAATGTAGGCGCTGCCGATGGCCAGCGACACCGAAACGTCCATGGTCAGGTGGCGGGTACGCAGATCGCGCATGGCGCCTTTGAAGAACGGCGCGCAGCTGTAGAACACGATCGGGGTGGTAAGGAACAGTGCGACCCAGCGCAGGATGGTGTGCAGTTCGGGGCTGAGATCGATGTTGAATTCAGGCCAGGTGGCCATGGTTGCCATCATCGCCTGGAACCACAGCAGCCCGGCCACCCCGAGCTGGCGCAGGGCCAGGCGGTTTTCGCTGGCCAGTTGTTCGCTGGCGCGGTCGGCCTGATACGGGTGTGCGGCGTAACCGATCTGACGCAGTTCACCGAGGACCTGGCTCAGGGGTAATTGCCCATCGGCCCAGCGTACGTGCAGGCGATGGTTGGACAGGTTCAGGCGCGCCTCGGCTACGGCAGGCAAAGTGCGCAGGTGTTTTTCGATCAGCCAGCCGCAGGCGGCGCAACTGATGCCTTCCATCAATAGTGTGGTTTCGGCGAGGTCGCCGTCGTGGCGAACGAAGGGCTGCTGCACATCGGCGCGGTCGTACAGCGCCAGTTCATCCACCAGTTGCACCGGCAGGGCTTCGGGGTTGGCCGAGGCTTCGCTGCGGTGTTGGTAATAGCTTTCCAGACCGCCGGCGACGATGGCTTCGGCCACGGCCAGGCAACCCGGGCAGCAGAATTCGCGGGACTCCCCGAGCACGACGGCGATGAAGCGGCTGCCGGCCGGGACGGGCAGGGCGCAGTGGTAGCAGGGGAGTGGGGTGGTCATGGGCAATCTATGGTGTCTGGATGGGCCTCTTCGCTGGCAAGCCAGCTCCTACGCAGATTCGTGTGATCCTGTAGGAGCTGGCTTGCCAGCGAAGCGCGAAGCGCAAACATTATTTCTTCAGGTCTTCGGCACCTTGCAGGGGTTCGTCGCCTAGCAGCAGATCCTTGTCATGGCTGACCGGTTCCTCTTCGAACATGCGCCAGATGTGGTCGTCCTGGGTGCCGAGCAACTCGATAAAGCGCCGGCCTTCGATCTTGTCGCTCAACTGGCCGATGTAGCGGCCCTGTTCGGTTTCGCTGCGGGTCAGGATGATCTTGCGATCCTTTTCCGGCTGGGTCGGCGAGATCAGGTTCAGCTCCAGGGTCTTGGGCTGGCTCTCGCCGCTCAGGCGCAGGTCAACCTCGCCGGTCACGCCATCGAGATGAACGCTGGCGCGCATTTTCAGGGTCTGGGCCAGCAGCTCACGGTCGAGGGAGCGGTTGATGCCTTTGCCAGCCTCGTAGTAGTTGTCGTTGACCAGGTTGTCCGGGTTGTTCACCGCGATGGTCACCATGGACAAGGTCAGGGCCACCGAGCAGGCCAGGATCCCGATGATGATCCACGGCCAGAGGTGCTTGTACCAGGGGCTTGCGGCAGTTGCTGCGGGCATGTTCAGTTCTCTCAACGATTTTGTGGGCCGATGAACCGGCTCTTGGCTTCGATGTGGACGCTGTCGTCATCGGCATCCTTGAGGATGAATTTCACCTCGTTGGTGCTCGACGGCAGTTTTTCCGGCGCGACGGACAGCTCGGCAGGCTGGCTGACGATCTCGCCGGCCGCGACCTTGATCTCGCGCCGGCCCTGCAATTTGAGATCCGGCAGGCCAGAGGCTTCGAGCACGTAGATATGGTCGCGCTGGTCCTTGTTCATGATTTTCAGGCTGTAGACGTTTTCGATCCGGCCTTCGGCGTTCTCGCGGTACAGCACGCGGTCCTTGCTGACATCGAAACCCACCAGCGCACGCATGAAGAATGCCGTCGCCAGCAAGCTGATCATCGCCAGCAGCACCACGGCATAGCCGATCAGGCGCGGGCGCAGTTTATGGGTTTTCTGCCCGGACAGGTTGTGCTCGGTGGTGTAGCTGATCAGCCCGCGCGGGTATTCCATCTTGTCCATGATGGCGTCGCAGGCATCGATGCAGGCGGCGCAACCGATGCATTCGATTTGCAGGCCGTCACGGATGTCGATACCGGTCGGACAGACCTGGACGCACATGGTGCAGTCGATGCAGTCACCCAGGCCCTGAGCCTTGTAGTCGATGCCTTTTTTACGCGGGCCACGGCTTTCGCCACGGCGCGGATCGTAGGAAACGATCAGGGTGTCCTTGTCGAACATCACGCTCTGGAAGCGCGCGTACGGGCACATGTAGATGCACACCTGTTCACGCAGCCAGCCAGCGTTGCCGTAAGTGGCGAGGGTGAAGAAGCCGACCCAGAAGTACGACCAGCCATCCGCCTGGCCGGTGAAGAAGTCGAACACCAGTTCGCGGATCGGCGAGAAGTAGCCGACGAAGGTCATGCCGGTGACGAAGCCGATCAGCAGCCACAGGGTGTGCTTGCTGAGTTTGCGCAGGAACTTGTTGGTGCTCATCGGCGCCTTGTCGAGCTTGATGCGTTGGTTGCGGTCACCTTCGGTGACTTTTTCGCACCACATGAAAATCCAGGTCCAGACGCTTTGCGGGCAGGTATAGCCGCACCAGACCCGGCCGGCGTACACGGTGATGAAAAACAGGCCGAACGCGGCGATGATCAACATGCCGGACAGCAGAATGAAGTCCTGGGGCCAGAAGGTGGCGCCGAAAATGAAGAACTTGCGCTCCGGCAGGTTCCACCAGACGGCCTGATGACCGCCCCAGTTCAGCCACACCGTGCCGAAATACAGCAAAAACAACATGGCACCGCCGGTCATCCGCAGATTGCGGAACAAGCCGGTGAAGGCGCGGGTGTAGATTTTTTCTCTGGAGGCGTAGAGGTCGACGCTGTTGTTCGCGTTCTTGGCAGGTGGAGTGACGTCGTGTACCGGAATCTGGTTGCTCATCATTGCATCCCACGGCAGTGGAAGAGTGCCTCGGTCAGTACGTGCCGACCGCGGTCAAAAAGGGGTGTTGCAGTGGCTCAATGATACGCCTGTCGCTCTAGCCTGCGGGTGCGACCTTTGGTCACGTTTGGTAAATTCATTTGATGGTGTAATGACTTGAATCAATTGACTTGGGAATTATGGGCGGTTTTACGCATGTCGCCGGTCATTCGACCCATGGGTTGATCAGTTGTACACCGCTGGACTGAAAGTCTGCGACATTGCGTGTGACCACCGTCAAACCATGAACCAGCGCCGTGGCCGCAATCAAGGCATCGCTTTCATTGGCTCTGTCGGGGATATGCAGACTGGCGCAGCGAATCGCTACGGCGGCATCGACCGGAAGGATTCGGGCGTCGAAGGCTGGCATAACGTGATGCTTCAACCAAGTGCGCAAGACTTTCCCTTGGGCGGGATTCCGACGCTCCATTCGTAGAACGCCTGTTTCCAGCTCCTTCAAGGTAATAGCCGAAATGAACATGCGTGGAGCGATGACACTTTTGGCCCACGCAACGACGTTCGCATCAGCCTGGGGTTTGCGTAGTTCGGAAATTACGTTGGTGTCGAGTAGAAACATCAGGACAGATCCACAGGGCGATGTTTGATCACGGCACGCTCGGTTTCGAATTCGATATCGGCTGCTTCTGGCATGACCAGCAGTTCGGCGATGTCGGCGTGGGTGCCGGTCAGTTTTTGGTAGTCCTCAATGCTTAGCAGTACATGGGCCGGTTTGCCTCGGTCGGTGATGAAAACAGGCCCCTGGCGAGTGGCTTTTTTGGCACCACTTGTGTCCTGGTTGAATTCGCGGCTGGAAATTGTGGTGATGACCATCATGGTTGGCCCTCCTGAAGCTGCTTTGTAGAAACGTTACTACTATGCGTGTCGCCCCACAACCTCAGAGAGGGCATAGGGCATTACCATTGGTCGCCGTACGCTAGAGATCAGCGCTGAAAAAACAAAACGGCCCCGCCAATTCACATTGGCGGGGCCGTTTTTTTTTTGTTGCTTCAAGCGTTTGCCTTACTCGGCGTCCGCTGCCTTCTCACCGTGAGACAGGCTGTAGACGTAAGCGGCCAGCAGGTGAACCTTGTCGTTGCCTTGCAGCTGTTCTTGCGCAGGCATCTGGCCCTGACGGCCGTAACGGATGGTCTGTTGCAGTTGAGCGAAGCTCGAACCGTAGATGAACGCTGCCGGGTGAGTCAGGTTGGGTGCGCCCATCGCTGGCGTGCCTTTGCCTTCCGGACCGTGGCACGCCACGCAGTTGGTGGCGAACAGTTTCTGCCCGGCAACCGGGTCGGCCTTGGTGCCTTCCGGCAGCTTGCGGCCATCGAGGTTGGTCAGGACAAACGCGGCCACGTCGGCCACGCCTTGCTCGCCGATCACTTCAGCCCATGCAGGCATCACGGCGTGACGACCGCCCATGATGGTGGTCTTGATGGTTTGCGGCTCGCCGCCCCAGCGCCAGTCGGCGTCGGTCAGGTTCGGGAAACCATAGGCGCCCTTGGCGTCGGAACCGTGGCAAACCGAGCAGTTGGAGGCGAACAGGCGGCCACCCATCTTCAGGGCTTGCGGGTCCTTGGCCACTTCTTCGATTGGCATGGCAGCGAACTTGGCGAAGATCGGACCGAACCTGGCGTCCGACTTGGCCATTTCCTTTTCCCACTCGTGAACGCCGGTCCAGCCGGTCTGGCCGTTGGCGAACGGGGTCTGCTTCTCGTTGTCGAGGTAGCCGTAACCCGGCAGCAGGCCTTTCCAGTTACCCAGGCCCGGATACAGCGCCAGGTAGCCCAGTGCGAAGATGATGGTGCCCACGAACAGCATGAACCACCATTTCGGCAGCGGGTTGTCGTACTCCTCGATCCCGTCGAAGGAGTGCCCGACTGTCTCGTCCGTCTGCTCTGCGCGCTGGCCCTTGCGGGTCGACAGCAGCAGCCAGGTCAGGGAAAAGATCGTACCGAGACTGAGGACTGTGACGTACAGACTCCAGAATGTAGTCATTCTTTGTTACTCCTAGAAGCTTGCTCGACGTGCTTGATGGCTTCGGGATCATCCGCGAAAGGCAGCAAGGTCGCGTCTTCAAACTCCGACTTGCGCTTGGGACTGAACACCCACAGTGCCAGTCCGATGAAGGCCACCATCACGACAACGGTGCCCAGGCCACGAATCATCCCGATATCCATCTAATTCACCGTTTGCTTTTGATGATGGTGCCCAGGCCTTGCAGATAGGCCACCAGCGCGTCCATTTCGGTTTTGCCCTTCACAGCATCCTTGGCGCCGGCGATGTCTTCGTCGGTGTAAGGGACGCCGAGCGTGCGCAAGACTTCCATTTTTTTTGCGGTATCTTTGCCGTCGAGCTTGTTTTCCACGAGGAACGGGTAGGCCGGCATTTTCGACTCGGGCACTACGTTGCGCGGGTTGTACAAGTGCGCACGCTGCCAGTCATCGGAGTAACGGCCGCCGACACGGGCCAGGTCCGGACCGGTACGCTTGGAACCCCACAGGAACGGGTGGTCCCAGACGCTTTCACCGGCGACCGAGTAGTGGCCGTAGCGTTCGGTTTCGGCACGGAACGGACGGATCATCTGCGAGTGGCAGCCGACACAACCGTTGGCGATATAAACGTCCCGGCCTTCCAGTTCCAGGGCGGTGCGGGGCTTCATGCCCTCGACCGGCTTGTTGGTGACATCCTGGAAAAACAGCGGAACGATCTGGGTCAGGCCGCCGATGCTGACGGCGATGACCATGAAGAAGGCCAGCAGGCCAATATTCTTCTCGACTGCTTCATGCTTCATCAGTGAGCTCCAACTACGGCAATCTGTTCGGCGGCTTTGGCTTCAGCCGGGTTCGAGGCGCGTACGGTACGGAATACGTTGTAGGCCATGAACAACATGCCGGTGGCGAAGAACGCACCGCCCAGGGCACGGACGATGAAGCCCGGGTGGCTGGCTTGCAGCGCTTCGACGAACGAGTAGGTAAGGGTGCCGTCGTCGTTGATTGCACGCCACATTAGGCCCTGGGTGATGCCGTTGACCCACATCGAGGCGATGTAGAGCACGGTACCGATGGTCGCGAGCCAGAAGTGGGTGTTGATCAGGCCGGTGCTGTGCATCTGCGCACGACCGAACAGTTTCGGGATCATGTGGTAGATGGCGCCGATCGAGATCATCGCAACCCAGCCCAAGGCGCCTGCGTGTACGTGGCCGATGGTCCAGTCGGTGTAGTGCGACAGCGAGTTGACGGTCTTGATGGCCATCATCGGGCCTTCGAAGGTCGACATGCCGTAGAACGCCAGGGAGACGACCAGGAAGCGCAGGATCGGGTCGGTGCGCAGCTTATGCCAGGCGCCCGACAGGGTCATCATGCCGTTGATCATGCCGCCCCAGCTCGGCGCGAGCAGGATGATCGACATCGCCATGCCCAGGGACTGAGCCCAGTCCGGCAGCGCGGTGTAGTGCAGGTGGTGGGGACCGGCCCAGATGTACAGGGTGATCAGTGCCCAGAAGTGCACGATCGACAAACGATAGGAGTAGATCGGACGCTCGGCCTGTTTCGGCACGAAGTAGTACATCATGCCCAGGAAGCCGGTGGTCAGGAAGAAGCCCACGGCGTTGTGGCCGTACCACCACTGGATCATCGCGTCCGTCGCGCCCGAGTAGGCCGAGTAGGACTTGAACAGGCTGACCGGCAGCGACATGTGGTTGACGATATGCAGCATCGCTGTCACGACGATGAACGCGCCGTAGAACCAGTTACCCACATAGATGTGCTTGGTCTTGCGCTTGACGATGGTGCCGAAGAACACCAGACCGTAGGTGACCCAGACAATGGCCAGCAGAATAGCCAGGGGCCATTCCAGCTCCGCATATTCCTTGGTGGTGGTGAAACCCATCGGCAAGGTAATGATCGCGCCGACGATCACCGCTTGCCATCCCCAGAAGGTGAAGGCGGCGAGGCTGTCGGAAATCAGTCGCGTTTGGCAGGTTCGCTGCACGACGTAATAAGAAGTGGCAAACAGTGCACATCCACCGAAGGCGAAAATCACCAGGTTGGTGTGCAATGGGCGCAGGCGTCCAAAGCTCGTCCATGGCAGACCGAAGTTCAACTCCGGCCAGACCAGTTGCGAGGCAATGAAGACACCGAGCCCCATGCCAAGGATCCCCCAGACCACCGTCATGATGGCGAACTGGCGGACTACCTTATAGTTATAAGCAGTCGGACTGATTGCTGTGCTCATTCTAAGGTTCCACGGTTTGGGTGTTTTATTAGGATTAAAAATCGGCCGCAAGTATGGAGAAAGCAAGGGGTCATTGCAACGCGCCATGACCTGGGTCAATGCTTTCAAAAGCTGATTCTGCGGCCTTTCCATGCGCCGCGTAAGGACAAAATTGCCCGCGGGCAAAACATCCCGGCGGACTGATCAGGCGAGGGGGTCAGGTCGGATGTAACGGGGTGTGTTCAAACGCAACGTTTGGCTGACCGAAGGCAATTGGTGCGACAGCCGGTATCTACCAGCCTTTGCGGCCTGTCATCGGGCAGATTCGTCGAACACATCGTTCAGGGTCGACCTGGAACCGGCACCGGCCAGTCCGCATCGGGGGAAGCTTAGACCCGAATCCTGGGATCCGAAAGAAAGAGTCACAGAGGGTGCGACAATGCGTCGCAAAGGGGCAGGGAACTGCCGCATCCGCGAGAATGCGGCAGCAGAGCGGTCGGGATTTATTCGCGGTTGTCTTCAGCCTGTAAGCGCTCGGTATTCAAACTGTGGGACAGGCTGTACACATACGCGGCCAGCAATTGCACCTTATCGCTGCCCAGCAGTTCGTTCTGCGCCGGCATATGGCCCTGGCGGCCATGCCGAATCGTCTGCTCAAGTTGTGTCAGGCTCGTCCCGTAAATGAAGCCGGCCGGGTGCGTCAGGTTCGGCGCGCCCATGGCTTCAGTGCCCTGGCCGTTTGCCCCATGGCAAGCCACGCAGGTGGTGCTGAACGCTTGCTGTCCGGCCTGCAGGTCGGCTTTGCTGTCGGCAGGCAATGGCAGCTTGGCCAGGCCATGGCGCACATACGCGGCGACGTTTTTCACACCTTCCTCACCCAGGACTTCACCCCAGGCCGGCATCATCGCCATCCGGCCACCCATGATGGTGGTCTTGATGGTTTCTGCATTGCCGCCCCAGCGCCAGTCGCTGTCGGTCAGGTTGGGGAAGCCGAACGCACCCTTGGCATCCGAGCCGTGGCACACCGAGCAGTTGGAGGCAAACAGGCGGCCGCCCATTTTCAATGCCTGTGGGTCCTTGGCCACTTCTTCCACGGGCATTGCCGCAAACTTCGCGAAGATCGGCCCGAACTTCCCGTCAGCCTTGGCCATCTCCTTTTCCCATTCGTGCACCCCGGTCCAGCCGTTTTCGTAGCCGGGGAGGACGCCTTTCCAGTTGCCCAGGCCCGGATAGAGGATCAGGTAGCCGACGGCGAATACCAAGGTGCCGGCGAACAGCATGAACCACCATTGCGGCAACGGGTTGTCGTACTCCTCGATGCCGTCGAAGCTGTGGCCCATGGTCTGGTCGACACTGCCCTTGGTTTCACCCTTGCGGGTGCCGATCAACAGCCAGGTCAGGCCGATCAGGCTGCCGATGGTCAGTACGCAGATCCACGTACTCCAGAAGGTGGTCATGGCCGGGTACTCCTTGTGACAGGTTCTTCAGTGATGTCGGGTTGTGGTTCGTCGGCGAACGGCAGCAGGCGCGCTTCGGCGAATTCCGGGCCGCGCTTGCCGTTGAATACCCACAGCGTCAGGCCGACAAAGGCCACGAACACCACGACGGTGCCAAGGCCGCGGATCATTCCAGTGCTCAATTCGATCTCTATAAAAGACATGGGCATGGCTCACCTCTTGCTCTTGATCGCAGTGCCGAGCACTTGCAGGTAGGCGACCAGCGCATCCATTTCGCTCTTGCCCTTGAGCGAAGCGACGGCGCCGGTAATGTCTTCGTCGGTGTACGGCACGCCCAGGGTGCGCATGGCCTTGATCTTGGTTTCGGTGTGGCTGCTGTCGAGCTGATTGGCCACCAGCCACGGGTAGGCTGGCATCTTCGACTCCGGCACGACGTTGCGCGGGTTGTACAAGTGCGCGCGGTGCCAGTCATCCGAGTAGCGCGCACCGACCCGGGCCAGGTCCGGGCCGGTGCGTTTCGAGCCCCACAGGAACGGGTGGTCCCAGACGCTTTCACCGGCCACCGAATAGTGGCCGTAGCGTTCGGTCTCGGCGCGGAACGGACGGATCATCTGCGAGTGGCAGCCGACGCAGCCTTCACGGATATAGATGTCGCGACCTTCCAGTTGCAGCGCGGTGTAGGGCTTCATGCCTTCCACCGGTTTGTTGGTCACGTCCTGGAAGAACAGCGGGACGATCTGGGTCAGGCCACCGATGCTCACGGCCAGGATCATCAGCAGCAGCAACAGGCCGACGTTTTTCTCGATAGTTTCGTGTTTCATGGCGGACTCCTCAGGCCATCTGCGCGGCAGCGGCGACGGCGGCAGGCTGAGAGGCCCGCACGGTGCGCCAGGTGTTGTAGGCCATCAGGAACATGCCGCTGAGGAAGATCGCGCCACCCACCAGCCGCACGACGAAGCCAGGGTGGCTGGCCACCAGGGTTTCGACGAAGGAGTAAGTCAGCGTGCCATCCTCGTTCACCGCACGCCACATCAGGCCCTGGGCGATGCCGTTGACCCACATCGAGGCGATGTACAGAACGGTGCCGATGGTGGCGAGCCAGAAGTGCGCGTTGATCAGGCCGATGCTGTGCATCTGCTCGCGGCCGAAGACTTTCGGGATCATGTGGTACAGCGCGCCGATGGAGATCATCGCCACCCAGCCCAAGGCGCCTGCGTGTACGTGGCCGATGGTCCAGTCGGTGTAGTGGGAGAGGGCGTTGACCGTCTTGATCGCCATCATCGGCCCTTCGAAGGTCGACATACCGTAGAACGCCAGCGACACCACAAGGAAGCGCAGGATCGGGTCGCTGCGCAACTTATGCCAAGCGCCCGACAGGGTCATCATGCCGTTGATCATCCCGCCCCAGCTCGGCGCTAGCAGGATCAGCGACATCACCATGCCCAGCGACTGCGCCCAGTCCGGCAGCGCGGTGTAGTGCAGGTGGTGTGGGCCCGCCCAGATGTACAAGGTGATCAGCGCCCAGAAGTGCACGATCGACAAGCGATAGGAATACACCGGACGCTCGGCCTGTTTCGGCACAAAGTAGTACATCATCCCGAGGAAACCGGCGGTGAGGAAAAAGCCTACGGCGTTGTGTCCATACCACCATTGCACCATCGCATCGGTAGCGCCGGAGTACAGCGAGTAGGACTTGGTGAAGCTGACCGGCAATTCCATGTTGTTGACGATGTGCAGAATCGCCACGGTGATGATGAACGCACCGAAGAACCAGTTACCGACATAAATGTGTTTGGTCTTGCGCTGCATGATCGTGCCGAAGAACACGATGGCGTAGGCGACCCAGACGATGGTGATCAGGATGTCGATCGGCCATTCCAGCTCGGCGTATTCCTTGGAGCTGGTGTAGCCCATCGGCAGGCTGATGGCCGCCAGCAGGATCACAAGCTGCCAGCCCCAGAAACAGAATGCGGCAACTGCGGGAGCAAATAAGCGTGTTTGGCACGTCCGTTGTACGGAGTACAACGAACTGGCGAACAAGGCGCAGCCGCCAAAGGCGAAGATCACCGCGTTGGTGTGCAGGGGGCGCAAGCGGCCGAAGCTGGTCCACGGCAGATTGAAGTTGAGTTCGGGCCAGACCAACTGGGCAGCGAGAAAAACCCCGAGCCCCATGCCGACGATGCCCCACACCACCGTCATAATGGCGAATTGGCGGACCACCTTGTAGTTGTAGGCGGTACTGATAGAAGTGTTCATGGTTCCCCATCCACGGTTCAGCCGAAGTGAGAGCACGCAGCGCTTGGCTGCGCACCCTTCGGCCGGAGTTATAGGCAGACTAAAAGCGAGGCAAGCATGGACAAAGGGCACAAGGCCGGTATTGACGGGGATCAATGGGCGCAGTGCGTGCGGGATCATGGATGGTTGTGGAATGCCGCCGCTGGCAAGGCTGCGGCGACGCTGATCCTTGCCCATGGCGCCGGCGCACCGATGGACAGCGACTGGATGAGCGACATGGCTGCACGCCTCGCCGCTCAAGGCGTCAACGTGTTGCGCTTCGAGTTTCCGTACATGGCGCAGCGGCGCATCGACGGCGGTAAACGCCCGCCGAACCCGGCGCCGAAACTGCTGGAATGCTGGCGCGAGGTGTATGCCCAGGTGCGACGCCATGTCACTGGGCCGCTGGCCATCGGCGGCAAGTCCATGGGCGGGCGGATGGCCAGTCTGCTGGCCGATGAGTTGGGGGTGGATGCGCTGGTGTGCCTGGGCTATCCGTTCTATGCGGTGGGTAAGCCGGAGAAACCACGGGTTGAGCATCTGGCGGGGCTGAAGACACGGACCTTGATCGTCCAGGGCGAGCGCGATGCGCTGGGCAATCGTGAGGTGGTCGAGGGTTATGCGCTATCGCCGAGTATCGAGGTGTTCTGGCTGGTGGCGGGGGATCATGATCTAAAGCCGTTGAAGGCTTCGGGGTTTACGCATGAGCAACATCTGGACGAGACAGCCAGAAAGGTTGCTGAGTTTTTGTGAGAAGCAAGATCAAAAGATCGCAGCCTTCGGCAGCTCCTACGGGGTGTACGCCGTTCGAATGTAGGAGCTGGCGCAGCCTGCGATCTTTTGATTTTGAGGTTACCGGTTAAACCGCTCCACCAACGAATATTGAGTATTGGCGGTCTTGGTCAGCTCTTCACTCAGCAACGCCGAGTTCTGCGCTTGTTCCGAAGTCTGGTCCGCCAGTTCCGAAATGTTGCTGATGTTGCGGCTGATTTCTTCGGCCACGGCACTTTGCTCTTCGGTCGCGGCAGCGATCTGGGTGGTCATGTCGGTGATGTTGGCCACCGCTTCGCTGATCCCCACCAGTGCCTGGTCCGCTTCCAGTACCCGCGCCACGCCTTCTTCCGCCTGACGATGCCCGGCTTCCATGGTCTGCACGGCAGTACTGGCGGTTTGCTGGAGCTTGGCGATCAGCGCATGAATCTGCCCGGTGGATTCGCTGGTGCGTTGCGCCAGTTGACGGACTTCGTCGGCCACCACCGCAAAACCGCGACCCATCTCGCCGGCACGGGCCGCTTCGATGGCAGCGTTCAGGGCCAGCAGGTTGGTCTGGTCGGCGATGCCTTTGATCACGTCGACCACACCTCCGATTTCGTTGCTGTCCTTGGCCAGTTGGGTCACGGTCACGCCGGTTTCACCGACCACCACCGACAGGCGCTGGATGGCTTCGCGGGTCTCCCCGGCGATGTCACGACCACGACCGGTCAGGCGATTGGCTTCCTGGGTGGCATCCGCGGTGCGTTGTACGTGGCTGGCGACTTCCTGGGTGGTAGCGGCCATCTGGTTGACCGCGGTGGCCACCTGTTCGGTCTCGACCCGTTGACGTTCCAGGCCGCTGGAGCTGTTGTGCGCCAGGGCATCGGATTGCCTGGCCTGATCGGTCAGGTGTTCGGCCGTGTCCTGCAAACGCGTCAGGCAGGTTTTCAGGCGTGCTTCCTGACTGAGTATGGACATTTCCAGACGCGCCTGGGCGCCGCGACTGTCGGTGTACATCTGTGCGATCAACGGATCGGAGGTGGTCTGCTCGGCCAGGCGCAGCAAGCGCTTGAGGCCACGCTGCTGCCACTGAAGGCCCATCAGGCCCAGTGGTACCGAGAGTCCTGCTGCCAGGGCAAACCCCCAATGGGAGTTCAGCGATGCACCGATCATGAAGCTCAATTGGCTGACCAGAATGAACGGCAGCCAGTCCTGCAGGATCGGCAACCATTTATCCGAGGAGGGAACGGCCGGCTTGCCCTGGTTGATGCGTTGGTAGAGCGCTTCGGCGCGTCGGATCTGTTCGGCAGAGGGCTTGACCCGCACCGACTCGTAACCGATCACCTGATTGCCTTCGAAGATCGGTGTCACATAGGCGTTCACCCAGTAATGATCACCGCTCTTGCAGCGATTCTTGACAATGCCCATCCATGGCAAGCCTTGTTTCAGTGTGCCCCACATGTGCGCGAACACCGCGGCCGGGACGTCGGGGTGACGGACCAGGTTGTGCGGTGCACGGATCAGCTCCTCTCGGGAAAACCCGCTGATTTCGACGAAAGCGTCGTTACAGTAGGTGATCATGCCCTTGGCATCGGTGGTGGAAATCAACCGTTGCTGAGCCGGAAAGGTCCGTTCGCGTTGTGTAGTGGGTTGGTTGTTACGCATGGCTTTTTCAATCCGCAAGGCTTTCAAGAGTTGTCGGCTGCGTCGCGGGTTTATTGAATGTTTTTTTAATAGCCTGACGTGTGTCTCAAATTCGCCCTGCGTTGAAAGGATTGACCTGCCCAGCGGTTGAACTTTTCAGGTTTCCCTTAATGGACCCGGCGCGTATGATTCGCGGCTATTTTGCGCGTGACGTTATTTTTGGTCAGGTAGCAAGCGGTACATAACATCCAGGGTGTCGCCGGGTTTCCTGCATTTACATTAATGGAATTTGATTGTTGTTCAGCTTTTGGAAAAGGGCTGGGGATGAATAGGGCAAGTAGCAATGCGTAAGAAAGTTGCAATCATAGGGACGTCGTTCCGTTTTCCAGGCTCTACTTCTGCAACTTTTTGGCCGCACCTACTGGACCGGCAGAGCTTTATTACCCAAGCGGATTTTTCTCGCTGGTCCAAGGACGAGTTCCTGCACCCGGACAAGGCAAACCCAGCAACGTCGTACACGTTTGCTTCCGGTTCCCTGGGCGATATTTCTACTTTCGATGCTGGATTCTTCAATATTTCTCCTCGTGAAGCGGCGGTCATGGACCCTCAGCAGCGATTATTGCTGGAGCTTGGCTGGGAAGTGTTCGAGAACGCCGGTGTCAAACCGTCGAGCCTGCGTGGCAGCGATTGCGGTGTCTACCTGGGGATCGCCAGTGTCGACTACGGCTATCGTCTGACGCATGACATGTCGACGATTGATGCGGCAACCGCCACCGGTAATACCTTCAGTATCGCGGCCAACCGGCTATCTTTTTTTTATGACCTTCAAGGCCCGAGCATGGCCATCGACACGGCGTGCTCTTCTTCCCTGATGGCCTTTCACCAGGCTTGCCAGGCCATTCAGAACGGCGATATCGAACAGGCGATTACCGGTGGTGTCAGCCTGCATCTTCACCCTTTTGGCTTCTTGATCTTTTCCAAGGCTTCAATGTTGTCGCGCACTGGGCAATGTCACGTGTTCGATGAGTCTGCAGATGGCTATGTCCGTTCTGAAGGCGCGGGGCTTTTCTATCTGAAGGATTACGACAAGGCGATCGAGGACGCAAACCAGATCCTCGCGGTCGTTGCCGGCAGTGCGGCTAATACCGATGGGCGAAAGTCGAGTTTGACCGTCCCGAGCGCGGATGCGCAGATAGCCCTGATGAAGCAGGCCTACGACAGTGCTGGCATCAGTGCGACAGACATTGATTACCTGGAAGCTCACGGTACGGGCACGCCAGTCGGCGATCCTATCGAGAGCCGGGCTATCGGTGAGGCGCTGGGGCAGCAGCGCCCGGCGGATCAGCCACTGCTGATCGGTTCGATCAAAAGCAATATCGGGCACCTTGAGGCAGCCTCGGGTGTCGCCGGTTTGATGAAGGCGCTGTACTGCGTGATCGAACGCAAGGTGCCCGCCACCATCGGCATCAAGAAGCTCAATCCGAACATTCCTTTCGCTGACCTCAACCTGAGTGTGGTCACTGAAACCCAAGCGCTCAAACCCAGCGGAAAACTGGTGGTCGGTGTCAACTCTTTCGGTTTCGGCGGGGCCAACGCCCACGTCATCCTGGAAAGTCCGCCACAGGCGCCGCAGGCCCCGCGCCAGATGGGGCAGTCAGTGCCGTTGATTGTTTCTGCCAAGGACAACGCAGCCTTGGCGGCCCAGTCCGAACAGCTGGCGCAATTTTTGTCCGGGCCGGACGCGGCAAACCTTTACGACGTGGCCTACCAGTCGATGTTTCGCCGCGAGTTGCTCCCGCAACGGGTGGTGGTGTTCGGTGCGGATGCTCAACGCAGCGCTCAGACCCTACTGGATTTCGTCACGGAACCGGGCGTTCCGGCGTTGTCGGCGGTACTGGAAAGTGGCCGTGTCCTGGATCAGGCAAAAGGGCCCGTGTTCGTCTTCTCCGGTAATGGATCGCAGTGGCAGGGCATGGGCAAGTCGTTGCTGGCCGATCCGGTTTTCCATCAGGCGGTTGCCGAGGTAGACGCGATTTTCCATGCGCTATCCGGCTATTCGTTGATCGCCGAACTGGCGGTCGAGCTGGGTGATGACCGCTATCAGTTGACTGAATTTGCGCAACCGGCGTTGTTTGCATTGCAAGTGGGTGTCACCCGCATGCTGGCCGAAAAAGGCGTAGTACCGGTGGCCGTCATCGGCCACAGCGTGGGTGAAGTCGCTGCCGCCTGGGCATGCGGAGCACTGACGCTGAACGACGCCACCCGTGTGATCTACCATCGCAGTCGCCTGCAAGGCTTGACCAAGGGCTGCGGCAACATGTCGGCGGTAGGGTTGTCGGGGGCGGACACTGCGAGCCTGTTGAAGACGCTCGACCTGGACAGCGAGTTGGTCGTCGCCGGCGAGAACAGTTTCAAGGGGGCGACCGTCGCCGGCCAGGTGGCTGCGCTAGAAACCCTGGAACACGCGCTGACCGAGCGTCAGGTATTCGTTCGCCGCCTGGGTCTCGATTATGCGTTCCACTCGCCGGCCATGGATGTGATCGCCGATCAAGTCATCGACGTGTTGAGCGACATCGTCCCGGGTCACGCCAGTATTCCAATGTATTCGACCGTGACCGGCGACGTGCTGGCCGGTGAACATCTGGACGCCGGGTACTGGTGGAAAAACATTCGTTATCCGGTGCTGTTCAAGTCCGCCAGTGAGGCGCTCGCCGAGCAGGGCTACAACGTATTCGTGGAGGTCGGCCCGCACCCGATCCTGCGTGCCTATGTGGCCGATGCGATGGCCAGCCAGGAACTGGAAGGGGTTGTGATCCCGACGGTGCTGCGTGGTGAAGAAAACCCGCAGATGATTGATCGTACGCTGGCGAAGGTACTGATTGCCGGTGTCGACATCGATCTGCAATGCCTGTTTCCTCACTCCGGCCGTTTCGTGCAATTACCCAATTACGCCTGGCAGCGCGAACGTCACTGGCACGCAGACACGCCCGAGTCTTCCGGCCACCTGAGCCGAGAGCGCGTCCATCCGCTGTTGGGTTATCTGCTGCCGGAGCATGAGTTCACCTGGGACAATCGCCTGGATACGCAACTGTTCCCGTCACTGGGCGACCACATGGTGGGCGACTCGGTGTTGTTCCCGGGCGCGGGTTTCACCGAAGTCGCACTCGCTGCAGCATTGCAGTATCAACCCGGTGAGTATGTGGAAATCGAAGAGCTGGAAATTCACAGCCCGCTCTTGCTTCACTCGGATTTCAGCAAAAAGGTCCGTGTGATGATCGACACTACCGACGGTGCCCTTTCCATCGTGTCGCGCAGCACTGCCCAGGCTGAGCCGTGGGTGCAGCATGTGGTTGCCAGGCTTGTGGGTGAAGCGCGCGGCGGGTTGCTGGCCAGCACCGCTCCAGTCGTTCCAGCGCGCGCTCCTGATTTCACCTCGTCCGGGCACCTGGCGCTGACCCGTGCGGTTGGTCTCAATTATGGCCCGGCTTATCAAGCCGTCGAGGCAGGCTGGATCGACGGCAACCAGGTGTTGGCGCGGTTGACGGTCCCGGCCCCGATCGAGGATGAACTCGCAACGTTGAATGTGCACCCGGCACTGCTGGACAGTGCCTTCCAGTTGATCACCCAACTGTTGGACCAGGAGGCCGACAGCCGCAAAGACCTGGCCTTTATCCCGGTGAAACTCGGGCGTATCGCCTTCGCTGCTGGCAGCCTGCCGCCTTGTCTGGCCCAGGTCACTCTGGTACGACGTTCAGCGCATTCCCTGTTGGCGGACTTCACGTTGTACGACGTCCATGGTCGCGCGGTCATCTGCATCAAGGACGCCCGTTTTCGTGGGGTTCGGCTGCACAAGGATCGCAGTGGCGACATCAAACTGGTGGACTTTGTCGGGGTTGCCAAACCCTATCCTGCGAATGAACGCGCATTGCCATTGGCGGACTCACGGTTGGAGGCGCAGCTGCAGCAGCACCTTTGCGCTATCGCGGATGATCCCGGATTGCTCCGTTATGCCGATGAAATCGACCCTTTGCTCGACGGTCTGTGTGGCAGTTTCGTGCTGGAAGCCATCGAGAAGCTGGGCGGTGAGCTGACGCTGCAGCAGCGCTCCACTTGGGAAGCTGGAGGTTATCTTGACCATCTTCTTGAGCAAGCGCTGGAGGATGGCAGCCTGGTTGCGGCGGGCAATGGCGGCTGGCAGCTTGCCGATCAAGGCGAGCGAGCGAGTGCGCAAGACATCTGGCAGGAACTGTTCAGCAGCTATCCCGAACACTTCCAGATCATTCATTCGGTCGGCCGGATCGGCATGCATCTGCTGGAGCTGATCAGCGGTCAGGTGAAGATTGCGCAACTGCTGCCACGGGAAACCACGCCCGCCGCATTGACCCGCCTGGTGCTCGGCGCGTCCGGTCACCAAGCGTTGCTGGGCGGTCTGCGAGAACATATCACCCAACGGTTGAGCGCTCTGCCTGACGGGCAGCGCCTGCGTATTCTCGAACTCGGTTTCGAGGGGGTACCACTGGCGGCAGACTTGTGTGTCGGCCTGGATTTTGACCGGGTCGATTATCAGTACTCTGCGCAGAACATTGAAATCGCGTCGATGCTCCAGGCTGAGCTCCCGGAGCTTCAGATACTGAGTCTGGAGGCGTCGGAAAAAATCGCTCGGGTGCCGGCGAACGACTTCGATCTGGTCCTTGTCGCCACCGACCTGGCACCGCTGGAAGCCGTCAGTCAAGGCTTGCACCATGGCGCTGCAAGGCTGTGTGCCAACGGTGAAGTGCTTCTGTTGGCGCAACACCCTGCGCGTTGGGCGGACTTCACATTTGGCGCCGAACCTTCCTGGTGGCTGGCCCGACAGGGGCAACAGGCGTTAGCGGTGCAACAGCCCCCGGGATTCTGGCAACAGGAATTGCGGCGTCATGGCCTGAAGGTGTCCGAGCCGCTGGAGTTCATTCCGGACTCGGCGTCTGGCTGCTATCTGTTGGTAGCCGCCGAAAATTCCGCGAAGACCCTCGCGGTTGCACGTGAGTATCCGCGCCAGAGCTGGTTGCTGGTAGCCGATGGGCAAGGTCCTGAAGCACCGTTTGCCCGGGCACTCGCCTCGATGTTGCGCGAGCAAGGTCAAGAGGCCGCGCTGCTCGCGCCTGGCTCGGCATCGGATCTGGCGCAACAGTTACGTGAACGTCCAGCGGTGCCTCAACACGTGGTAATGCTGGCCGGCCTGTTCGCACCCCAAGGGCTTGATGCCCAGGCTGACCGCTGCATGCACGCCGCTGCCATCACGCAAGCCTGTGAATCGGCCGGCGTCGCTGCGGATTGCTGGTTGCTGACCTCCGGCGCCGCCATCCATTTGTTACCGCAAGGCACCCGCCTGGATACGACTGTGCAAGGCATTGCCGATGCTGCCTTGTGGGGCTTCGGTCGGACGTTGACGAACGAAGCAGTCGGTTGTCGAGTTCGTCTGCTCGATCTGGCGATTGGCGCTGGCGTCGAGGCCCTGGTGCCGGCACTGCTCAATGCGGATGAAGAAACCGAACTGGCGATCAGCGCGGCGGGCGATCGGTATGTCGCACGGCTGCGAATCCAGCCCGATGAGTTGCCAGGCAGTGCGCTGCTGGATGCGCCGACGCAGATCAGGCTCGGCTTCGATTTGCCGGGGCAGCTGCGCAATTTGCGCTGGGAAGCACGAGCGCCGCTGGTGCCGGCAGACGATGAACTGGATATCGAGGTTCAGGCCACGGGTTTGAACTTCCGCGATGTTATGTTCGCGTTGGGTCTGCTGTCTGATGAAGCGATCGAAAATGGCTTCTCGGGCCCGACGCTGGGCTTCGAGTTTGCCGGTGTGGTGCGCGGTAAAGGGGCGATGGTCGAGGGTGATTTCCAGCCGGGCGACCGTGTCGTCGGTTTTGGTCCGTCGAGCTTCGCCAATCGCCTGATCACCAACGCCAATGCTGTGGCGCGCATTCCTGAAGGCATGTCGTTTGAAGCGGCGGCGACCATTCCGAGTACTTTCTTCACCGTGTATTACGCCGTGCATCACCTGGCGCGGCTTGAACCGGGAGAGAAAATCCTGATTCACGGTGCAGCGGGCGGCGTCGGCATTGCCGCGATCCAGATTGCAAAATGGTGCGGCGCCGAAATCTACGCCACGGCGGGTAGCGACGAGAAGCGCGATTTCCTGCGCCTGTTGGGCGTCGAGCATATCTTCGACTCGCGTTCGCTGGCGTTTGCCGATGACATCCTGGCCATTACCGATGGCCGCGGCGTGGACGTAGTACTCAACTCCCTGGCGGGTGAGGCCATCAATCGCAACCTGCGAGTACTCAAGCCGTTTGGTCGCTTCCTCGAACTGGGCAAGCGCGACTTTTACCAGAACACCAAGATCGGCCTGCGGCCGTTCCGCAACAACATCAGCTACTTTGGCATCGATGCCGACCAGCTCATGAGCGAACGTCCGCAGCTGACCCGTCGGCTGTTTGGCGAAATGATGGCATTGTTCCGCGACGGCATTTTGAGTCCGCTGCCTTATCGCGCCTTCGATGCCAATGAAGTCGTCGAAGCATTCCGCTACATGCAGCAGGCCAGGCAGATCGGCAAGATCGTCGTCACCTACCGCACACCGATCCAGCAGGTTTTCCACGCGCCGGTGGCGCAGGTTCAGGCCTTGCAACTGGCCGCCGACGGCACCTACCTGGTGACGGGCGGGCTCAGCGGTTTCGGTCTGCGTACTGCGCAATGGCTGGTGGAGAAGGGCGCGCGTCACCTGGTGCTGCTCGGTCGTCGCGGTGCTGCTACCGAAGAAGCGCAGCCGGCGCTGGCGGCGTGGCGCGAGCAAGGTATCGAGGTGCAGGCGCTGGCTTGCGATATCACCGATAGCGCTCAATTGCGCAGCGTGCTGGCGAGCATCGAAGCCTCCAAGGCACCGTTGCGGGGCATCGTGCATGCGGCCACCGTGTTTGATGATGGGCTGATCCGCAACCTCAGCCAGGAGCAGTTGCAACGGGTGCTTGAACCCAAGGCCAAAGGCGCGCAATACCTGCATGAATTGACGGCCCATTTGCCGTTGGACTTCTTCGTGCTGTTTTCCTCGGCAACGACCTTGTTCGGCAACCCGGGGCAGGCCAACTACGTCGCCGCCAACCATTGGCTCGAAGCGTTGGCGCGTCATCGCCTGGCGCAGGGGCTGCCGGCAACCAGCGTACTCTGGGGAGCCATCGATGATGCGGGTTTCCTGGCGCGCAACCAGGACATCAAAGATGCCCTGCAAAGCCGCATGGGCGGTGCTGCCCTGCAGTCGCAAGCGGCACTGGAAACTCTGGAGCGGTTGCTGTTGCAGCGGCGTTCGGGGCTGGGCGTACTTGAGCTGGACTGGAAAGCACTGTCGCGATTCCTGCCGGCAGCCGGCTCGCCCAAATTCAATGAGCTGGCCAGATTGCACGGTGGTGAGCAGGACGAAGAAAGCGATGTCGACGATATCCAGCGGCTGTTGACCGAAATGGACGACTGCGAGCTGATCGAACTGTTCGGTGAAATGCTTAAACAGGAAATCAGCGAAATCCTGCGGTTACCAACCAGCAAACTGGACGCCACGCGACCGCTTCAAGAGTTGGGGCTGGACTCGCTGATGAGTGTCGAACTGGTGGTGGCAGTCGAGGAGCGATTCGGGGTGCGTCTGCCGGTAATGGAGCTGAGCGAAGCGTCAAGCATCGGCAAAATCACTGTTCGAATCCTTGAACTCCTGCGAGGCAATCAGGATTGCGATGTGCAACCGGATACCGAACATAACGGGCAGACGCTGACGAGCGATACGCTCGCCCGTCACGGGGTCGACATTTCCCGCGACGACATTGCGCCGTTGAGCACCCAGGATTTGAAACCTTCACGTTTGATTAATTGATCCGGACCATGACCAATAAAACCACGCCCGGGCTTGCCACTTCGATGAAGGACAAGTTGATTCAACAGGCCCTGGAACGGCGACTGCGCAAGATCGGCGATTGCGCTCCAAGCCCTTCACTAGAGGGCGTCAAAGGCGCCCCGCGCGAGGGCTTTGAGCAGTTTTGCCGATTTGATCAGCACCCTGGCTATCAGCATTTGCGCATCATGCTCGACGGGGCTGCGCGCTTCGGCCTGGCCAATCCGTTTTTCAAGTTGCACGAAGGTTTGGCGGGTGCGGAAACTGTCATGGGCGGTAACCGCTACGTGAACTTCGCCAGCTACAACTACCTGGGCTACTCGGGGCATCCGGTGGTCGCTGAAGCCGCCAAAGCGGCCATTGATCGCTATGGAACGTCAGTTTCCGCCAGCCGTCCGGTGTCGGGTGATCGTCCGATCCATCGCGAGCTGGAGCAGGAACTGGCCCGGCTCTATGAGGTGGACGACGCTATTACTTTCGTCAGCGGCCATGCGACGAACGTGACCACCATTGGTTATCTATTCGGTCCGCGGGATTTGATCCTGCATGACGAACTGATCCATAACAGCGTTCTCCAGGGGATTCAATTGTCCGGCGCCCGGCGTCTCGTCTTTGCCCACAACGACTGGGAAGCGGTTGACCGGGTGTTGAGCGATCAGCGTCAGCATTTCGAGCGCGTGTTGGTGGTGCTCGAAGGCATCTACAGTATGGATGGCGACTTCCCGGATTTGCCGCGCTTCGTCGAACTCAGGAAGAAACACCAAGTGTTGCTGATGGTCGATGAAGCGCATTCACTGGGCGTAATGGGACAGACCGGCAAGGGCATCCGTGAACATTTCGGTCTGGCCGGCAGTGACGTGGATATCTGGATGGGCACCTTGAGCAAAAGCCTGGCCAGTTGTGGTGGCTATATCGCCGGTGAGTCAGCGCTGGTAGAGCATCTCAAGTTCCTGGCGCCGGGTTTTCTCTACAGCGTCGGCATGCCGGCACCGGTGGCTGCGGCAGCGTTGGCGGCATTGCGTTGTCTACCTGAGGATGGCGAGCGCGTCACAACCTTGCAGGCGCGCGGCAGGCAATTCCTCGAGTTGGCCAGGGACGCCGGCCTGGATACCGGCACAAGCACCGGTCTGGCAGTGGTGCCGATCATCACCGGCAGTTCGCTCAAGGCTACCCAGTTGTCCAGCGCGCTGTCCCGTCGAGGTATCAACGCCCAACCCATTCTTCATCCGGCGGTGCCCGAAAAATCGGCTCGTGTACGCTTTTTCGTGTCGTGCCTGCACACCCGGGAGCAAATCGCCGAAACCGTTGCCATTGTTGCGCAGGAACTTCAAAAGCTATAAGCCGAGCAGCCGAAAGATCGATGCAACGGCCGAAAGCACCTGCGCCAGTAAGCCGGCTCCTACAGCCAGATGGCATCCCACAGTGAGTAGTCATGCACCCGTTTGACCAACCCTGCGCGTAATGGGTTGGCAACGATGTAGCGGGCTACTGCCTGCAAATCTTCTTCGCGACGAATCGCTCGGTCGTGGAAACCTTTCTGCCACAGCTGCCCCTTGCGTGCCAGACAGGCATTCACTGCTCTCGCGCTGCGGGATTTGGTGGCGAGCATCAACCCTGGCAACGTGCTGTTCCTGAGCTCGAGCAACCAGTGAAAGTGGTCGGGCATCACTACCCAGGCAAGGGAGTTGGCCCGTTCCTCTGTCTGGGCCTGACGAAATTGATCCACCACCAAACGCCCCACACGCCAGTCACTGAAGAGCGGCTCACGCAGATGGGTGACTGTGGTGAGCAGGTAGATCTGCCCGGATTGAGAGTGGCGCCCTGTGCGCAGGTGGCTGGCGTGTAGACGAGTGGGCAATCCGTTGCCCTCCTTTGTCGGTCGGAAAGGGTAAGGCTAGTGCGCAGATGAATTTACGTCGTATAGGTTTGGGGCCGGATGTGACAGGACTACCGCCTTCGCCGGCAAGCCGGCTCCTACAGGAAATGTGTGGACACAAAAAATGACGGTGTGTACGCGTTTTTGTAGGAGCTGGCTTGCCAGCGAAAACGGCCGTGGGGCATGCAGCGCCATCAAAAACGCCTTCGCCGGCAAGGGATCAGAACATGCGTCTGAGGTAGCGGTGAATTTGTCGATAACGTGCGCAGCTGTCGAACAGGCCGGCTTCAGGATGGGAGTTGTACTCCCGGGCTTGATGGGGGCTGCACGGCAGGCCGCGAATCTGAACCAGTGGTTGCTCATCGCCACCCGGTGATTGCAGCATGCCCGGGCTGATGCGCCATAGCGGCACGCTGTGGGCCTCGGCACGGGATTGCAGATCGCCGGGTTCGCTGGCTCGCCACACCAACAGCTTGCCGGTTTCGCCGACTACGGATTGCATCAGCTCGGCACTATCGCTGACGAACGTCAACCGGCCCCATCGGCTTTTGAGCAGGGTCCGGATCGCCGGCCGCTGTCGGTGTGGCACACCCAGCAAGGTCAATGTCCCCGCGAACTGGCTGTCCTGGTGTTTTTGCCGGGCCAGTTGACGGGCCACAGTCATGACATCGCAACGCTGATCGGTCAGCGGGTCGACGTAGCGGCAATAGCGGATGTACGCCGCCGCCACCAACTGCTCAAGGTTCGGTCGGGCCTGGCGACGGGGGATTGCCTGGCGATCATCGGTCAGGCCCCAGCCGGCGTAGAACGGCAAGCCGAAGCAGGTGACCGGGATGCCTTGAATCAAGGCCTCGAGCCCGGCCTGACTGGTACCTACATAGACCCGCTGCGCCCGGCGCGCCAGCGAGGCCCAGGACACATGGCGACTTTCCAGCGTCACGCCCCGGGCAAGAGCGGCGTCAAGCAGGCAACTTTTTTTGTGGCCGTTGATGCAGTCCGGGTGAATCCGCACCCGCACGTCCGCCTCGGGGTGTTGCGCCAGGGCTTCGTCGAGCATGCGGATAAAGTCGGCTTCGCACAGCCCGCCGCCGGGGATGGAGAAGTCGCCATAAGTCTGGTCGACCACCAGAATCAGCGACTTGTCACGGCCCAGCGGGTCGTCGTCGCTCAGGTCCGGTGCGTTGTTGTATTTGCCGATGCCACTGCTGCGCATCAGGGCAATCAGCTCCCGTGCGGTCGCCTGCTCCGAAGAGCTCAGGGTCTGCGGGGTTTGCAGGATGTTCTCCAGCCGTGACGGGCGATCGGCCAGGTAGTGAATGCCAATGGGGTCGACCACCATCGACATCGGCGTATCGCCTTCGACGCCCAGCGAAGATGAACGCAGGAAGCCATCCTCCAGTGCGACGTAGGGAATGCCCCAGCGCTTGCACAAGACCCGGGCATGGTCAGAGGAACTTTTGTAGCCAATTCCGGCAATCGCCTTCAAGCCTGCGGGGCGCTGCCGGCTGCGTCGCCACAGCCAATGAGGCTGACCTTCGGGGTCGAGAAACTCCTCCAGATGATGGACTTTCCACATCACCCACTGCGACATGATGCCCACCCGACCGGGACCATCCACCAGCGATTCAAGGGGTACGGATCGATTCATTTGCGGGCTGCTCATGGATGGGGCGATAGTCTGCGGCGCAGGTTGATGACCGTCGGGAAGGGCATCACGCGGCTCAGCCAGTTCGTTGGAAAGGTGTGTATCGGCATGAAGGCGTGGCGGGCATAGAACGCCCTGGCCGCAAGGTTCTTCACCTGCACTTCCAGCTCGATTTTGGTATGGCCAAGGCTGAGTGCCTGATCAAAGGCGACCTGCAGCAAGGCACTGGCCACCCCCTGGCGCCGTGCGGTTTTGCGCACATGCAAGCCGTACAGATAAAAACCGTAGTACCACTCGCGACACTCGCTGATCACGAACAGGCCATAACGCAGCGAGCCGCCCAGTCGCCCGAACTCGCGAACGAATGGCCGGATGCCCGGTGAAAATGGTCCGCGGCGTTGGTGTTTGAACGAGGCGTAGCCCACCGGTGCGCTGTCGTGATAGGCCAGCAGGACGCGGTCCCAGTTGATCGACTGCGCGAGCAGGCGATGGCGGCAGTCTTCATCGCCGAGGATGAACGCCAACGAGCCGCGCCCCGCGGTGATCCAGCGCGCAACCGCAGGGTCGCGCTGCGCAAGGCTGGACGCGAGAACCACCTGCACCGGTTCACCCCGGGTTTCAGTCATCGGCAGTAGGGGCCAGATGGTCGATAAAGGCCTTGGCCAGATGCTCGACTCCGAGGTCTGCGCAGGTATTGGCACGCGGCGAAGTATTGGACCAGATGAAGTACTCGGTATCGCCATTCGGTGCCTCCAGGGCGCCATAGACGTCAGGCAGGATCGGCACATGGTCACCGAAAAAGCACAGCCCGGTTGGTGTGCTGCGGGTCAGAAAATGTTCGCGCAGCTGACCGAGCATGCGATCGGCATTGCTCAAGTGGCGCACGTACGGGGCCAGATCACGCAGGCTTTCTGGTAGCGGCCGGTCGAACCACTGCGGCAGGTCGCCGGCTTCGACATTTTCCAGGTGCAGCGGGCCGTGGTTTTCCATGGTGATGGCATGAATAAACAACGGCTGGGTACGGGACGGATCATCAAGCAACGCGCTGATCTTGTCCGCCACCGCGCAGTCACCGATGAACGGGCCGGCCTTTTGCTGTTCGGTGAAACTGCGAACGTCGATGAATTCGTCGAAGCCCAGTGCAGGCAACACCTTGTCCCGACCATAAAAACTGCCGACATAGGGATGCACGCAGAC
Organism: Pseudomonas sp. P1_C12; assembly: GCF_056406435.1. Classification (NCBI taxonomy): domain Bacteria; kingdom Pseudomonadati; phylum Pseudomonadota; class Gammaproteobacteria; order Pseudomonadales; family Pseudomonadaceae; genus Pseudomonas; species Pseudomonas sp. P1_C12. Next base: position 21,057 of record NZ_JBFUAE010000002.1, on the reverse strand, counting down.
CGTACGATAACCCTGGCGTTTGAGCGCCTTGGCGATGCTCGCAACGCCTTGTCGCGCCAGGTGGCGATAAGGGTTGAATCGATGGACGCCCAGTTGGTCGACCTTGATCCCGGTGAGGAAGGCAAACTCGCTGCGGACCGTGTTGGCGCCCCACGCGGCGACTTGCAGACGACCCTGGGCCAGCGCCTCGGCCCGCAAGGTGTCGAAGTGGCTGAGCACCTGCGCACGGATGCCGGGCCATAGTCTGCGCGCATCGAAGAACGATTCGCTTTGTACCGATACCAGGTCCGGCAGCACGGTGTCGGACGCCGGGCGTGGCAGCTCATCGGTAAACGCCGAGTTCAGTCGATTGAGGTCCACCGGGCGCCGGGCCGCGAAAAAGTACGTCCACAAACTGGCCGCCAAACCCCAGCGACCGAGGTCGAGGCTGGCGTCGAACGTCGGGCGCAGAGGCTTCAAGCTGCCGAGCATCAGCAGTACCAAACTGCCCAGCAACGTGCTCGCAGCCACGACGCGAGCATTGCTGCCCACCGGTTCGAAATATAACCCGCACGCCAGGTAGGCGATAAACAGAAGGGCCAGGCCGATGGCTTTGCCAATGCCGAAGAACGGCAAATACAGGCGTGGAAAGCGTACGGCGTCGCTGAAGTATTCGAAATCGGCGCAGACAAATGGCTCGCGCAGCGAATGGTATTTGGCGTTGCTCACCAGCACGATCAGCAGCCACAGCGCCAGCACGTTGACCGCACTGAAATACGCGCGACCGCTGATCAGGTACAGCAAGCCAACGGCGAATGCCCAGGCACCGCCATGCAACAGCCAGCTGCGAAGCGGACGGGACCAGCCGGTACGCGGCACCAGGAGCATTTCGATTGCGCAAGACAGGAGAAAACCAGGCACTACAACCGAGCAAAAAACGTTATTCAAAAAATCAGGCACCGTAATCCAGCCACCGCAAAATGATCGACGACAGTCGTGGCGGGATGACCCCCAGAGCCCAGCACCCAAGGTTCAGCGGGAACGGAAAGCTGATGCGCGCCTGGTTCGCCGCCAGCCCGCGCTGAATCCGTCGCGCGGCCTTGTCCGGGGTCCAGAGCAGCGGTTTTGGCCCAGGCATTTCAAAGCACATTTTCGATTCGACGTAGCCCGGCATGATCACGTTGATCTTCACACCATCGGTTGCCACCAGGTCGCGCATGGCTTCGCCATAAGCCTTGATCGCTGCCTTGCTGGCGCTGTAACTCGGTGTGGCCGGCAATCCGCGCCAACCGGCCAGCGAGCTGAACAGGGCGATCTGCCCGGACTTGCGGGCACGCATGGCCGGCAATGCGGCCTGCACCGTGGCAAGGGCGGCCAGCACGTTGATTTCGATCAGCGCCTGGGACAGCTCCCAGACTTCGTCTTCGCCGTTGTCGCCGGTGGACGTATTGACCCCGGCACCGACAATGATCAGGTCCGGTTGCTCGGTGACACTGATCTCGCCGATCCAGCTGCGCAAGGCCTGCAGATCCTGAACATCCAGCGGTTGCAGCAGTACGCGAGCGCCAGCGGCGCGGCACTGGGCGGCCATTTCTTCCAGGCGGTCCAGGCGTCGGCCCTGCAGGATCAGCGTAACCCCCGGTTTCGCGTAGGCGGGTGCCAGCGCGCCACCGATGCCGCCTGTGGCACCGGTGATGAGAATGCAGCGTGGAGACTGTTGCGAGGTCATAGGTACTGTTCGATTTTCGAGGTTTTGGCCATCAGCACTTCCAGGGAATTGTTCACCGCCATGTCGATGCCGCAGCGGGTGTAAAAGCCGCCGTTGACTTGCGTGGTGTGAATGACCGTGCTGCGAAAGCGCTGAAACAGGGTGGAGTCGGGAGGCTCCGGGTTGTCCCAGAACTCATCGAGACCGCCCTGGTGGGTCAGGCCCTTGAGGTTGTAGATCGGGTCGCTGAGGGCAATGGTCGGCACGCTGTGCATCAGTGACGAACCACCCACGGTGCTATTGACCGTGACTACGCCAGCGACATGCGACAGCAGTGTCGGCATGTGGCCGCTTTCGAGGAAATCCACGCGATCGGCAATGCCGAATTTGTCGGCAATCCGCCGGGTGATGCGGTGGTAGTTGACGATGCCCGGCGTCAGCGGGTGGTTCTTGACCACCAGCCGCGCATCGCTGCCGGCATGGCGGGCAAACGAGCCCAATACGTGTTTCAACACATCCTTCATATGCTTGAAGGGCGAGTGGTCGCGGATCTGCGCATCACTGTCGAGTTGCAGCGGCAACAGGAAGGTTCGGTGACGGTTGCGCGCCACTTCACTGATGACTTCGGAGTCACGGCCCCTGGCACTGACCAGGCGCAGGCCCTGGCGAATGTAGCCGGCATACTCCACGGCCGCGTTGAACGGGGCGTGGGTTTTATAGTGGGGGAACACCACTTTGTTCAGTGCACCGCCGACGTGATACATCACATCATGGAAGGCCCTGGAGGCAAAGGACAGGCGGAATGAATTGCCGTTGTGATAGCGCGGGATGTACTTGCCCACTTCCCGATACCACTGCGGATCGCGGGGCAGTAGCGAGTGATTGTTCACGCCATTGCGCTCAAGGGTGATCCAGTACGGGCGGAAGTAACCCTCTTCGAACACGTGTACGCGAATCCCCAGAGACCTGGCCAGTTCCACCGCCGGTTGATGCACGGGGCGGCAGTCACCGAAGAGCACCACATCGGTAATCTGGTCGGCGCTGAAACACTGGCTGTAGAAGTCTTTCAACTGCTCGGGGCGCGCCGAACAAAACACGCGCGCGCCGCTGCCGTACAGGGTGTCGCCCATATTGAAGTTGATGGACTTGACCCGTTGTCCCTCGGCCCGCAGCGCTCGCACCAGGCGCGCGAAAAACGGCGAACTGACGCCCTGCAAAAACAGGAACGAGTTGCGTGGTTTCACCGATACCAGGCGTCTGGAGCGCTGCATGGGAACTAAAATTTCCTTGGCGACGGTCTCAAGACGGTAAGGAGCAAACGCTGAATCATCTCTCGCCATGTTGGCGTTCTTCCTTGCGCAGGTACTTCATCCCAGTTCTGAATCTCGATCAACGTACGTTCGGGGGTGGTGAATCTTCGGGTAATGCGGCTGACATAAGTCGGGTAGCGAATCAGGGTCGCGGCCACCAGTTCGTCCAGGCTCAGGCGCCGGGTGCGACGCGCCTGGACCTGCGGGCTGAGGTCCTGATCGTGGGTCAAGCCCCAGCCGGCATAAAACGGCTGGCCGTAAGTGGTCACCGGCACGCCGCGCAACAAGGCTTCGAAGCCCGATTGCGAGGTCAGCACATGCACCTCATCGACCTCGGACAACAGCTCGTGGAAGGGCACATCGCCCACCACCTGGTTGCACCATTGACGGGTGTGTTCTTCGTCCTCGCCAGCCTCGCGTGTGCCGGCCAGCACTTCAGGGTGCGGCTTGTACAACAGCCATGCCATCGGGTGGCGGGCGCGCACTGCCTTGAGCAAATCAAGATTGCGCCGCATGCGGTGTGCGCCGTAACGGATCGAGGCGTCGGACTCCACTTGCCCCGGCACCAGAATCACTTGCTCGACACCCGGCGGACGTTTCCACGCGGCACCGGGCAAGTTGTATTTGGTCACTCCGGCGGCGCAGATCGCTTCGCGCAGCGCCGCGGCCCGCCGCAACAACTCAGGCGGGCACGACTGGTTCTGCAAGAGCTGTTCCAGACGCGAAGGACGCGTGGCGTCGTAGTAGATGCCCAGGTCGTCGAACACCCAGGACAGCGGCCGGGTTTTCTTCGCGCCCAGGCCGACAGAACGGAGGAAGCCATCTTCGACGCGGCCCAGGTGGTTGGCAGTGTTCTGTTGCGCCAACGCCGAGTCGTGCTGGCAACCCCAACTCACCACCATTGCAGGGGGCTTCGAACGTCTGGAAGGTGCGGAAAATCGGGTGGATGAACCATTGAAAAAGTCCAGCACCAACGGCCGTTTCCACTTGCTGAAACCAACCATCTGCAAGTCCTGCGGCAAGCGACTGCGCATCCGTCGCTGCAACCCCAGCCACGCCAGCACGGTCTCGGGTTGGCACGGCGCGCCCGTCTCCGGGTCGACATAACGCGGGTACTCCACCAGCGCCGCATGCACCAATTGCTCAAGACTGACCGGCTGGCGCCGCTCGGGGGCGGGCAGGGCATCCACGGTCAAATCCCAGCCGGCATAGAACGGCATGCCAAAGGTGCGCACCGGCACGTCCCACAACAGTGCATCGAAGCCCAGTTGCGAGGTCATCACATACACGGCCTGAACTTCGCTCAGTAACTCGGCAGGATGAACATTACGGCTGATCACATGGACGCGCGGCCGTTTGCTCAGCGCTTCAAGATCAAAGTGGCCTTGCTTGCGGCCTGCCGCGACATCGGGGTGGACCTTCACCACGACAATGCTCTGAGGATGCTCATCGAGTGCAGCCTGGAGCATGCGCTCAAAATCAGCCTCGCCGGCGCCCTGAAGTGAGGCATCGCCCTTGGTCTGGTCAGCGACCAAAACGCAAGGTTGCGGTAAATGGCATTGTTCGATGCGGGCGCTGTTGTACTTGGAAACGCGCTCTTCCCGCCAGCTCGCCTGCAAAGCCCGGGCGCGGAGAGTCTGAGATTCACTCAAGGATGTCGGGATCAATACTTCCAGGCGCGACGGATTATCGGCATCGTAATAAATGCCCAGGTCATCGACGATCAGCGACAGCGGCGGCTCATCCGCGCCAAGGCCCACCGAACGCAAAAAACCATCCTCTACCGACAGCACAGGCAGACCGGCTTTTTGTGCTTCCCGTTGGGCAAACAGGGCGCTTGGCTTGCGACCCCACGCCAGCAACACATCGGCCTGAGTGACGTCACGAGTCGAACCAGGCAGTAATCGATAGTCGGGCAACAGGGCGGGAAGCGTGGCAACTTGCTGGGCGCCTTTAGAAAGCACCAGCAAGCACGGTCGATTCAGGAGGTTTTTGTCCATAAAAAACAGCAGATGTCCGTAGGTGACGCACTCGCTTGCGAGACGCGCAAAAAATCCAAAGCGTCTCAGGCAACGCTCTTCGATAAGTGGGGGCGGATGATAATACAAAGCCGACAATTTATAACGATAAAAGTGGGAGATTGCCTACAAACATTGGGTGTTGCTCAGGGGAGGGGGCACTGCCGGCGCTGAGTAGTGCGGTATGACTATTGGCACCTGAAAGGCGAGGAGTCCTTGCGTATCCTCTGTGACAGTCGATCAAAAGGGGGCGACATTAAAAATTTCCAACCGGCAACTGCCATGTTCGAGGTCTCGGTGACACAGAAAAGTGACTATTTTTCCTGGGTTGATAGAACGTTAGTTTCCGTCAGGCTATTGAGTCGTTAACATACGCGCCACTTAAATCAAGGATCGATCGATTTCCCATGAATCACCTTCCAATTGCCAAAGAAGCGCTCAGCGCCCAGGCGCAAGCCATCAGCCAACTGGCAGAACGCCTGGACGGCGAATTCCAGCGTGCCGTTGAACTGATTCTCGGTTGCAAAGGCCGCGCAGCGGTCTGCGGTATGGGGAAATCGGGCTTGATCGGTCAGAAAATGGTCGCTACCTTCGCCTCCACCGGCACCCCGAGCCTGTTCCTGCACCCGGCTGAAGCCTTCCACGGCGACCTGGGCATGCTCAAGCCAATCGACGTGTTGATCCTGATTTCCTACAGCGGCGAAACCGAAGAAGTCATCAAGCTGATTCCGAGCCTGAAGTCCTTCGGCAACAAGATCATCGCCATGACCGGCAATGGTCAATCCACGCTGGCCAAGCACGCCGATATCTGGCTCGACATCTCGGTCGAGCGCGAGGTGTGCCCGAACAACCTGGCGCCAACCACCTCCACCCTGGCCACCATGGCAATGGGCGATGCCCTCGCGGTGGCCCTGATTGCCGCACTCGACTTCAAACCAATGGACTTCGCCCGCTACCATCCCGGCGGCAGCCTCGGCCGCAAACTGCTCACCCGCGTCAGTGACGTGATGCACACCAACATCCCCAAAGTCAGTCGCGACACTTCGTTCCACGACTGCCTGCTGGTCATGACCTCCAGCCGCCTGGGCCTCGCCCTGGTCATGGACAGCGACAAACTGGTCGGCATCGTCACCGACGGCGACCTGCGCCGGGCGCTGCTGAATAACCCGGGCGTGATCAACGAAAGCGTCGCCAGCTTCATGACCGCCAAACCGCATACCGTGAAAGCCACGGCGCAGTTGTGTGAGGCAGAAGCCTATATGCAGGATCACAAGATTCGGGCGTTGCCGGTGACGGCAGAGGGGAGTGATGAGGTGGTGGGGGTTGTGGAGATTTTTGATTGATCGATCGTTTCAGGTGGCTGCAAGTGGTAGCAATGGAGTGCCTGTTACTGATGGGTAGTGCTGATAAACGGCGTTTTTAAAAATGCCTTGGTGCTAGAGCCGCAAAGAATTGTGAAAAATAGAAATTACGCCATTTTTACCTATTGCGAGGTCTAAGTGCTACCCGAACATCCAAGCGTTATCAATAATGGCGAGAACAACGTCATTGAAATTCACCCCTCTGTGCGAATTGAGCCTACAGCCAGAATCCAGATTGAAGGCAATAATCACGTTCTGCGAATAGCTGAAAATACAGTGGTTCGCAATATGAATATTCTTTTTTCTGGTGCCCATAACGTTGTTGAAATAGGCAAGGGATGCAATTTGCGAGGCGCTATACATATGCGCCAAGCCGAGTCAAAACTGGTGATTGGGGCGGGGACGACGTTCGTTGGCGCACATCTGTTTGCCATGGAAGGTAAAAGTATATTGATCGGGGAGGATTGTATGTTCTCAAGCGGAATATTCGTCCGCACCTCTGATGAACACCCTATTTACGATCTGCATGGGGGGGAGCGTTTGAATGAGGCACAAGACGTTGTACTGGGACGCCATGTGTGGATTGGTGAGGGCGCGACTCTTGGCAAGGGCGCTAACATTCCGGAAGGTTGCGTGATTGGAGCAAGGTCCTACGTCAGTAAGCGCCTTACAAGAACAAACTCGATTTACGCCGGCGCGCCTGCACGCCTTATGAGGGAAAGTGTCGTTTGGGATCGTCGCTTGAAAAAGACGCCACTCGAACCTTAATTGTGGTTGTTGTTACAGGGAAAATAACCCGGTTATATTTTTCGTGATTTGACTGATGAGTTTTCTGAGGGAGTAATTCCGAAAAATTGATCGCGGTTTGCTTTCCTGCGATTGAATGGGCTCGGCACGTCAGTCATTGCATGGTTGCTTGCAGTGACCGACGTACCGGGCTTTTTTTACTGGTTGGCGGCCCTGATCAGATACAGGCGCCCCAGCAATCGAACATGTGGGCTTTTAGAGTCGCTGAAGAATTTTGCCGGGGTCAGTTCGAACTTTTGGAACTTTCTATCGTTCGAGGTTTTTCTAACTACCCAGCGAACCAGTCGTTGTTCAATGCGGTTGAACCTCTTGGTTTGCACGGCAGATTTTGGCGACGTAGCTTTGGGGGGCGCTGTCGTGCCGGTTGCCTTTTGATCACTATTGGCACGTTGCAAAACCGCAGCACCCACTTTCCAGACGCAGTTCGCTTCCGGGTTGCCGTCTATTGGCAATATCGTTTTCAGGCCGGCACCGCCGTAAGCATCTTCAAAAACCAGGCCTGCGAACATCTGGGCGTCAACTGGATGCGGTTCACTGAAGAATTTCTCGAGCACCCGAAGTGATTTGACAGGTTCGATATCCAGATTCTTCAAGTGGCTGCCAAAAATGCTGGCTGCTTCCTCAATAAAGCTCAGGGCGCCCTTGTGGATTCTATGAACCACTTCTTCGCGTTTTGCTTCTGCCGCAAAGCGTTCCATGAAGATGGGGGTCAGTCGACCTTTCCAGTCACGATCCATGCGAACAAATGAGGTATCCACGCTGCTGAACAGTGTCTCGTAGAGCGGGATGTTACGGCAGAACGGATGGTGGGTGTCGTGGCGGTCCACGAATTCACCCAGATAGCCTCTGATCGGCATTCCATAGGCATCTACGCGTTTCAGCGCCTGACGGAAGGTCATCAAGTAGTAACCGCCAAACAGCTTTTGGCGATCAGTCAGCAGGTACAGGGATTCCTGCATGGTGCCGGCATACCCGATGTCAACCAGGGCAACCTCACCGTCATCCAGCAGGCCTGTGCCTTCAAGGTACTCAAGGTAGTTTGTCCGTTCCTTTTTTGCTGCACTGACGATTAGTGGAAGCAGATCCAGGAAAAACGGCTTGAGCATTTCCTGATGCTTGTTAGTGACAATCGTCTCAAGTGTAAGGTTGTGTTTTGAGAGAATGTCCATCGGGACGTTGGCTGGGTATACACCAAAGCGAGACGAGAGCAGGTGCTGGATGCTAGTGCGTGCAAAATCTACTTGTAGCAGATCCATGACGCCATGTTCATCACGTACCTTGGCCAGATTCACGGCTCTGCGCGAGCAGAGCAGGTAGTGGCTGCTTGGCGCATCGGGATAGTTCTGGGCGATACGGTCATAGGCTTCCTTCATGATCAAGCCGTCGCGAGACAGGAAGTAGAGACGTTTGACTCCGTCACGAATGGCTTTTTCCATCAGCCACTTTGTATAACCCAAAAGCATCGAGCCTTGACCGTAGTAACCCAGGCGCCAAGGGTCGCCGCAGAACAGGGTGCCGCGTCGATGTGGCAAGTAAGGGTTGTCATGGAATCGGTTGCCCGCGACAGCCAGTATCATTTTCCAGTCGAGAGAATGGCGTTCTTCGTCACGGGACCAAGGATTTTTGAAGCTGTCGCATTCTGCGAACACCTCCGAAGCTTTGACCAAATGAAACGGTTTGATGCCGCGCTCTTTGGCGCGCACTACGTCAGCCGCGACGTTATCCCCAACGTGGAGAATCGTTTTCGGATCAACATTCAGATCTTCAAGGACGTGGTCGAACAGTCGTCCATTGTGTTTCTTTACGCGGGCTTCAGACGATACGTAAAAGCGGTCATAACCTTCGTAACCATTCTTTTTGAGGATGGCTTCGAGGAAGTCACGGGGCAGATACATGTCGGAAATGATGATGATGCGTTTGCCCAGGCTGCGGGCTTCATTGAATGCCTTGAACCCTGACAACCTTGGATAAAGGATGTCCATTTCCATCTGCATTTCCAGCTGTTTAACGCGCTCGGCCAGTTCTTGACCTACACCGGTTTGTTCTGCGAATGCCTGATAGATCTCATCGATATGGGTTTCGCCATCTCCACGTGCGATCGCTTCTTCGAAAGCGGCTTTTTCCGCTGCGCGTCTTGCGGCACGGAAATCAAGCGACGGAAGATTGCAAATCTGTCGAACTTCTTCGGACATGAATTCAAACATGTCGGAAGGAGACTTGAAGGGGCGGTACAGCAGTGTGTCGAATACGTCGAATGAAATAATCGGGTGCCGAAGAATCTGCTGTGAAAGCTCTCGGCAGTGATCCATCGACGACTCTTCACGTACCAAATTGAAGTAGCCAAGCTGCTTGAGGTATTCGGACTCGCGCCGCAGTTCCATCAGTGCTTCTGCGACAGGCTCTTTATCGGTCCAGTGCGGGAAGTCACCGACGGGGCGAGAGGCGACTTCTGCCAGCCAGCCAGCATAACCTTTGCCATCTTCGGCAAGCATTTGTGCCGGCAGGTGCTTGGTGCCAATTGCTGAGACGATCAGGTCGTCACGAACTATCGGCTCACCCGCGGTGACCTGGGCGAAGAATTCATCCCAGTCGTTGGTGGTGGCGAATGGGGATATGTGACTGGCGCCAAGTGTCAGCAAAGGTTTTTGCCAGAACGCTGCCTGATAGCCGAGAGAGGACGAGATCGTAATAACCCCGTCCATTTCCGGAACCAGTAACTGCGAAACCGACGGGATTTTGTCGAAGTTTTCGAAGTAAGCGAAGTTTGGGAAGCGTGAGCGCAGGTAACTGATGTTCTGTGCAGTCAGGACCGCGCTTCGCGTCTGGCCGGACCAGTAATTTGTCACTACCAGGGCCTGATTGGCTGGCATGCGGCTCATGATGTCTACCAGTACATCGAACTGGCTACGTCGCCCCAATACAGAGTCGATCATGAAGTAACCGTCGATCTGCAACGGCAACAGCACCACGCTGCGAAAGCGTTGTTTCAAGTCGTTGATTGAAACTTGAGTCGGAGCAATCGAGCTCAGAAAACGAGCTTCATGGTCCCTCAAGGCTTCGAGAGCGGATATTTCTGCTGCGCTGACAGATGGGTTGGCAGGGACTGTGCTGTCGCCCAGCAGGCCGGTGTCAAACGCGACAAGGTTGGCAAACGGGGCGCGCGAGAAGAAGCCAGGCATCTGATAAATGATGCGTGCCTTTGGGAAGATTTCCCCGAGGCAGGACATGGGGGCTTCCCAAACAAGAATGATGTCCGGCTCGAATCCGGCCGGCAGATCTGCTTTCAGCAAATTTGCGAGGCGAGTGTGCTCACCCTCTTTGTAGGCTTTGGCTTGATGGCGGAGCGAGCGCTCAAGCGTATTTTCGCCCTCGGTCCAGGTAAGCGGGTCAATCGTTGACAGCGAGCCAAGCGCTTCGACATGGCCATCGCGTAGCGCTCGTTCAGCAATGACTTGGCTAACGATGCAGTGTGTGTTCACGCCAGCGCCGCGAAGCGCCGTGACCTGCGCAACGATGGAGCTGCGAAGCGTGGCGTAGCGAAACTCAGGGTTACCCAGCTCGATGGCGGGCTCCAGGTAGAAAAGGACGTTCATTCAATTTCCTTGAAATCTGCTGGAGTGTTTCTTACCGGGCAATCCTTGAGTCAGCGTATATAAAGATCAGTATGTAACGCCCCTGTCTTTCAACTTGTTAGCGCTGTACAAAACTCACTGGCCCAACAAACACTCCACGCTTGATAAATATCGATTTGGCACGCCGTCATGACAGGGTCTAAGGCGGCGGTCATGAGGCCGTTCAGGCGCTTTTGTTTAGTTTGGGCTCACACCCGCGGCCCGACCCAATACAAGGGTCTGAACGATTGGCCCAATAATTTTTTGCCATTCGTACACAGCGGCGTTGGTTACATAGATCGTATCGTCTGGCTTGAGCATGACTTGCCGGGCATAAAAAATGGCGGCCGGGTCACGCATGTCAATGCGCATGACGATCGGTTTGGCGGCTTGTGCAGGAGTGGCCTCACCCATCCGGAACACGAATACACCCTGTGGATTCGCATTTGCCTCTTTCAAGCCGCCCACGGAACCCAGAGCATCCAGCAAGCTGGCGTTTTGAGAGGGCAGGTCGTGCAAGCCTGGCTCGCCCACGGCACCCATCGCCACAAAGCGTTGGCGTGCGCGGTCCAGAACCACTTCGGAATTTGGCTTCAGCACGAAGTTGTTACCGGCAAGGATATCTTCGTAGTTGAAGGTATTGGCTTGAGCACCATTGCGAACAGTGACATTAACCAAATGCGGTTCCATCACCGGACCGCCAGCCTGGTTGACGGCATCAAGCAGTGTCAGCGGACCTTGCAGGGTGGAGAAGCGTCCAGGCGCTTTTACCGCACCCGCCACCAGCACCGAGCCAGACAGATCACCAACCAGATCAACGTGTGCCTGAACGTCAGTGGTCACGCCTTTGAGCTTCTGGCGAATCATGTCTTCGACCTGGATCAGGGTCATGCCGGCAACGAACTGATGGCCAACGTACGGCAGGGAGATCATTCCCTTGTCGTCGATGCGCACTTTGAGTTGGGTACCGCCCGTAGAAAGCGGGGCGAACAGGCCACTGCCTTCTGGAGCGTTGTCGGTGATCAGCACGTTGATCACGTCACCGCTCATCAGGCGCACGCTTTGCGCCAGGGGAGTGGTGATTGTGGCTTTGACCGGTTTGGCGGCTGGACGCATAAACGGTGCGATGGTGTTGGCGTTGATGTCCACCAGGTCATACGCAGTATTTTGGTTTTTGCTTTCGATATCGCCTTTGTAAGGGCCGGCGCCGGACATGACGCCGCTGCAACCAGACAAAGTGAGGGTCACCAGCATCAAACCCGCAACAGCGCTGTTTCGCATGTTCAAGTTCAGGGGGCGAAGGGGCAGGCCGGAAATGGATTTAATCACGATGATCCTCGATCGATGCAATTAGGAAGCGGGTAATGCCGTAGAGCAGAAGCAGGGCCAGTAAGATGGTTGCCAGGTTGTACCAGCGCTCCGGATACAGGGCCATTTGTGGTGTGTTCGGGCTGACCACGGTGACCAGAGTGCGAATCTTCTTGCTGGCTTCGATACGGGCGTTGTCCAGCGCGGCAACGGCGGTCTTGTAGGTCTCTTCGGCGATGCCGGCGTCCAGGGTCAATTGCTGGAAGCGCGAAGCGACGACGTTCAATTGGTCGCCATCGGGAGCGGAAACCAACAAGCGTTTCTCGGCAGCCAGTTGTTCACGAATGGCACTGACGCGTTGCTGCTGTTGCTTGACCTGAGGTGAGTCCGGGCGAAGCTTGTAGCTCATTTGCGTGAGTACGGCGCGCTCTTTGGAGTGCTCGCCTTCGAGGGTGTCGATGATGCTTGCGCGGCCTTGAGCCGAGCTTTTACCGTCCAGTACCTTGTTGCGGTTCTGGAAGCTCAGCAGCTCTTCCTTGCGTTTGGTGTAGTTCTTTTTCGCGCCTTCCAGCTCGCCCTGGGCGAAGCGCATCTGCTCGCGGGCGATGCTGTGGGAAACTTCGTTCACGAAGTGTTCGCTGGCTTCCAGAATGGTCTTGACCATTTGTTCGGCCAGCTCCGGGCTGAAGGCTTGCACTTCAACTTTCAGCAGGCCGGTGGTTTCGTCGTAATGAGCCGAGACCATGCGCTGGTAGTACTCGAGCAGGTCTTCGCGTTCGGTGTCGCTGGCCAGCCAGAAGAACGGGTCGCTGCGTTGCTTGCTGTATTGCTCGACCCAGTGCAGGCGATCTTCCAGCAGTTGCATCATGTCCATCGACACAATGTATTCGCGCAGGTAAAGGGTTTCTTCGCGGGAAGCCGGGTTGGCACCGCTGAGCAGCATGCTCAGGCCAGGCATTTGCGCCGCCGGGTTGTTGCCGTCCTGGCGTACAACCACTTGCGCGGAGCTGACATAGCGATCCACGGCGAAAAAGCTGTAGTAAACGGCGGCCAGTACCATTGGCAGCACGATCAGCCCCAGAGTCAGGCGCCAGCCCTTGAATTTACCCGTACTGCTCATATGCTCACGCATCCTTGAAATGAAACTGTCACGCCACGGTCAGGCGATCAGGTGTTGTAGGCCTTGATGCCTTCATCGACATCGTCATAGATCTGCACCCCGCCATCGCGCACCAGCAGCACGACGTCACAGAGCTTTTTGATTTCGGGCATGCTGTGGGATACCAGCACCACCTTGGATTTCTGCAGGCGAGTTTCGAACACGTCCGCGCACTTGCGCTTGAAGTGCGCGTCACCTACCGACATCACTTCGTCGATCAGGTAGTAGTCGAAGTCGAAGGCCATGCTCAGGCCGAAGGCCAGGCGCGAGCGCATGCCGGAGGAGTAGGTTTTGACGGGCTCGTCGATCCAGCTGCCGATTTCCGCGAAGTCTTCGACGTAGCGGACTTTCTGGCGCATGGCGTCGCCTTCCGCGCCGTATACCCGGCTGACGAACTTGATGTTTTCGCGCCCGGTCATGGTGCCGTGGAGGCCACCGGACAAACCCACTGGCCAGGAAATGCTCTTGTTGGTGACCACCGTGCCGGAGTCCGGTACGTCGGCACCGCCCAACAGGCGCATCAGGGTCGATTTGCCCGAGCCGTTACGACCGATCAGGCCGATGTTTTTGCCTGGCGGAATCTGCAGTGACAGGTCGCGGAAAACGTGCCGGCGACCTTTGGGGGTCAGGTAAGACTTGGTGATATTTCTGAGCTCGAACACGGGAAGCCTGCGGTTAGCCGTTCTTGGTAGAGATCAAATGCAGTCGACGAACCCGGTAAGTACCAAGGGAGACGAACAGCAAGACCAGGGTGAACGCGATGACGTAGTGCGCCGACACACCATCGACCGGAACGTAGTGCGGGAAGATTTCGGCACGGATCAGTTCCAGCAGGTGCAGGAATGGATTGAGCAGCAGCAGTGGCAGCATGGCGTGAGGCAGGTAGGCGGCGGGAATCAGTACGCCCGAGAGGAAGTACAGCGGGAAGAACATCATCCGCAGAAAGAGGGTGCTGCTGGGCATGGCGTGGGCAATCAGTGACAGCAACATGCCCAGGCCAAAGGAGAACAGGACGCCCAGAAGGATGGTCAGCATCCACTCGATGGGGGATTTGATGGACATGTCGAAGCCGTACCATGCAAAACCGAAGACCAGGATGGCGTATGCGCTCGCGGAAATGCTGAACTCCACCAGAACCCGGGCGATGTAGGTATCCAGCGGCTTGATCTGTTTGTAGGCAAACAGTGAGCGGTTTTCCTTGGGGCTGTTCATCAAGCGCAAAGCGGTGTTGCGAAACAGCAGGAATGGTGCAAGTCCGACAAGGACGAACACCGGGAAATCGATGCCGGCGACGGTGCTGCCGCGAATCAGGGTGAACGCTACGCTCAGAATCAACAGGTGGGCAATCGGTTCAATCAGTGTCCAGCTCGCGCCCATGCGCCGGTCGCCAAAACGCGAACGCGCTTCACGCAGCACCAGGGCAAAAATGACGGATTTTTTGATTTGGAGGGAAGAGCGAGGCTTCAGCATGATTTACCGCACAGTACAACGGCGCGATAAACGCGTTGCCAGAATTCATTTTCAGAGGACGCCGTCGTGTAGAACGGTTCGCTTCCATTCGTGGGGCGGGAGGTTAAACGCAGCGCAAGACAGTAGTCAAGGCGATTGGTTCCCGAGCAGTGCCTGACGAAATATAACTGTAAAAGCGGACTGGTCAAGCGTAAAAAAAACGGTTTCGTTCAGTGTTTATTGGGTGTTGTCAATGGTGGTGCCAAAATCTCGTCGGCATTTGAATGATTTATAACGTCGACGCGCAGTTATCGGGAGGGCGATTGCAGATGCGAAAATCAGCGCCCGAAGCAGTTGATGGCACCTGGTCCGGTTAGTGTTTTTAGTCGATGGGTTGCTACCCGGCCAACATTGGATAAGTGAACAATCCGAAGTGCAGCAGATTCAAACCGAAGTGGGTGGCAATGGCTGCACCCAACCCGCCGAAACGGTAGGCCAAGCCATAACCGATCCCCGCCAGGCTCGCCAGCAACACCCACTGCCAGCCTGCGCCCACATGCGCCAGGCCGAACAATAGCGATGCCAGTAGAAGGGCCAGGTTTTCGCCGTAGGGCAGGTCTTTGAAGCACCGGCTCAGACTGCCCTGGATGTAGCCGCGAAACAGCGCTTCCTCCACCAGCGTCACCAGCAGCAGATTATTAAGCACCCACAGCCATGCGTGGTCCGGCCATTTCGGTGCCCAACTGATGACACCCAGCAAGAGCGCGCCACCCAGGGCCAGCGCGGCGCTCAGGGGCAGCGCGATAGCGGTGGCATAGATGGAAAGGCGCAACGAACGCCGGCCGACAATCCACGGGCAGACCAGTAATAGCCAGAAGCCAATCAGGGGTTTGTCCTGATTCAGGTACATGGAAAATGGCACGCCATCGTCGGTGAGTCGCTGAGGATCGATGCCGCGACCATTGTAGAAACCGGGGAGCCAATGCATTGCCAGCGCCAGGGCCATGAAGATGAACAAGCCGTGACCGAGGTAGCGAGCGACGGGGAGTTTTTGCTGGCGGACTGCGAAACCGGCGAACAGCAACAACGCGACGGAGATCGCGGCCAGCCAACCGAGTTGGCCGTAGATTAAAGCGAGGCCGTAGCCGAGGGAGAGGAGGGCCAGGTCGATCCATGGCAGGGCAAGCATGTTGAGTCCTTGTGCATGAGATTCTGCAAGGTGACTCGGTCCCTTGTGGGAGCGAGCTTGTTCGCGAAGAGGCCATGACATTCAATATCAATGTCGTCTGTTACACCGCTTTCGCGAGCAGGCTCGCTTGTACAGGTGTTTTGTGCGGATTTGAAGTTCAGGCCGCACCCACATCCCGCATCAACAACCCAAACTCCAGATCCACCGCATCCGGTATCGGCAAATACACCGTATGCCCATCGCCCGGCGCTTCGTCGATCGCTTCACCTTTAGCGTTTTGCAACTGATGCAGATCGAAGTGGAAGTTGCCCTTGGGCGTCATCAGTTCCATGTGGTCGCCCAGGCCGAAGCGGTTCTTCACCTTGACCTCGGCCAGTCGATCCCGGCGCTGGCCCGTCAGTTCACCGACAAACCGCTGGCGCTCCGACACCGAGCTGCCGTTCTGGTAGTTCTGGTACTCGTCATGCACATGCCGGCGCAGAAAACCTTCGGTGTAGCCGCGCTGGGCGAGGGATTCCAGGTCGGTCATCAGGCCGCGGTCGAAGGCCCGGCCCGCCACCGCGTCGTCGATGGCCCGGCGATACACTTGGGTGGTGCGCGCGCAATAAAAGTGCGATTTGGTCCGGCCTTCGATTTTCAGGGAGTGCACGCCCATGTGCGTCAGGCGTTCGACGTGCTGCACGGCGCGCAGGTCCTTGGCGTTCATGATGTAAGTGCCGTGCTCGTCTTCGAAGGCGGGCATCTGTTCGCCGGGACGATCGGCTTCCTGCAACAGGAACACCTGGTTGGTAGGCGCGCCGATGCCCAGGGTCGGTTCGGGATCGAATGTCTGGACGATCTCGCCGAGCTGATTTTCGGTGGCCGGTTGCGCTGAATATTTCCAGCGACAGGCATTGGTGCAACTGCCCTGATTGGCATCGCGCCGGTTCATGTAGCCCGACAGCAGGCAGCGCCCGGAATAGGCCATGCACAACGCGCCGTGCACGAACACCTCTAGCTCCATGGCCGGCACCTGTTCGCGGATCTCGGCGATTTCTTCCAGCGACAGCTCCCGCGACAGGATGATCCGGCTCAGGCCTTGCTGCTGCCAGAACTCGACGCTCGCCCAGTTCACCGTATTGGCCTGCACCGAAAGGTGGACCGGCATCTGCGGGTAGTGTCGACGCACCAGCATGATCAGGCCGGGGTCGGACATGATCAGCGCATCCGGGGCCATGGCGATCACCGGTTCAAGGTCCTTGAGGAAGGTCTTGAGCTTGGCGTTGTGCGGCGCGATGTTCACCACCACGTAAAAGCGCTTGCCCTGAGCCTGAGCCTCGCGAATGCCGAGGGCCAGGTTGGTGTGGTCGAATTCGTTGTTGCGCACCCGCAGGCTGTAGCGCGGCTGACCGGCGTACACGGCATCGGCGCCGTAGGCGAAGGCGTAACGCATGTTTTTCAGGGTGCCGGCGGGGGCGAGCAGTTCTGGCGCGGAGAGGTTCATGGCGGAGTCGGTCGCAAAAGCCGCGCAGGGTAAACGTTCGGTGGCGAGGGTTTATTGACCTGGATCTATGCTTGTTCAACAAACCGATGGCACTCGCGCGAGCCGTAGTGGACTAAATATCAGGGCGGAAGTTTTTCGTCCTCTCTGGCACGGATCGGTCATGAACGAAACGCCCCTACAAGACAAATCACTGACGGTTTTGCTGGTGCTGGTGAGCGCTGCGTTCATCTGGATCTTGCTGCCGTTTTACGGCGCGGTGTTCTGGGCGGTGATCCTCGGCATCGTCTTTGCGCCACTGCAGCGCCGGCTGCAAGAGAAGTTCGGCTGGCAACGCAACCTCACGTCGCTGTGCACATTGAGCATTTGCCTGGTGATTGCGATTCTGCCGGTGATCATCATCAGCGCCTTGCTGGTTCAGGAGGGCGCGGCACTCTACAAAAGCGTCGAGAGCGGCGAACTCGATATTGCCGGGTACGTGTCGCAGTTCAAGCACAGCCTGCCGCCGTATTTCCAGCATCTGCTGGATCGCTTCGGCATGGGCGAGTTGAACGGGCTGCGAGAGAAAATCGTCAAAAGCGCGATGACCGGCGGTCAGGAGCTGGCGGCGCAGGCCTTCATTTTTGGCCAGGGTACCTTCGAGTTCGTCGTCAGTTTTTTCATCATGCTGTACCTGCTGTTTTTCTTCCTGCGCGACGGTGCAGAACTGGCACGCAAGGTGCGTCTGGCGGTGCCGTTGCAGGAACAGCAGAAACGTCGTTTGCAGCTCAAGTTCAATCGTGTGGTGCGGGCCACGGTGAAGGGCAACCTGCTGGTGGCTATCACGCAAGGCGCACTGGGCGGTCTGATTTTCTGGTTTCTGGACATCCCCAGCGTATTGCTCTGGGCGGTGTTGATGGCGTTTCTGTCCCTGCTGCCGGCGGTGGGGGCGGGAATAGTCTGGGCGCCAGTGGCGGTGTTTTTCCTGCTCACCGGGGCGATCTGGCAGGGCGTGGTGCTGGGATTGTTCGGGGTCTTCGTGATCGGCCTGGTGGATAACGTGCTTCGACCGATTCTGGTGGGCAAGGACACCAGGATGCCGGACTACATGATCCTGATTTCGACCCTCGGCGGCCTGGCGATTTTCGGCCTGAACGGCTTTGTCATCGGCCCGTTGATCACGGCCCTGTTCATGTCGAGCTGGGCCATTTTCATTGAAACCAAACCGCGGGTGCAGCTGCCTTAGGCGCTGAGCCTGCCGGACTGGCCGGTGCCGATGCGTTGCGACAATGCCTGGGCGGCGGGCAGCGAAGTGAGCGGGCCGCTGATTGGCACGCCGTCCTGCACGAGGTACCAGCAGGCGAGCATGCCCAGCTCCCTGAGCTGTGGGGGAACCGCGCTGCCGATAACGGACATGATCTGAACCTTGGACATGACAAGTACCTCCATCAATCTGTGGAGCTACTTTAAGGTCCGTGTGCCATGAGGGGTAATCAACGCTTTCGATAGTGGTCATTGATGCCAGCGGGGGCAAACGACCGTTGGTCGGTCAGCTGACCACCTGATCGAGCATATGAACCACTTCCTGCTCGTTGAGCAGGCCCTTGCGCACCAGGCTTTGCGTCAGCAGCGAGAGAAACTTGGCGCTGCGATGGCCTTCAAGGTGCTTGAGTTCGGTCAGTGCGTTGTAGACCTTGCTGGAGGTGCACAGACCGACGATGCGGTGCGGGTTTTGCGTTGGCATGTGGTCGTCCTTGTTGTTATCAACCTGTTATCGACGGACAGAGCCGAGCTTGCGCAACTGTCATGACAAAAATATGACCGTTTTTTGCCGCACGGCAGAAAACGGGTCGAGTCCATCTTGCCCGTTTCCACCACGGGCATTGTCCCGATAGCGACCTTGGCGAGATTTATCCAGACCTGCACCGAAAAAAGGGATAAAAAAGCCCCGCTGTTTCAGCGGGGCCTGATGAGTCCGTTACCAGCGGCCGTAGTGATGGCCGTAGTAGCCGCGAGGCGGGCCGTAGTAACCATGGGGTGGTCCGTAGTACACCGGAGCCGGGCGGTAGTAGATCGGTTGCTGCACGTAGACCGGGGCCGGCTGGTAGTAAACCGGAGGCGGTGGTGCGTAATAAACCGGCGCGGGCTGGTAGTAGACCGGTTGCGGTGCGACATAAACCGGGCGGTTGGCGTTGATCAGGGCCGAGCCGACAATGGCAGTACCGACGATCGCGCCAAACACCGCCGGGCCCTGCCAGTAATTACCACCACCATGGGCTTGCGCCTGTCCTGCGATAGCGAGGGCGCCGATCAGCAAGGCTACTGTGGGGACTTTACGGATCATGATAGTTCCTCGGTTCTTCAGCCCGGCGCCTGTGTCTGCAATAGACCCAGGGATTGTCGCGGGGATACTTCTAAGACAGCTTTTTTCGAGAATCAGCACGGCCGTTAGGTAAATTTTGTGTAAGGTCGGTACCGACTTTCTTACCGGTCTGTGTAAGTCCATGTAATCAGGCTTATATGATCGATCAGAACCCGATGGGGGGCTAATCCCGTCCATCCGAAAAGTGCACTTGAAGGAGCTTCCCCATGCAGATGAACCCCAACAAAGACACCCAGCTGTGCATGTCCCTTTCAGGACGCCCCGGGAACTTTGGTCTGCGTTTTCATAATCATCTGTATGAACAGCTGGGCCTGAATTTTTACTACAAGGCCTTTGCCAGCCAGGACCTGCCGGGTGCCGTTGCCGGCATTCGTGCCCTGCGGATTCGTGGCTGTGGCGTGTCGATGCCGTTCAAGGAAGCCTGTATTGCCCTGGTGGATGAACTCGACGCGTCGGCCGCCGCCATTCAATCGATCAACACCATCGTCAACACCGACGGTCATCTCAAGGCCTACAACACCGATTACATCGCCGTGGCCCAGTTGCTGGAAAAACACCAGGTGCCCAAGGACTCGACCTTTGCCTTGCGCGGCAGCGGCGGGATGGCCAAGGCCGTGGCGAGCGCCTTGCGCGATGGCGGGTATGAAAACGGCCTGATCGTGGCCCGCAACGAGCGCGCCGGCCAGGCGCTGGCGCAGTCGTTGGGGTATGAGTGGCAGGCAGAGCTGGGGAATCGTCGCCCGCAGATGCTGGTCAACGTCACCCCGATTGGCATGACGGGAGGACCGGAGGCCGATCAACTGGCCTTTGAGGCGGACGTGATCGAAAAAGCGGAAACTGTGTTCGATGTGGTGGCGATTCCCTCGGAAACACCGCTGATCGTGCGTGCTCGTGCCGAAGGCAAGCGGGTCATCACCGGCCTGGAAGTGATCGCGATCCAGGCACTGGAGCAGTTTGTGCTCTACACCGGTGTACGCCCGACGGACGAGCAATTCCAGAAGGCCGTGGCGTTTGCCCGCAGCTAGGCGATGTAGCCTCTGTAGGAGCTGGCTTGCCAGCGAAGAGGCCGGCCCATTCAACATCGATGCTGCCTGACAGACCGCCTTCGCTGGCAAGCCAGCTCCTACAAGGGATTGAGGGTGATCGCTGGTTTCGCGCCAGACACCAATCAACTGTAGGAGCTGGCTTGCCAGCGAAGAGGCCGGCCCATTCAACATCGACGTTGCCTGACAGACCGCTTTCGCTGGCAAGCCAGCTCCTACAAGGGATTGAGGGTGATCGCTGGTTTCGCGCCAGACACCAATCAACTGTAGGAG